>NC_017068.1:2400000-2701840 GCF_000284095.1 Selenomonas ruminantium subsp. lactilytica TAM6421 | reverse complement strand
GATGCCCTGTATAATGCCAAGTGCAATGGACGCAATCAGATCAGTCTGGAATAAGGAATTTTAGGAAATGGGGGAGCAGGATGAGAAAAATCATATATGTGCTCCTGTTCATCCTCTGTTTAGGCCTGGGCAGATGGGGCGAAGCGGCGGTGCTGGAAGGCCCCTGGCGTTACTGCGAGACGAATGAGACAGAGGCCGGCGGCGTGAATGTGCCGGCGCTGGTGCGGGAGAATTCAGCTGATTGGGCCTTGTTTGATATGGAAAACCGGCCGCCCCTCAGTGGCAAATACCAGCATATCCTGTTGACGGTCAAGGTATCCAATCAGGATCCCCAGAAAAATGTGTTGCTCTTTATGACAACCAAGCAGGCCGTACGCATGTGGTTAGATGATGAAATGTTTTTCAGCCGGGGGCATTTCTATCCCCAACGCTATGATGAAGGCTCCCAGCCCTATATGGTTGCTCTGCCTAAATTTGAAGGAGAGGCGCAGCTGGCGATAGAATTGTACTCCGATTCCCCCACCCATCTGGGGTGGTTCAGCCTGTTTTCGCTGGATACAGAACAGATGCAGATGGCGCGGTTCTTCTATTCGGATATCCCTTTGGTGCTGGCCATTCCGGTGGGACTGGCTATCATCTTTATCATGTTCCTCTATTACCGCTTCAATCCCCAGGGATGGCGGCGGCTCTATGCCTATATCATCCTCTTTATGGTGGTATTCTGCTTGTGGCTCTTCAGTGTTTCCAATGTAAAAACTCTTTTTTGGGATTATCCCCGGGTATGGTGGTATTCGCTGAGCATTTTAGCATATATCCTGCCCTTGGCGGCTAACCTGATTCCGCGGGAACTGTTGAAAGGCAAGAAATATGCGCGGATGGATATCGTGATCTGGGCCAATGCCATGCTCTTTGTGACGGCGATGGTAGGGGAGATCATGGGCATGCATACCATGAATGGACTGATGTCGCTCTATTATCCTGTGTTGGCTATTGGCGAAGGCGCCGTGGTCTATTGGTGTGTGCGGGCAGCCAGAGAGGGAGATCTTCTCTGCCGGTCGGTGTTGCTGCCGATTATTGTCTTCACCTCTCTGGGTGTTTTTGATGGGGTATCCGGTCATTTTTATCTGCTGCCCTGGCATGTCTATCTGACGCCGCTGGGAATCTATGCCTTTTTATATTTTGTCGTGGGTATCCTGCGGGAACAGGTGCGCCATGAGGAAAAGCTTTTGCGCAAGACGGCAGGTCTGGAGCATAAGGCGGCGCTGATGCAGAAAAAATCCGAAACCGATGCCCTTACCGGATGCTGGAACCGCAACAAGCTCAAGGTGCTGCTGGCGGATGCCATCGCAGGGGCACGGAAAATTGGGCAGCCCTTCGGCATGCTGATGCTGGATATCGATTTTTTCAAGAAAATCAACGATACATATGGCCACGATGCCGGAGATGCTGTACTGCGTGCTTTTGCCACCTTGGTGTATAAACATCTGGCCAAAGAACACGAATGTATCCGCTGGGGCGGTGAGGAATTCCTGATTCTGACCAAGATCACAGAGCAGGACGAACTATTGGCGTTGGCCGAAAAGATCCGCGAGCAGGTGGCTGCTGTGCCATTGGCCGGGCATAAGATCACCTGCAGCATTGGCGCAACCTTGTGGCAGATCGAACAGGACAGTACGGATACGTTGTTCCGGCGGGTGGATGAAGCCCTGTATCAGGCCAAAAGAGACGGACGGAACCGCGTGATCTTCCGTACATAGGAATAGAATGAGCATAGTGCACATTTTCGTTTAGGAAAACAGGGCACTATGCCCGTTGTTGTCATGGTGTGTACAGGTTATAATGGGAACATCTTAAGACAATAAGGATTTGCAAAGACGCAAAGCGAGTGATACGCTAGGCGTCTTTTTCTTTTGGGGGTGCGATTATGGGGGTTGCGATCGAGTATCTGCATAAGGCTTTTGATTTAGTGGACGGGGAGCCAAATTTCGTGCTGGAGGATGTCAATCTGGCCGTGCAGGATGGGGAATTTATCTGCATCCTGGGCAAGAGCGGCTGCGGCAAGTCCACCTTGCTGAATATGTTGGCCGGCTATCTGAAGCCCGATAAGGGGCGCATCGTGGTGAACGGGCAGGAGATAGATGGCCCGTCAGCAGAGCGGGGCGTGGTATTCCAGCAGCATGCCTTGTTTCCCTGGTATACGGTGCGGGAAAATATCGAGTTCGGTCTGCATCTGCAGAAGCGCAAAGATGCAGGGGAAACCGCCACGAAGCTGATTGAGATGATTGGCCTGCAGGATTATGAAAAAGCCTATCCGACGGAGTTGTCCGGCGGCATGGCCCAGCGGGTGGGCATTGCCCGGGCGCTGGCTCCGGACCCGGCGGTGCTGCTGATGGATGAACCGTTAGGAGCCCTCGATGCGCTGACACGCGAATCCATGCGGCAGGAACTGACACGGATCTGGCAGCTCAGCGGCAAGACCATCTTCTTTATTACCCATAGCGTGCCCGAGGCCGTTTATCTGGCCGATCGGGTGGTTATCCTCAAGGATGGCCAGGTAGAAGCTGATGTGCCCATCAAACTGCCAAGGCCGCGGAATATGCGGGATAAGGAGTTCTTGGAATATGTTGATGATTTTGCCCGGATGATTGCGGAAACGGAAGATGAAGAAAGGGCGGTGTGTGCCGAATGAAGGAAATCTCATATGTGGACGAACTCTATATCGCCCCCTGTGTGCAGGGGAACCTGCTGGCGGAAGAGGAAATCGTGCCGCGCAAATATGCCGAGGCTAAACGGGCCAAAGCGGATAAATTCTATAAGGCGATGGCATTATTCTATTTCTTCTGCCTTTGGGAGCTCATCAGCTATCTCAACATGCGCAGCGGCTGGTTCAATCCCGTTTTCCTGCCATCACCGGTGACTGTGCTGGAAACAGGCTATGAATATCTGATGAATGGCACGCTGATCCTGCATATCGGCATGAGCTTCTATCGCATGCTGGCTGGATTCCTGCTGGGGGTGGCTGGTGCGTTGGTGGTGGGCATCATGATTGCCATGAGCCGCACCTGGGATAATCTCTTGTCCCCCATCCTCAATATGGTGGGGCCGATTCCTGTCTTTGCCTTCCTGCCCATGTTCCTGATCTGGTTTGGTATTGGCGAGGCTTCAAAGATTGCTCTGATTGCCTATGCGACCTTCGTGCCCATGCTGATCTACATTATCGGCGGCATACGGGAGACCGATCCGATATTGATCCGCTCGGCCAAGAGTCTGGGGGCAACGAATTATCAGATTTTCACCAAAGTCATCCTGAACTCAGCACTGCCCAAGATCTTCGAGGGCATGAAGATGAGTTTGGCCCTGACCTTTTCCGCACTGGTGGTGGCAGAGATGATGGGGGCCTCGACAGGCCTTGGCTATATCATCGTCAATGCCAAGAATTGGTTCAAGATGGCGGATATGTTTTTGGCTGCCAATGGCGTGCCGGTCAAGATCGTGGCACCTATGGCTGATATCGGCAACACCCAGTGCGTAGTTGCCCGCAAAGATGCTGGCATCAATAAGGCAAAGGATCTGGAGGGAAAGAAAATTGGCATGGCTGCAGGTTCCGGCGTGCTGATCGCCATCCGCAATATGGCCAATGACATGAATGTGGATGTAAATAAGATCAACTTTGTTACGTTAAGCCCCAGTGACCAGATTGCAGCCATGGAGCACGGCGATATTGATGCCATGGCCTGCTGGGAACCTTGGGTAAGCAACGGGCAGAAAGCTGGCGGCAAGCTGTTGTTCAGCGGCCTGAAATCCTATTTGGAGGACAAGCAGGGGGATGTGTCCTGGCTGAGCTTCTATACGACCATGCAGGTGACGGATAATTTCCTCAAAGAGCGTCCGGAAGATGTCAAGGCCATGCTTCGCGCCTTGAAGAAAGCTACGGATTTCATCAACGAACATCCCGATGAGGCCGCTGAAATCATTGCCAAGGAGATCAATCTGGACAAGGATCAGGTCAAGCATATCATGGCGCAGAACAAGTACGATATGAAGTTCGATGCGCATTTCAAGGCTGCCTGCACGGAAATGAGTGCCTTTATGCTGGAGATGAAAAATATTCCGACCAATCCGGATTTTACCAAGTATGCAGATCCCAGCTCCCTGAAGGCAGTGGATGCTTCGTTGGTTACGGAATAAGAGGCGAGCGCTATGTTTGATTTGTTGGTGAGGAATGCTTTGCTGGTCTGTCCGGGTGAGGTAAAGAAAGGCACGTTGGCAGTGCGGGACGGCAAGATTGCCGCCCTGCTGGCGCCGGAAAAAGCAGCGGAAGCCCATAAGGTCATTGATGCTGCAGGCTGTTATGTCCTGCCCGGCGTGATAGACGGACATGTGCATTTCAATGAACCGGGCTATACATGGAGGGAAGATTTCCGCCATGGCAGCCGGGCGGCGGCCAAAGGCGGCGTGACCACGGTCATCGATATGCCCATGCAGAATCTGCCGGCGGTGTCCTCAGTCAAGATCCTGCAGAAGAAGATTGCCTTGACGGCGGGCGGCTATATCTATGTGCCTGCAGGACAGGGGGGCATAAAGTTTGCTTGTAAGCAGCCTGCACGTTTGCTGCTGTACAAGCAGAAATACATTCCCCTGCCGGGCAAAGAGCCTTATCTGGTACAGGGCAATGTCAAGGAGATTCCCTTTGCAGAATACGAGGGCATGAAGAATGTCTTTATCAAGGATCTGCTGCCCAAGGATATTGCCTTCGATATGAATATGCACATCCTTTCCTTTGAGCCCGGCGGTTGCCATTCCTTCGTGGAAACCCATGTGCAGGAACATGGTGCCTATATCCTGTCCGGTGAGGGCATGTACATCATGGAAAATGAGTGGCTGCCCATCCGCAAGGATGACTTTATGTGGTTCGGCCCCTATGTGCCTCAAGGCTCCTATGGAGTGGGCAGGGTACCCTTCGCCTATATCTATTCCAAGGATTGCAATCGCGACGTAATTCTTTAAGAAATGAAAAAAGAGGTATTGCTTTGTTTTTAGCAGTACCTCTTTGTACGTTGTCTGTGTATGGATTTGTGGATTACAGCAGGGAGCCGGGATATTTCAGGGTGGCGAAGTAATCGTCAATGGTCTGGGCACGGCGGATCAGTTCGATACTGCCATCTTCTCTGAGTAGCAGTTCGGCGCACCAGAGCTTGCCATTGTAGTTGAAGCCCATGGCACTGCCATGCGCCCCGGTATCATGGATGATCACGATATCGCCGATGTTGATTTCCGGCAGCTGACGGTCAATGGCGAACTTGTCGTTGTTCTCGCAGAGAGAGCCGGTCACATCATAGGTATGGTCGCAGGGGGCATTCTCCTTGCCAGCCACCGTGATGTGATGGTAGGCACCATAGAGAGCCGGGCGCATGAGATTGGCCATGCAGGAGTCGAGACCGATATAATCCTTGTAGGTGTGCTTCTCGTGGATGGCGGTGGATACCAGCCAGCCGGCAGGGCCCGTCATAGCGCGGCCGTTTTCCGTCATGATGGCGGTTTTATCCAGGCCATGGGGCACCATCATCTCGTTGTAGAGCTGATGGATGCCTTCGCCGATTTCCTTGAGGTTCAGCGGCTCTTCCTCGGGACGGTAGGGAATGCCGAAGCCGCCGCCGAGATTGACGAATTCCACGGAGATATCCAGCTTTTCTTTGAGTTCCACGGCCAGCTCGAACATCAGGCGGGCTGTGAGCAGGAAGGCTTCCGTACGGCGTTCATTGGAAGCCACCATGGTATGCAGGCCGAAGCGCTTCACGCCTTTTTCTTTGGCGCGACGGTAGCCTTCGAGCATCTGGTCATGGGTCAGGCCATACTTGGCCTCCGTGGGCTGGCCAATGATATCGTTGCCCTCCACGGCATCGCCGGGGTTGTAGCGGAAGCAGAGGACCTGCGGCAGGCCGGCATGTTCTTCCAGATAGTCCAGATGGGTGATGTCATCCAGATTGATGATGGCCCCAAGCTCCACGGCCTTCTGGAATTCATCAGCAGGGGTGTCGTTGGAGGTCAGCAGGATTTCTTCGCCCTTGAGTCCGGCGGCTTCGGAAATCAGAAGCTCTGCCAGGCTGCTGCAGTCGGTGCCGGCGCCTTCCTCATGGAGGATCTGCACGATGCGGGGATTGGGCAGGGCCTTGACGGCGAACTGCTCATGAAAAGCCGGTGCCCAAGCAAAGGCAGCCTGCAGGGCACGGATGTTTTCGCGGATGGCTTTTTCTTCGTATATATGGAAAGGGGTAGGAAATTTCTTGATCACTTCGTGTAATCTCTCAGTGGACAAAGGGAAATATTTTTTGCTCATAGCGTTCCTCCTATTGACGCGTCAAGTAAAAATTCTATATAAATATGTAAACTATTATAGCGCAAATATATAACTTTTGCTATAGGGGCGGTGAGAAAAAATTACAACAAAAATCCCCTTCCCGGTAAAGGGAAGGGGGTAAACTTAAGCAGAGTGTCCCAAATCCAAAATGTATGCGTCCTGAGCGAAAGGCAGTAACTCTTCCCCATGTCTGATATCCACATCAAAAGCGGGGGAGGTCTGTCGTTTGAAGGATTCCAGTTCCTGTGAACCCTGCAGGGCATCCAGTTTGGATAATAATGTGTGTAACGGCGGCAGTCCTTTGGCATCTTCATTTCCGGTTTTGACGGCGTTGATGATGCTGCGCAGCCTGTTCTGTTGGCTCTTCAGATCTGCTTCGTGCCGATGCGGCAACATTACGTCCAGATTCTTCACATCCATGTTGATCCTCCTCCTTTCGGAAAAGTACAATACCTCTATTTTGATATTATCAGAAAAATACAACAGCGTCAATGATTTTGTCGCGTCTTCATCCAATCTGTAACAAAGTATTTTTTAGTCCCTGATTTCATGATACAATAGAAGCCAAGATGAATAATTCCTATGAGAGGAGTCTTGGCATGATTAAACTCATTATGTCGGATATGGATGGTACATTGCTGGACGAGAATGGCCAGTTGCCGAAGGGCTTTGAGGATATGATCCGTCAGCTGCGGGAACGCGGCGTACTTTTTGCGCCTTGTTCCGGGCGGCAGTATTATTCTCTGTTGGAAACCTTTAAGGGCTATGAGAATGAGTTCCTGTTCCTGGCGGAAAACGGCACCATGGTGCAGTATCAGGGGAAAGAGGTCTTTTCCTGCGTCATGCGTCGGAATCTGGGCATTAAGGCACTGACGGCAACCAAGGATATTCCGGGAGTTTATGAGGTGTTCTGTGGCAAGAAAGATGCCTATGTGCTGCGTCCAAAGATGACGGAGGCCTTGCGGGCAGAATTGCAGAAGTATTATACCCGTACCCAGGTGGTGGATAGCTTTGAGGAAATCGACGATGAGATGATCAAGGCGGCCTTCTTTGACGAGCGTGGCCGGGCCGGGGAACGTATCTATCCTTACCTGAAAAAATATCGTGGTCCCTTCCAGGTGGCGACTTCCAGTGATTACTGGGTGGATATGATGCGCTTTGACATCAACAAGGGCATTGCCATCCAGCAGGTGCAGAAGAAGCTGCATATCACACCCATGGAATGTGCAGCCTTTGGCGATTACATGAATGATGCCGAGATGATGAGTTCTGTTTATTATAGCTTTGCCATGGAGAACGCCCATCCGAAGATTAAGGAACTGGCCAGATTCACTACGGCCAGCAACAAGGAGTATGGCGTTCTGCAGGGCATCCAGAAACTGATTGATGACGGCCTGTGCGGCTAAGGGGGGAGGCAGTTATGCGAGCAGATTACCATATGCATTTTGAGAAGGGCTCCTATGACGAAGATTGGGTGGAAGGCTTTTTCCATCAGGCGGAGCTGCTGGGGCTGGATGAAATCGGCATTTCCGAGCATTCCCATACCTTCCCGGAATTTGAACAACTTTATTATGATGACCTGATTCTGGATGATAGTTTTATCGGTGAGTTCCAGAAAAAATGGCTCAAGACCAATAAGTTCAAATATACGTTGGATGAATATTTTGCCTTTATGGCCAAGCTGAAGAAAAAGCACAAGGTCAAGACAGGCATTGAAGTCTGTAATTTCCAAAATCAGGATGCTGTGCGGGATATCCTGAAAGACTACAAGTTTGACTATGTGATCGGTTCTGTGCATTTCCTCAATGGCTGGGCTTATGACTCGGCAGAGATCATGGCCCAGTGGGACAAGGAAGATCTCAATGATGTGTATGAGGAATACACCCAGGAAATCGAAAAACTAGCGGCTTCGGGACTCTATGATGTGTTGGGGCATCCATACAATATCCGGCTGTTCCATTATATTCCTGAATTCGATGCAACACCCTATCTGATTCGTGCCGTGGCAGCACTCAAGAAGGCCAATATGGTGGTGGATATCAATACGGGGACGTTCTATCGTTACCCCATTGCGGAAATCACGCCTTACTATAAATTTATGGGGGTAGCTTCTCGGGAAGGGCTGCCGGTCATCATTACTTCGGATGCGCATAAACCCGAGGATTGCGGGGCTTATCACGATGAGGCCGTTAATTATGCCCGTTCTTATGGCTATACGGAAACGATACGCTTTACCCAGCGCCAGCGTGAAGTTGTGCCTCTGGAGTGATGAGAGAAGAGCCTTCGGGCTCTTTTTTCATTACAATAACTTTCAGATAATAAAATATTTTACAAACATATTGACAAGAGGCGGCGGCAGGAGTAGAATAAAGGTGTATCAGTAAATGAAGCTTAGACGCAGAAACTGAAAAGTATCTGAAAATTTTTCCATATTTTCATCAGAAAACCCTTAAGTATTTTCAAAAACTATCGATATACCTTGTAAGAAAAACCTCTGGAAGCAAAGTACAGGGGAGTGTACTTGCAGTGACGGCTGGCAGCGGATGCCGTGGATGGTTAGTCCATCGTAAGCCAGTTTATAGTCATGAGTTTTTGATACAAGGAGAGATAGATCATGAAAGTACAAATTTGTTCGCAATGGATGGAAGAAGTTTTTATCCCTGTCCGCGTCAAACAGTTCACCAAAGCCGCAAAGCTCATGGGTCACAGTGACTTCAAAGCTTATGCAGGTGGACAGGACATGGTCGACCTTGTTCAGATGGGCCGCAAGTCTGCTGAACGCCAGGTAGTAGCTGAATGGCTCGATAGCCGTGGAATTGATGGTGTGACTGCTGGGGTCGCATGATGGAAATATGGAAAAAGGGCACTCCTTGCTCAGGCGGGAAGTGCCCATTATTTTTTATCTGGATAATCGGTTAGTTGAGGTTCTGCTTGGAGGGCGGCAGAGGGATATCCAAGGGAACTTCGATTACCGCACTGGCGGCCTCGCGCATCTGCGCGGGGCTTTTTTGTGCCCATATGGTCTGGACGGCCAGAGCAAAGGCTGCAGTGTCCATGGGGGCGGCTTTTTGTGCCGCTACATGTTTTTGCAGGATGGCCATGAAATCAGCGGGGATGGCTACATCGCGCTGGGCCAGCAGAACCTGCAGGGTAGTGTCTACGAGGTAGAGGTGCAGGGTGTGGTCGGCCAGGCTTTTTTTTGTTGGCAGAAGTTCCGGTTTTAAAGCGGCGAGGGAGAAGGGGGCATCGCCCCAGCCTTCCTTGAAGATGCCGTCAATCTGGTAGAGGAAGAAGAGCAGGCCGTCCTGCTCATAGAGGGCCAGCTCCATTTTGCCTGTGCGGAAGGCTTCGGCGGCAATGATGTCATGGCGGGACAGCTGCAGGATGAATATGCAGCCGTTGGCGTCAATCTGGAACAGGCCGCCGTCCTGCTGATTTTTTATGGGCAGGGGGAATTTTTCCCCTACCTGGAAGTTTGCGTAATTGCTCATGGATAGTCGCTCCTTTGTGTTTGCTTGCTATCAGTGTATCATATTTTCTGCCTGATGTGCTATACTGATTAATGAATGGGGGCATGACGTATGAGTCTAAATGATACAACTCGCGGTAATCGTTTGCATATTGGCTTGTTCGGGCGGCGTAACGCGGGGAAGTCTTCTTTGATCAATGCGCTGACGGGACAGCATGTGGCTACGGTGTCGGAGGTGCCGGGGACGACGACGGATCCGGTGTATAAGGCCATGGAACTGCATGGAGTCGGGCCGGTGATGTTTATTGACACGGCGGGATTCGATGATGAAGGGCTGCTGGGGAGGCTGCGGGTAGAGAAGACGGAACAGGCTGCCCGGGAAACGGATATTGCTTTGCTGTTATTCAGTGGATTGGATATGGCGGAGGAGTTGAAGTGGTTGGCCTTCTTCCACCGGCAGAAGACGCCGGTGATCTTGCTGGTCAGCCGGACGGATGAACTGGCTGACGGAGGATGCGCTCTGGCGGAGGCAGTGGCCAAGGCAGCCGGCAGTGCGCCTTTACTGTTGAATGCTGCAGATAGGCAGGGAGTGGAGAAATTGCGGCAGGAGCTGATCCGATCCTTGCCGGAGGATTTTGAACAGCCCTCAATCACGGGTGATTTATGTGCAGCCGGGGATTTGGTGGTGCTGGTCATGCCCCAGGATATCCAGGCTCCTAAGGGCCGGCTGATCCTGCCACAGGTGCAGACCTTGCGGGAACTGCTGGACAAGGGGTGTCAGGCTCTTTGCTGTACGACGGACAGGTTGGCAGATACTTTGGCTAAGCTGACGGAGCCGCCCAAGCTTATTATCACGGACTCGCAGGCATTCAGGAAGGTATATCCATTGAAGCCGTCGCAGACCTTGCTGACCTCCTTTTCCGTGCTCTTTGCTGCTTTTAAGGGGGATATTGCCTGTTTCCTGCAAGGTGCTGAGAGACTGCTGAAGCTGCAGTCCGATTCCCGTATCCTGATTGCCGAGGCTTGCACCCATAAGCCATTGCAGGAGGATATTGGCCGGGTGAAACTGCCGCGGCTCCTGCGGAGTCAACTGGGAGCCGATTTGGCGATTGATATTGTGTCCGGCAAGGATTTTCCTCTGGATGTAACGGGGTATGATATGGTGATCCATTGTGGTGCCTGCATGTTCAATCGCAAGTATGTGCTGAACCGTGTGCAGCAGTGTCAGGAACAGCAGGTGCCCATGACGAACTATGGTCTGGCCATTGCGGCTTTGCTGGGGATTTTGGACAAGGTATCATTGCCCAATGGACATTAAAAAAAATACCCCTGCTTCCTTTGTTTTATGGGAGAGGAAGCAGGGGGTTCAGGGGATCGTTGGCGAAGTATACACCGAAGAAACGGAGGCGGTGAAGATGCTGAAATCATTGAAATGGGCATATGCTCATGCTGATATGCTGGAAGGCAAAGGCACCTGCCCAAAGTGCAAAAGCCATAATTTAGACTATGGGTATGTAGCGTTGGACAACAATGGCAATGACTGCTATGGAGCTATTTGGTGTAATGATTGCTTGCATGGTTATTATCTGTCAAGAGTAAAGCCCAAAAGCAAGGATAAGTTGATAGGTAAGCTGCCTGCGGGAATAAAATTTTCCTAGAAGGTAAGTATATAGAATTTACAAAGCACTTTGCAAAGCTGCAGGGTGCTTTTCTTATGCTCACATTCAGGAAATGCGGCTATAGAAATATGATCTGAAGTTCCAGCGTGACCGGGGATTTTTTGCGGTTTGGATATATCGGCTTGCAGTGAGTAATTTTCAACTTATGGATAATAGACTTCCAAAAGGTCTTTTTCCCTTCCAGGGACAGCTCATTGTAGAGTGTGGAAAATCCTTTGGCCAATATGTTTGTCAGCTGGGGGGAAAGGCGCTGCCCGTCAAGGGTTCTCTTTTCTTTTTGGGCGCGCAATAGTTCGTTGTTGTAGGTTTGGTAGTCCTTCTCGTATGTGTCCCGGTCGATAAAGCCCGAAACATATAAATCCTTGAGGCGGTTCAGCCGGGCGCGGGCGGCGGCTATGCGCTTGTCTATGTCCTGCTTTTTATTGTTGCTGGCCTGTATGACTTCCAGCTCTTGCCTATATTTTTCTACTCGTGGTTCGATATTGTCCACAAGGTAAGCCTCTACGGTAGGTTCGGGAATAGAATATTTGAAGTTGCAAAGGTAGGCGGCGTTAAAATGCTTGCGGCAGCTATAATATTTTACGCTATTGCCTTTAATGCCGCCTGCCTTGAAGCCATATAACCTATTATCACAGGACGGACAAAAGAGAAGCCCGGAAAAAAGATAGGGGACAACCGCAACCCTGGGCGTTGCGCCACGCCTGCCTATGGCGAGTATCTTTTGGGTATTGTCAAAGGTCATATGGTCAATGATGGCCGGGGCGTAGTTTTCGATCCCCCACCATACGCCTATATAACGCTCGTTCTTCAAGATACCCGCTATTCTGTTGCGGTTCAGGCGTTCATTATAGGTATTGTTGATATGGCGTTGCACTTCGGATATTGATTGATAAAAGAGATACTGCCGGAATACATCCCGGACAATAGCCGCCTGCGGTTCATCAATAACATATTTGTGGTTCTCTATCTTGTAGCCTATGGGCAAATGTCCGGCCACTACTTCATGGCGGCGGAGCTTACCAGCATAGATAAAGCGGATACGTTCGCCGATTTGGTCGCTCTCATTCTGAGCAATGGATAGCTTGAGATTCAGCATAAGGCGGCCGTTGCTTGTGGTCGTGTTGTAGTCCTCCTGCGTTGCGATCCAATCGACATGGTATTTGTCTAGTATGTCCTGCACGGCGTAGTAGTCCCGGATATTCCGAAACCATCTATCCAGCTTGATAAACAGAATACAGTTAATCAACCCCGCCCGGACGTCAGCAAGAAGCCGCTGCAGTTCGCGGCGGTTTTTTAGTCCCTTGCGGGCGGTGACTCCTTCGTCTGCATAGGTATCAACTACTGTATAGCCGTGTTTGGTGGCGTATTCTTCCAGCGTGTGCCTCTGTTCTTCCAGGCTGAAGCCGTGGCGCGCCTGTTCTTCTGTGGACACTCTAATATAAAGTGCTGCTCTTTTCATGGTGTTTCCTTCCTCTCGTTACTATATGGCCTGACGTAACCACAGGAAGGGGAGATGTCCCCAATTTTGGGGACAGTCGTTAGTTCTTTGTTTTAATACTTTTTGCAATACGCTGTATTTCGTCATTCATTATTTGTTCATGGAAAGCCTGCTGTATAGCTATTTCAACATTGTTGCGCACGGTATCGCGGGCTTTTCTCTCTGCCGTTGGCGCGATTTTCTCCATCATGGCCAAAAACTCCCCTGGAGGAAAAGAACCTAATACTGTGCCGGTGTCATTTTCGTCTTTTGGCTCTCTGCTTAGAATAGCAATCTTACCACTCTCAAGCGGCGCAATAATTAGCCCTAAGCGCATAAGAAAGCCTTGCCAATATTCAAAATCATGCTCTGTATGGCCGATTAGGTCATCTATGGACACATTGAGTGCGGCAGCTATTTTACATAGCACGTTGTATTTGGGTTCACGTCCTTGAGTTTCATATCCTGCATAAGTTCCGTAATTAATGCCTAGCTGGGCGGCGAAGTCTTTTGCTGTTATGCCTAGTTTTTCCCTATATTGCCTTAGGTTATTCTGAAAGCTCATATTATATACACTCCTTCAATATATATAATATGATAAACTCAAATAAAATACAAGCAAAAACATGAAAAACTCTTATTTCTTTATTGACAAGTATTTGAGTTTTGCTTATTATATAGGTGTGAGGATTTGAGAAACTCACATTTTAGGAGGTGAGATAATGGATCTAAACGTCAAGAAGGTAAAATTCATGATGGCCATGGAAGGGCTGACGATTCGCGCCTTGGCTGAAAAGTCGGGAGTCGCCACGCCAACGCTCAACCTATGGTTAAACCACGGAACACGCCCACGCCTTGATAAGATAGGCGGCCTTGCCAAAGCCTTGGGCGTTCCCTTGACTTCCATAGTCATTGACGAGGATTGACCGGGCAATAAAAGCCCATGCTACAACGGCGCGGCGGCGGGTAAACGCAAGAAAGATATGGCCTGACGTAACCACAAGAAGTTTTGAAAATCCAATTTTGGATTTTGAGAACGTAATTTTTCGTTTTCAGATCTAAGGAGGTTGATTTTATGGCAACAAAAAAAGCCCCTACAGGTGTAGCAGCACCAGCAGGGGCAGGAATTGAAACTTTGCACGGTAGCAATTCCGATTTTATTTTAGCACAAAACGTATGGAATAGCCTAGTAAAAATATGGGGGCAGGAGCACGGCTTAGCCTTGGAAGTGAAGGAAAAAGGAGAGGTTAAACAAGTAGTATGAATTTACGCGGTGGTTCTTCCCTGGGAAGGTAGGAAATTTATGGATGTTAAAGGGCTGTTTATTCCGGCGGTGGTATTGCCCCAAAGAGAACTAACGCCTATTAGTAAAATGATATACGGCCTTATCTCCTTTCGAGAACAGGGGAGTTATGGGGCTTGTACTGAAAGTGCCGCAAACATGGCAGATATTTTGGGAGTGTCAACCATCACAATAAAACGCGAAGTAGCTGCTTTAGAAAAAAATGGATATATAACAAAGGTAGTCTCAAGTGGTAAAGGCTGGAAACTAAAAACCAGTAACAAAATGATACCAGTATCAAATTGTTACCAGTATCAAAATGATACCGCACCAGTATCAGAAAGTTACCGCACCAGTATCAATCCGATACCGCACCAGTATCAAAATGATACACAAAGAAAAGAAAAAGAAACAAGAGAAGATACAAGAGAAGAAACAAAAAAGAGGCGGGGCAAAAAAGCCCCTTCCTGGATTCCTTTCTCTTCTCTTCCTGATGGAGAAGTAAAAGAGGCTCTTGTGGAGTATGCCAAAGTGAGGAAGGGGGGTAAAAGCCCCATAAAGACGGCAAGACAGGAAAAGCTGCTACTAAATAAGCTGCAGGAGCTTGCACCTGATGACAATACAAAGCAGGTCAAGATTATCAATGAGGCCATAATGCGCGGGTGGTTGTCGTTCTACCCTCTCAAAGAGGATAATGAGGCAGTAACTCAACGAAAAAAAGGCGGTGAACGCTCTGAGAGCTTCAAGCAGCTACTTGCTGACATCGAAGAAGTTAAGAACAGACCTAAACCTTGGGAAGTACAGAAAGATGGTGATGACAAGAACGAAAAGGGCGTTCCGCCCTATCTCATAGAAGAAATAGTCGTATATCTTAATTTCAAAGCAGATAAACACTATGACCATACGGAAAAAGAAACCGTAAAGCTAATAACTGACCTGTTCAATTCAGGGTACACCAAAGAAGATATTAAGAAGGTGATAGAGATAAAGGCTGCTAAATGGATCGGCACGAAGTGTGAGCAATACTTAAGGCCGCAAACATTGTTTAGGGCTGATAAGTTCAAAGAGTACGTAAAGGAGAAGAAACCTGCCTATCTTGACTATGATAGCAATGAAGATCAAATGATGGAGTATAACAGGAGGTTTAACCTTGATTAAATATCTGAGTGATGTAAAAAGCCCGGCTGATTGGCTGGAGTGGGGAGGGAATAAGATAGCACCAGCAGGGCAGGAGGTAGAAGTTTTCAAAAATGCCCTTAAGGTGCTGGAAGGAGTGACAGACCTGGAAATACTTATGCCGGCTATAAGTAAAGTATTTCCTGCCATGTTGAAACTCAATGTAGCCATAATGGGGGAGAATGACTCATTATTAGGATCATGGGAGAAAATCCAAAATCTCCCCGCCGAAACCATCCCGGAACAATGGCAGCTGTATAAAGCTGAAAAAGCAAGGCGGGATGAGGAAAAACGGCTTCAGGAAGCAAAAGAACGACACCAAAGCATTGTAAACGGTCTAAACTATCGCTATCCTGTCCCGGACAGATTCAGCGGCAAATATAACCCACATACACAAGGCCAGCTGAAAGCCTGGGAGCGATTCGGCGAGATCATGGGAGACGGTGTTATATTCTACGGCAAGCCGGGGACAGGGAAAAGCCATTTATTGGCCGGATGTGTGAACGAACTGCACGAGATGGAAAAAGCCGCTATCTATGTGCCTGTAAGCAAGATTATAGGCGATATAAAGAGGTCGTTTGGTGATAATAAGTTGACTTCTAAAATTCTGCATGATTATCAAGAGGTAGCAATATTAGCCATTGATGATTTAGGCACGGAGCAGGCTACAGATTGGGCGGCAAGCCAGCTATTTGAGATTATCGACTCACGATATGCGAATAATAAGCCGATAATGGCCACTAGCAACCTAACACCGCTGCAGCTGGGCACAAGGTACGGCGAACGGTTATATAGCCGTATTGTGGACATGGTGGAATTTGTCGAGGTAACAGGCGGTAACATCAGACTGAGGAGGGCAAAATAATGACCATAATGGATAATTTTGAGAATATGACGGATGATGAAGCAAGAAAAGCCCTTGCGGATATGTTGGGGCAGGTTGACCGGGTAACATTGCGTTGTATGGCTTCTGCTGTGGACGTTTACCAGCGTAGCCAGGCGGGGACATTGGGCAAGCCGACTAAACAGGTACGTCCTGCCGTAGTGCTGGATCGTGATTCCTTTATCGTCAAGCAGCAGGTGATTCCTGGGGAAGATACCCTAAAGCGCATTGACCGGGTGATTGAGTCAAACAGGCGTGATGTTTACGGCGGCAGCGCAAAACAGAAAAGATTTTTCTTAGGGCTTGACTGTTACCTGTTGGGGCGTTGTGATGGCCAGCGTTTGGAACGTGAACGGGTTCATAGCCGAAAATTCGGCCGTGAGATTGGCAGCGGAAAAATCCGCCACTAATGGAAGGGAAGGAGATTATACAATGAGTGAGAAAAAAGAACTGACGGTAGAGGAAAGATTCTGCGACATGATGAACGCAGCAGACCATATGACGAAAATCGAAAAGGAGCTGGAAAGCTACGGCGATCCGCGCATTATGAAGCTGCTGGAACTGCATAGTGAATATTTGATGATGTTTGCTATGGATCGCGCAATAATTAGCTGGGTGCATAAAGTCCCGGACGTTGACAAGGCCTTTAATGACTACATGAAGGCACTGCAGGAGTGCGAAGAGGCCAGCCGGGAAGATTAAGCAGGGCAGCAGGTAGACAAAAGTAGGGATTTGAAAAAGCCGGGGCGGGCGTTGGCTCTCCCCGGTAGTTATTGGAGGTATGAGAAATGAAGATCACATTCAGCTATTCCCCGGATGAACAAAAGCAGGTAAACACCTACAAAAAGATGATCATGAAGGAGGCCGCGCCTTATTCGATGAGAATAAAGCAGGGGCAGGAGGTAGACCAGCACGGCAGAAAACGCCTGTACATGACCACCAGGACGGAGCAGGAAACGGAACGGATTAAGGCGAAAGAGATGGCGGCAGGTGTGCGAGCTATTAACCGCCGATTGGATAGAATAGAGAATAGTTTGGGTAGAAGGGATAAAAGCCTAAATACACACTTTGAGAATAAATAAAAAATGTGATATAATATAGGTGAACAAGTAAGCAGGTGCGTCTGCCCTTTATTGGTGGGCGAGTGGCGGCTGCTTGTTCAAACAGGTGATTAGCCCTTCGCCCTCTATTGGCGGAGGATTGTTAATCACCTGTTTTCTGTTTATGTAAAAAAATCTGTGGTTATTTGTTTGAAGAAAAACCGCCAAAATGCTATAATAATACATAGCAAAATAAAAGTACCATCTTACAGTTTTATGCACCTTAAATTGTAAGGGTAGCCAGCTGAGGCGCGGGAAATATATCAAGGTTTAGTACCCATAACTTTGATATACCCGCGCTTTTTATTTTGCTAAAAATCAAGCCAACTCTAGGGCGTAAAATGGAGGTATATATAATGGAGAATGAAAAAACATTCACTCAGGAAGAAGTAAATAAAATTGTTTCTAGCCGATTGAAGGAAGAACGGGCAAAAATGGAGAAGGAATTTTCCGCAAAAATGCTCAATGAAAAAGCGCGGGGGATTCTAAAAGAAAAAGGTTTTAATCCTGACCTGGCCAACGCTCTGAAATATGACAGCGAAGAAACACTTATGCAAAGTATAGAATTGCTGGGGGGCGGAGAGAGAATACAAAAGCCCGGTTATAATCCGAATAGCGGCAGCGGAAACGTAAAGCCCAAAGACTCAATTAGGGAAGCGTTTGGCCTGCCTAGCGGCCGTAACTATTCGGAGGAAGTCGGAGCGCATTAACTCCCCACCTTCCAGCAGGAAACTGATTGGAGGATTTAAGACATGGTAAATTTAGTTACTGAATATAAACCCTATGTTGACGAGCTTTTTACCCGTGAAAGCAAAATCAGCTTGCTCACAAATAAAGACTTTTCCTTTGATGGAGCAAAGACTGTAAAAATTTACAAAGTCTCTACTGTGGAAACTACTGATTATGATCGTGCAGGGACAGGCACGGGCTTAACAGGCAGCCGCTACGGGGAGATACAGGGAATTGATACCGATATTGAGACTTTCACGCTCACGAAAGACCGTTCTTTTACTTTTGCGGTGGACAAGATGGACGTTGACGAAACTGGGCATAGCATTGCGGCAGATAAAGCCTTGGCGCGGCAGATTCGCGAGGTAGTTATCCCGGAAATTGATACCCATATCTACAGCAAGATGGTAGCAGGGGCAGGCACCAGCGCGGCGGCTGCTACGCTTAACGCTACAAATATCCTGGATAAAATTCTTGATGGCAGTAACACGCTGGATAATTACGACGTGCCGGAAACAGGCCGCTGCCTTGTGGTTACTCCTGATGTATATTACATTATGAAGAAGTGCAAGGATATTGTTATGGAGACCGAGCAGGGGCAGGATATGCGCTTGAAGGGCGTTATCGCGAACCTTGACGGCCTTAATATTATCAAAGTACCTGCTGCCCGCCTGCCGGAAAAATTCGGCTTTATGATTGCTCACCCGTGCGCAACAGTAGCACCTTTGAAAATGACTGATTATAAAATCCACCAGGATCCGCCGGGGATTAGTGGCAGCCTTGTAGAAGGCCGTTTCTACTTTGACGCCTTTGTGATGGACAACAAAGCAAAGGCCATTTACTACCAGCCGTTAACCTGATTGGGGGCGGTAGTATGCTGACGGCACGGCGTGCAAGGTTTGTGCAGGAGATGGCGGCTTGTGGTAATGCTACTGAGGCCGCCCGCCGTGCTGGGTATAGCGAAAAGACGGCAAATAAAAAGGGCTATCAACTGATGAAAATCCCTGAAGTAAGGGAAGCGGTAGACAAAGCCCTTGAGGAACAAAGAAAAGACTCCATAGCAGACCTGCAGGAGGTACAGGAGTTCTTGACGGCCGTCTTGCGTGGCAAAATACCCGGTTCAAAAACCCGTGACAGGGTAGCGGCGGCAAATATCCTGCAACGTAGATTCCCTATTGAGGATACCAGCAGCAATGATACTGTGATAATCATTGATGACTGGAACGGCGGAACAATAGAAATGTAATAAAGGAGGGGCGAAAATCCCTCCTTATTTTTGTTTATGGGAGTGCTGAAATGAATAAATACAGGGCAATGGCAAAGAATGACTTGAAAAACTATAATTTATTTTTGGCACGGATTGAGAATATAAAGGATGAAATTGAGTATCTGACCGAACAGGCCGAGCTTGTCAAAATCAGCACAAGCAACCTTGAAGGAGTGCCAGGAGGCGGGGATCATGTTTCGCCGGTGGAGATACAAGCAGAAAAGCATGGAAAGATAAAGAGGGAAATTGACAGATTGAACATTGAAAATAAGCGGCTGCAGCTTGCAAAAAGGAAAATTGACAGCCTTATAAATACATTGACCGGGGAGAACAAGGAGATATTGACCAGGCGTTTTATTGGCGGGGAAATGCTGTCTAAAGTTTGCTTAGATTTATGTATCACAGAAAAATGGGGGCGGGAGTTATCAATGCGGATACTAGACAAGGCCGCCTTTGTGCTTTATGGATATGCTGCAAGTGATTATAATTCAATGGTGCGCTGATTCGTCTATATTTGACCGCTGACGGCGTTTGGTGCATAGTCTGATAGTTTATACCTAAAAGGGGAAATAGGGCTATTAGGCGGGGTGTGGGGCGGTCGCTTGCTGGGCGCAATTTTGCGCTGAGTTATCACTCAAGCCATTTTGGGCCTCAGTGCTGAGCTACACAGGGGATTGGGCATTGTGTTAAAGGTCTGTTACTGTTGCCCAATGGGTAAAAATACGTTAAAATGAGAAGTAAGTTTGAAAATACAGGAGATTAAACATGAGGTGAACACTATGGATAAACGAATGTATCAATTGATCGGACTGAGTCTGTTGGCAGGTTCCTTTGTTGTGGGAAATCCTCAGCCTGCACAAGCTGTACAAATTGATTTTGAGCACCAGACGGCTGCTGCAGAAAACAAGACGGAGAAGGAAAATCCTGCCAAGGAGCAGTGGTATTGGCTGGCCTCGGATGACAATTACAGCAAGTATTTCGATCCGGAGTCCGTGGTTATAACGCGTACTGTGGAAACAGCCAGGGGCAAGGTGCCCACAGAGGTACAGGTCTGGACGAAAACTTCTTATAGCTATGGCGGTGCCCAGGAAACTTTGGCAGCTTATGGGCTCAGCGAAAAGTTCCCGGATCCGTCCCAGCTCTCTTTCAGTACGGCACAGCTGGTGATTAAGCCCCAATATCGTACCGTGCAGTGCGTAGCGGAGCATTTCTATAATGCCAATGGGGATGTGATTTGGTCGGAGGCCAATCCGGCAGCCAAGGAACGGGAAATCAACTCACAGCAATTCAACGAAGCCTATTATGCCGCTGCTGTCGATCAGGCATTCCATCAGAACAAGGAAATGGAGCGCGTCAAGGCGAAGAACCGTTGGCTGACGGTATTTGACTCCACTTCACCGGAAGGGATTTACACTCATATCAAAGCAGATACCTCCACTATGCGTATGCAAGGGAGCAATCTGGTGTTCTGGCAGTGGCAGGAAGTCAAGGATGCCAATGGTCAGGTCATGGAAATCAAATTCCTCAAGGTTGCAGTCAATTTGCCCCAGGCCACGGAAAAGGCTATAGCAGGTAAATATTGGACACCGAAAGATGGCTGGAAGTCTCTGGATGCTGCCATTGATGGCCAATATCGTATGGTGAGCCGGGCAAGTGAGGAATATCGTTATATCATTGAATTGAGAAATTATGTGGAAAACCATAGCGCCTGGGTACACCGTTATGGTTTGGATTAAGGGGAGATTCTATGCCAATTAAGATACCCAATGCGTTGCCAGCAACGCATATTCTCGAAGGGGAAAATATCTTTGTGATGGATGCGGATCGGGCATACAGTCAGGATATTCGCCCGTTGAAGATTCTCATTCTGAATCTGATGCCGATTAAATATATTACGGAAACCCAGCTTTTACGTTTATTGGGTAATACGCCGCTGCAGGTAGAAGTAGACTTCATTTATACCGAGAGTTATACGCCCAGTCATACGTCGATGGACTATCTGGCGCAATTCTACGGTACCTTTGACGAGGTGCGCCACAAGAAATATGATGGCATGATCATCACGGGTGCTCCTGTGGAAAATATGGCCTTTGAGGAAGTCGCCTATTGGGATGAGATTGCAGAAATCATGGAATGGAGCAAGAAACATGTCTATTCTACATTCCATATCTGCTGGGGGGCTCAGGCTGGGCTTTACTACCATTATGGCGTTCCTAAGTATCAGGTGCCCGAGAAGATTTTTGGCGTGTTCCCGCATCATCTTTGCGTGGAACATGAAAAGCTTCTGCGGGGCTTCGATGATGTCTTTTACGTGCCTCATTCCCGTCATACGGAGGAGCACAAGGAAGATATCCTGAAAGTTCCGGAACTAACTATTCTGGCTGAAGCGGAAGGCGTTGCTGGCCCCTACATCATTGCCAATCTGGAGAAGCGGCAGTTTTTCATCACCGGTCATGCAGAGTATGATCCTACGACGTTGAAGCAGGAATACGATCGTGACTTTAAGGCTGGTCTGAATCCGAAGATTCCGCAGAATTATTACCCGAATGATGATCCTACACAGCAGCCCATTGTACGTTGGCGCAGTGTGGCTCATTTGCTGTTTGCCAATTGGCTGAATTACTATGTTTATCAGGAAACTCCTTATGAATTGGATGAACTCTATAAGGAACAGGACGATTAAGAATACGTGTTTCAGCGTTTTTTCAGTTAAGAGGTGTAAAATAGATACATTATAAATAAAGAAGTAGGGGGATTATCTATGAAAATGAGATGGGGCGCAGGCCTTTTAGCTGCGGCTATACTGTTTGTAGCTCAGCCGCAGGGCAGTGCCGAAGAGGTGATTTCGCCAGAAATCTATCAGTGGGTGCAGTCTACTTCCCGTCAGAATTATTTCTTCAATAAACAGCAGATGTATTTTGGGCAGGACAGTCAGGGGAAACTGGATGCCAATATCGTGCTGGTACCGGTATTGAAGACTTATGATCTGGTGCAGATTCAAGATGTGCAGGCCAAACGCCGTTGGAAGATGCTTCCAATGGAAGGCTATAATGACCTGGTAGGTACGGCTGAATATTTGCGATTTGATCTTGATAAGGGCACAGTAACGGTCTATAAGCATGAAGACCTTGATTCCGAATGGGGAGTACTCTCAGTGACTACCAGCGATAAGGCCGTGAAGATTGCGGATCTATCGGAGAAGGATGTTGATGGTATTTTTTATCGAACCATCCTGAAATATGCTTATGCTCATATTGACGAACTGGTGGATCGTACCGAGAAGGTAAAAAAAGCGAAAGTTACCGATGATGTGAAGAAAAAACTTGCGCATCTGAAGAATCCAGAGCTGAAAAAGGCGGAAAAAGAGGCCAAGGCTGAGGGAAATGGCAGTGATAAGAAAAAAAGCCGTTGACCTGAGCAATTTTAATCAAATTTTAATCTGATTTCAATGAAGTTTTAATCTTTCAATGCGATATTACTGATAGAAAAGCGGCGGAAATCATTTTGATTTGCGTTGGAAAATGCTAAAATGATAGCAGGGAAATCGTTTTGTAAAGTGAGGGATTGTGATGAACAGATTAGCAAAGGTATTTGGATTGATGGGGCTGGTGGCTGCTATGCTCGTGGCGACCATGGCCTCGGTACTGGCGGCAGAGCATGTGGACTGGAACAGCAATGTGATCCGGGCTACAGGCGGTGGTGTGGCACCGGCCGGAGCGCGCACAATTGCTCAAGCCCGCATGATGGCCAGAAGAGCGGCAATTACAGATGCTTATCGACAGCTGGCAGAGTATGTGGGCGGTGTCAATGTCAATGCGGAAACGACCGTTGATATGGCAGCCGTGCAGAGTGATGTGGTCAAAACCAGAGTACAGGCAACAATCCGTGGCGCCCGTATTGTGTCGGAAGGCCGCACCAGTGATGGCGGTTATGAGGTGACCATGGAAGTGCCTCTGTTTGGTGTATCGTCTTTGGCCAGTGCTGTGATTGAACGCCCCGCGCGGATTGAAGCGTTCCCTGCACAGGTTCCGGATGTACTGCCGGCACCGGTGGAAACCCATGATAATGGCGGCTGGACCAGCTCGTCTGCAGCAGCAGCTCCCGATGGCAGAGCAATCGGCAATTTTACGGGGCTGGTAGTGGATTGCCGTGGTTTGGGCTTGAAACCGGTTATGAGCCCTGTTATCAAGAACGAAAATGGCAGCCCGATTTATGGCTATAAGAACCTGGATTATGATAAGGTAATCGAAAAAGGCATGGCTTCTTATGCAAGGGATATGGCTGGCGCAGAACGTGCAGGCAGCCATCCGTTGGTGGTAAGAGCTGTGGCAGTGGAGAATCATGGTGGTACGCCGGTATTGTCCCTGGCAGATGCCAATCGTGTCCTGATCGAGAATGGTGCTACGCACTTCCTGGATGCTACGAATGTGGTGTTCCTGAGATAATTTGAAAAAAATATAAAAAAGTGCTTGACAGATGATTGCTATGATGCTAAACTAATTATCGTTGCAGGCGGGAAACGCGAGCGACGAACTGAATAGCTTTCGTTTAGAGAGCACACGGAGTGTTGTCCGAGTGGTTGAAGGAGCACGCCTGGAAAGCGTGTATACGGTGAACGCTGTATCGAGAGTTCGAATCTCTCACACTCCGCCATTATGAAATGATAGGCATTACCTTTGGGTAGTGCCTTTTTTGCATACTGGGCGCTGGCAGTAAAAAGAACTGCGAACAAAAGGGGGCTTGTGCGTACATCGCAGCTCAGTACAAAGACGCCGAGGGAACTTTTGGAGAACCCTTGGAGAAAAACCGAAAAAAGTTTAAAAAAGGTGTTGACAGGTGAGGTGAACTCGTGTAATATAATACAAGTCGCTGACAGATACGGCAACGAAACAGCCAAGCAAGCCTTGAGTGGCAGGCCGCTGGGACGTTCCAAAAAGCTTCGAAAAAACTTCAAAAAAGTTCTTGACAAGCTGATCTGATAGTGATAAGATAAATGAGTCGCTTGAAGCGACAGGCACTTCGAAAGAAGCGCTTCACAAGATTGTTCTTTGAAAACTAAACAATGCAAAATAATCATGCAACATGATTAAGCCAGATGTTTGAAGAAGTTTTTACTTCTTAACAAAACATCGATTGGTATGAACAACATAGCAATCGGCAATTTCTTTAATAGATAATTGAGAGCCAATCAAGGTTCTTCATAAATTTTATGGAGAGTTTGATCCTGGCTCAGGACGAACGCTGGCGGCGTGCTTAACACATGCAAGTCGAACGAGGTGATTGAAAGCTTGCTTTTGAGAACCGAGTGGCAAACGGGTGAGTAACGCGTAGACAACCTGCCGCAAAGATGGGGACAACAGTCCGAAAGGACTGCTAATACCGAATGTTGTCAGATTCCCGCATGGGAGACTGATTAAAGATGGCCTCTACTTGTAAGCTATCGCTTTGCGATGGGTCTGCGTCTGATTAGCTAGTTGGTGGGGTAACGGCCTACCAAGGCGACGATCAGTAGCCGGTCTGAGAGGATGAACGGCCACATTGGAACTGAGACACGGTCCAGACTCCTACGGGAGGCAGCAGTGGGGAATCTTCCGCAATGGGCGAAAGCCTGACGGAGCAACGCCGCGTGAGTGAAGAAGGGTTTCGGCTCGTAAAGCTCTGTTGACGGGGACGAATGTGCGAAATGCGAATAGTTTTTCGCAATGACGGTACCCGTCGAGGAAGCCACGGCTAACTACGTGCCAGCAGCCGCGGTAATACGTAGGTGGCGAGCGTTGTCCGGAATTATTGGGCGTAAAGGGAGCGCAGGCGGGAAGGCAAGTCAGTCTTAAAAGTGCGGGGCTCAACCCCGTGATGGGATTGAAACTGTCTTTCTTGAGTGCAGGAGAGGAAAGCGGAATTCCTAGTGTAGCGGTGAAATGCGTAGATATTAGGAGGAACACCAGTGGCGAAGGCGGCTTTCTGGACTGTAACTGACGCTGAGGCTCGAAAGCGTGGGGAGCGAACAGGATTAGATACCCTGGTAGTCCACGCCGTAAACGATGAATGCTAGGTGTAGGAGGTATCGACCCCTTCTGTGCCGGAGTTAACGCAATAAGCATTCCGCCTGGGGAGTACGGTCGCAAGACTGAAACTCAAAGGAATTGACGGGGGCCCGCACAAGCGGTGGAGTATGTGGTTTAATTCGACGCAACGCGAAGAACCTTACCAGGGCTTGACATTGAGTGAAAGATCTAGAGATAGATCCCTCCCTTCGGGGACACGAAAACAGGTGGTGCATGGCTGTCGTCAGCTCGTGTCGTGAGATGTTGGGTTAAGTCCCGCAACGAGCGCAACCCCTATCATTTGTTGCCAGCACGTTATGGTGGGAACTCAAATGAGACTGCCGCGGACAACGCGGAGGAAGGCGGGGATGACGTCAAGTCATCATGCCCCTTATGTCCTGGGCTACACACGTACTACAATGGGATGGACAGAGAGCAGCGAACCCGCGAGGGCAAGCGAACCCCATAAACCATCTCCCAGTTCGGATTGCAGGCTGCAACCCGCCTGCATGAAGTCGGAATCGCTAGTAATCGCTGGTCAGCATACAGCGGTGAATACGTTCCCGGGCCTTGTACACACCGCCCGTCACACCACGGAAGTCATTCACACCCGAAGCCGGTGGGCAAACCGCAAGGATGCAGCCGTCTAAGGTGGGGGCGATGACTGGGGTGAAGTCGTAACAAGGTAGCCGTATCGGAAGGTGCGGCTGGATCACCTCCTTTCTAAGGATTACAAAGTCTTAGGTCGGAGCATTTGGCTTTTGCATTGTCTAGTTTTGAGAGAATACTCTCTCTAAAAATGAATACCATAATGGGGGCGTAGCTCAGCTGGGAGAGCACCTGCCTTGCAAGCAGGGGGTCAGGAGTTCGATTCTCCTCGTCTCCACCATTATGGGCCTATAGCTCAGCTGGTTAGAGCGCACGCCTGATAAGCGTGAGGTCAATAGTTCAAGTCTATTTAGGCCCACCATTAAAAACAAATGGTATATGTACACTGAAAACTACACAGAAGAAATCAAAATGTATCAATTTTAACCAATGGTCTACACGACAGTGTAAACAGAAGGTTGAACGAACATTTTAGGATTCTAAAGCATAGACATCACAATATGTGATACCTTATAGCAACGAAAGTTAAGCTACCAAGGGCATATGGTGGATGCCTAGGCGTTCCGAGCCGATGAAGGACGCGATAAGCTGCGAAAAGCCATGAGGAGCCGCAAGTAGGCTGTGAGTCATGGATGTCCGAATGGGGCAACCCAATACGAGTTATGTCGTATTACCTAGTTTCTAGGAGGCACACCCGGTGAACTGAAACATCTAAGTAACCGGAGGAAAAGTAATCAAAAGAGATTCCCTCAGTAGCGGCGAGCGAACAGGGAAGAGCCCAAACCGGACGTCTTCGGACGACCGGGGTTGAGGACCGGCATAAAAGGAAGACAATTTAGCTGAAGCTTCTGGGAAGGAGCGGCACAGAAGGTGAAACCCCCGTAAGCGAAAAGTTGTCCAATGGGCCGGTATCCAGAGTACCACGAGACACGTGAAACCTTGTGGGAAGCAGGGTGGACCACCATCCAAGGCAAAATACTACGGAACGACCGATAGCGCATAGTACCGTGAGGGAAAGGTGAAAAGAACCCCGGGAGGGGAGTGAAATAGAACCTGAAACCGTATGTCTACAAGCAGTCGAAGCTCTTTATATGAGCGACGGCGTGCCTATTGAAGAATGAACCGGCGAGTTAATTTATGTAGCGAGGTTAAGTGGAAGACACGGAGCCGAAGCGAAAGCGAGTCTGAACAGGGCGCAAGTTACATGGATTAGACCCGAAACCACAGTGATCTATGCATGGCCAGGCTGAAGCTCAGGTAAAAATGAGTGGAGGGCCGAACCCGTGAGTGTTGAAAAACTTTGGGATGAGCTGTGCATAGGGGTGAAATGCCAATCGAACGTGGAGATAGCTGGTTCTCCCCGAAATAGCTTTAGGGCTAGCCTCAGGCGACACATAAAGACGGTAGAGCACTGATCGGACGCGGGTCTGTAATGGATACCAACTCCAGTCAAACTACGAATGGCTTTATGAGAAGAACCTGGGAGTCAGAATGCGAGTGATAAGACCCGTATTCAAGAGGGAAACAGCCCAGACCGCCGACTAAGGTCCCCAATGCTGTACTAAGTGGAAAAGGATGTAGGACTTCCTAAACAACCAGGATGTTGGCTCAGAAGCAGCCACCATTTAAAGAGTGCGTAATAGCTCACTGGTCGAGAGGCCCTGCGCCGAAAATATCCGGGGCTCAAGTACAGAACCGAAGTCGCGGCATGCGCAAGCATGGGTAGGGGAGCGTTCCATGGGCGTTGAAGGTTGACCGGAAGGACAGCTGGAGCGCATGGAAGTGAGAATGCCGGTATGAGTAGCGAAACGGCCAGTGAGAATCTGGCCCACCGAAAGCCTAAGGGATCCTGGGCAACGCTCGTCGTCCCAGGGTAAGTCGGGACCTAAGCCGAGGCAGCAAGCGTAGGCGATGGACAACAGGCGAAAATTCCTGTACTGCATGGAGTTGTTTGAGGATGGAGTGACGCAGCAAGGAGTCTGAGCTGGCGAATGGAAATGCCAGTCGAAGGCGGTAGGCTGGTGTGGAGGCAAATCCCCACACTGAAAGGCTGAGAACCGATAGATAGATAAATCCTTCGGGATGCATCAAATTCAGACGTACTACACTGCCAAGAAAAGCTTCTAACGAGACGACATGTACCCGTACCAAAACCGACACAGGTAGGCGGGGAGAGAATCCTAAGGTGCGCGGGAAAACCCTCGTTAAGGAACTCGGCAAAATGCATCCGTAACTTCGGGAGAAGGATGGCCAGAGCTGGTGAAGTCATTTACTGATGGAGCTGGAGCCGGCGACAGAAGAGAAGCCCAAGCGACTGTTTACCACAAACACAGGTGCCTGCTAAAGAGAAATCTGACGTATAGGTGCTGACACCTGCCCGGTGCTGGAAGGTTAAGAGGACGGGTCAGCCGCAAGGTGAAGCTCGGAATTGAAGCCCCAGTAAACGGCGGCCGTAACTATAACGGTCCTAAGGTAGCGAAATTCCTTGTCGGGTAAGTTCCGACCCGCACGAAAGGTGTAACGACTTGGGCACTGTCTCAACGAGGGACCCGGTGAAATTGAAATACCTGTGAAGATGCAGGTTACCCGCGACTGGACAGAAAGACCCCATGGAGCTTTACTGCAGCCTGTCATTGATTTTTGGCATGTAACGTACAGGATAGCTGGGAGACGGAGAACTAGAGCCGCCAGGTTCTAGGGAGTCAATGTTGGGATACCAGCCTTTGCGTGTTAGGAATCTAACCCTGAGAGCAACGACCTCGGGGACAGTGGCAGGCGGACAGTTTGACTGGGGCGGTCGCCTCCGAAAGAGTAACGGAGGCGTCCAAAGGTTCCCTCAGCGCGGACAGAAATCGCGCGAAGAGTATAAAGGCAGAAGGGAGCTTGACTGCGAGACAGACACGTCGAGCAGGTACGAAAGTAGGGCTTAGTGATCCGGTGGAATGAGAGTGGAATTGCCATCGCTCAACGGATAAAAGCTACCCTGGGGATAACAGGCTAATCTCTCCCAAGAGTCCATATCGACGGGGAGGTTTGGCACCTCGATGTCGGCTCATCACATCCTGGGGCTGAAGCAGGTCCCAAGGGTTGGGCTGTTCGCCCATTAAAGTGGTACGTGAGCTGGGTTCAGAACGTCGTGAGACAGTTCGGTCCATATCCATCGCGGGCGTAAGATACATGAGGGAAGCTGCTCCTAGTACGAGAGGACCGGAGTGGACGGACCGCCGGTGTACCAGTTGTTTCGCCAGAAGCATAGCTGGGTAGCTGCGTCCGGAAGGGATAAACGCTGAAAGCATCTAAGCGTGAAGCCTGTCCCGAGATGAAGTATCTCATGGAGTAATCCAGTAAGATTCCTTGAAGAAGACAAGGTAGATAGGTTGGGAGTGGAAGTGCCGTAAGGCATGCAGCGGACCAATACTAATAAATCGAGGGCTTATCTTTCAAGACTAAAATGTTTGGCATTGAAATTTCTTCTGTATAGTTTTGAGTAGTACATACTCAACTGAATATCTGGTGACGATAGCTGAGTGGTTCCACCTGTTCCCATACCGAACACAGTAGTTAAGCACTCATACGCCGAAAGTACTTGTCTGGAGACGGACTGGGAGGATAGGGCGTTGCCAGTTTCATGGCGGCTTTGGTGAAGCGGTTAACACACTGGATTGTGGCTCCAGCATGCATGGGTTCGATCCCCATAAGTCGCCCCATTTTTTGATATATAGGGGTATAGCTCAATTGGTAGAGCAACGGTCTCCAAAACCGTAGGTTGTGAGTTCGATTCTTACTGCCCCTGCCATATACACGGAGTGGTACTCAAGAGGCTGAAGAGGACGGTTTGCTAAATCGTTAGGCTGGGTAACCGGTGCGGAGGTTCGAATCCTCTCCACTCCGCCACTTGTAAATTTAGGTCATTGCTAGTGCAATGGCCTTTTTTGCTAATATAATTTAGGTGGGATTGTAGATGATAAATAATGCTCAAATAATTTTGTCGTATTGGCATCTATTGGAATTGTTGAAGCAAGATTCTCTTCCAAAGATGGGAAGGAAAATTAATAAAAATAGTGTGAAAGATATTGAGCTTTTACAGCCCACAGGTGATATCCTCTCACAAGTTATTGCAGCTCAAAAACAGCATAAGATGGATTTTTGCAGTAATATCACATTATATATTGGAAGTGTGATTAGAAATAAATGTGTAGAACGAATTGTTGATATATTGGGGAAAGATATTGATGCGCCTGATAAGAGAAGTAATAATGATATAATTGCATGGGCAAGTATGCAATTTACCGCCAATGGAAAATATATAGATAACTCGTTCTCTTTATCACCGTTATTATGGGCGATAGATTCGTTAGCTAATGATAGGTCATTAGCTTATGATAAATATATGAAGTGTGTTAGTGATTGGGAAATAACGATTCAACAAACTACTTTTTCGAGTACAACTACTAATACAGATAATGACGGTAATATCCAAACAATTGTAAGTTTTTTTCAAAATGAAATATATAGATTACAACAAAAACTATATGATAGATACTTGAAAGATGCATTTGCTAATAATGTGGGAGTGGAAGATTCTTGTATAATTTCCTATAAAATAGCTAATGCATCTCAATATGTCAGTGAAGATGATTATCATGGATTGAGTATGAACTTTTTTGCTGATGATATTGATATGCTCAAGAGAAGTTTAGATTCTAGTAGTGAATTTTGGAAAACAGAAATGGGAAAAGCCATTGTTTCATATATCAATTCACCTACATTCTTAGATGTTGTTGAACGTACAAATCTTGCTTTTAATAAAGCTAATTCTTTATCTAAAAATGAATTATATCATAAACTATTTCCTATTTTAAACGTCAATCATGCACCACAAGCAAAATGGCCATCTAAGTATATGCCAGCATTTATGCAGCAAGTTGCAGTTAATTTATTTACCGTAAATAATAATCAACAATCGATTTTTTCCGTAAATGGGCCGCCGGGGACTGGCAAGACCACAATGTTAAAAGAGATTGTAGTAAATAACGTTGTAGAGCGGGCTAAACTGCTGGCTGAATATCAAAATCCTGATAATGCTTTTGATGTAAGGAATTTCTCTCATGGGCAAATTGATGGGAAGAATGGATATAAAAAATATTATCAATACGTTCAAGGCGGATACTTTGTATTGAAGAATGATAAAATCAATGATTATGGGATTGTGGTGGCATCCTGCAATAATGCGGCAGTTGAAAATATTAGCAAGGAATTGCCTAGAGCGAAAGATATAATTAGTTCTTTTGATAATGATGAAGCCCAGAAACATATAAGAGATCTATTTGATGTCAGCAAATCTTTGTTATATGAAGACTTCGTGGTAAATGGAAAGGTGCAACGGGATAAGGATATTTATTTCTCTAGATTTACCTCTGACTTGCTGGGGACGAAGGATTCGGCGTGGGGGCTGATTGCAGCGGCATTGGGGAAAAAGGAAAATGTAAGACAATTTGCGACGTGTGTACTTAATCCATTGAAGGATAGTTTTTTTTCCTAGTAATAAACTAATCGAAAAACGGCAAGCATCTTATTTGCAGGCAAGAGAGAAATTTTTATCACAATGGGAAAAAGTGCAGAGCATACAAAAACACCTGGAGGAAAACTGCAAGGCTGTTGCTGATTTTTATCATTTGTCCAAACTGGTTAAGGATTCTCAGGATAGAGTGGATAAACTACATCATAGTGCAGAGCAATGGAAAAGAGAGAATTATGCTGTTATTCGTAGCTGGGAGATTGCAAATACTAAGTTATCAAGAATCATGGATTTGCGAGAGGCTTATCAGTATGAAGGCCTAATTTTTAAGCATAGGTGTAAAAATGAACATAATGAACGTATTGATAAATTGATTGCAACTATTGAAAATGAGTCTGATGACAAAAGAGATATACTTTTATTAGAAGAATGGTGTGGATATATTGAGAGTCGCAAGCAGGAAATTTTACAGTCAATATCGGCTTGGAATAATAAGAAGTATCATAGACTTAAAATATTATTTTGGCATATAGAGAAGAATAGAGAATTTAATCACTTTATTGATGAATATGTAGAATATTTGGGGAAAGAACTTGTCGAATTGGAAAAGCAGCGTGAGGAAGTGCTTAACTTACAAGAAAAAATCGAACATGCGAAAGCAGAATTAAAAGACTGTGAAAATGAGTATATTAAACAGAAAAAAATGGTGGAAAGCATAAAAGCAGAGAAGATTTCTTGTTTTGATGATGATTATATGGATGCGCTATTGTCTGATGACACAAAGATCAGCACAAAAGCGCAAGTAGGTAATCCTTGGTTTACCGATGCATATAATCGCGCGCGTGAAGAGCTTTTCTGGCTGGCCATGCAGGTACATAAAGAATTTTTGCTATCATCAAAATGTTGTCGTGATAATCTGATAAACTTAATGTTAATATGGGATGTTTTCAAAGAGAATAATGATCGTATTACATATCATGTTACTGACCGCAAGATGGCTATGCCTGCCTTACTACAAACTTTGAGCTTGCTGGTGCCTGTCATTTCCACAACGTTTGCTGCTGTTGGCCGTTTCCTGCGTGATGTTGAAGTACCAGGTACTTTTGGTACATTGATTGTAGATGAAGCAGGTCAGGCTGAACCGCAGATGGCGCTGGGGGCTTTGTTTCGTGCTCGGAAGGCGATTGTTGTAGGAGACCCCAAGCAGGTAGAGCCGGTAGTCACAGATGAATTAGATTTGCTGAAATCTACATATACGGAAGATTTATACAGAGGATACATTGACAAGAGCATTTCTGTGCAGAAATTTGCGGATACTATCAATGGATGGGGGACATACCTAAATAATGAGGAGGAACACGAAAAGAGAGAATGGATAGGATGTCCACTCTTAGTACATCGCCGGTGTATCAATCCAATGTATGAAATTTCCAATCAAATATCATATGGTGGAATAATGAAGAAGCAAACGGCAGAGCCAAGTGAGGATAAAATGGCGGGCTTTTTGTATTCCAAGTCCTGTTGGTTTGATATTGCAGGAAGTGAAAAAGGCAATAAAGATCATTTCGTGCAAAGACAGGGTGAACATATTGTTGAAATGATGCGACAAGCCTTTCAAAAGTCGCAAAATCCCAATATCTATATCATAAGCCCATTTAACTCTGTAGTTAATGGAGTTAACCTGTTGTTAAAAAACAGATTATCAACGGTGAAAAATATCAGTGAGTGGTGCGATAACAATATTGGCACGGTTCATAAATTTCAAGGTAAGGAGGCTGATGAAGTCATATTTGTACTAGGGTGTGATAGTTCTCCACAAGCAGACGGAGCAGTTAATTGGGTGAATAGTAATATTGTTAATGTTGCTGTTACAAGGGCAAAGTATCGGTTGTATGTGGTGGGAGATAGGAAAGTCTGGAAGAAATCTTATTGGGTAAGGAAAATGATGAATATAATGGAGAAGAAGGGAGTGGAATGATATGAATGAGACCTATAGAAAACAAGTTGCGAATTTTATTCGTAAAAATAATTTGCAAACACTCAGCAAAGTGGATTTTGACAATGGTGGTTTTTATGTTCTTGATAAGGATGACAGCCTGATAAAGATACCTACTAAGGATTTGAATAAATATCTAAAAGTACCTATTGGAACGAAGATAAAAGAGTAATCAAATGTTTGACCAATTCTTGTAGATTGAATGAAGAACTTTGAAGTGCTATAATGATATAGAGGAGAATGAAGCGATGAAGCTATATCATGGTACAGATTTGTTCAGTGCGGAACAGATTCTGCAAAAGGGCATTGACATTTCAGCAGGGCGCAAAGGGTTGGATTTTGGTACAGGGTTCTATGTTACGCCTAGATTGACACAAGCAATAATCTGGGCCAAGGGAACGCTTGCTCCTTGTGTATTGAGTATGGAATTAGACGAAGACGGGTTGATAATCAAGGGATTTGATAAGCCAAACAAGGAGTGGGCTGAGTTCGTGGTAAGAAATCGGCTTAGGCTGCCTGTCTGCGTGGACTATGATTGTGTATATGGACCAATGGCTGACTATGGAGTGTCACGGATGTATGCCAAATATATGGCTAATAAATTGACTGTTGAGCAGGCAATAGAAAAAGTTCGGCAGGATACCAATGGTTGGCAGTGGGTTGTGCTTACAGAAAGAGCAGTAAAAAATGTCCATGACATTAGAAAGGTGGAGATTTGATATGCTGTTTGCGGGACTTAGACTAGAAGTGCGCAGATTCTTTGGGACAATAATGCTGATGCTGGGCGATAGGGGATATTCCCGGGCTGATCGCAAGCAAATGATTCGCAGCAGCGGTCTGATAGAAAAATGTCGGGACTATGACAGTGCTACCTATGTTTTGCATTATAATGTCGAAGATTGGTGTGATTACATGGTTAATGGCAATAAATGGCCGCGCACCCCAGAGGAACGCCAACGATATTCCTGCTGGCATTAAACGGACGTTGGTTGAACTATTGTTATATGTGGATATGAAAAAGACTGGCCAAATGACCAGTCTTTGTTATTTCACGATATGTTTGCCGCCGAGGTATCTTGGTGCCCAGTAATCATCAGACAGGGCATCTACCCTTACTCCCTTGCTGGAGCTGGCATGGATGAATTCGCCATCACCGAGGTATATACCGCAATGGGAGGCGCCGGGTTCGTAGGTGGTGAAGAAGACGAGATCCCCGGGAACGAGTTGTTTGCTGCTATTGGTGCGCAAACCCAGCTTATACTGTTCGTCGGCAGTACGGGGGATATGGATGCCATTTTGGGCAAAGACGTATTGGAGATAGCCGGAGCAGTCAAAGGCTTTGGGGGTGGTACCACCAAAGCTGTAAGGCACGCCGATATAGGAGCGGGCCGTGCGGAGAATATCGCCGACTTTGTTGCGGGCCAGAATGGGGGCGTTATTGGGAGCCAATGGCCCCTGGGGAGAAAGTTTCTCCGGTTGGGGCTTAGGCCTTTCGATATCGGTGCCCCATTTTACTTTTTTGGCTTTTTGCAAAGCGCGCCAGGTGGCGTTGTTGACGATACCGGTGATACGGATTTTGTTGTCCCGCTGGAATTCTGCGACAGCCCGCTCTGTTTCTGAGCCAAAGACACCATCCACGGTGGAAATGCTGTAGCCTACGGACTGCAGTTTCTTCTGCAGGAGCAGTACATCATGGCCGTGGGAGCCTTCCTGCAGTGTGGGGGAGGCCAGGGCCAGCTGTCCGGTCAGCATAAGTGTCAGGGATAGCAGGGCACTTCGCTTTAGAATCCGTTTACTCATCGGCATATCGTCCTTTCTGATTTAGTGTTCCTGTACATGGTCAAGTCCCATGTGCATGAGAATCAGCACATGATCATCGTCCAAAGAATAGAAAGCTTCTTTGCCTGCCTTGCGGAATTTCACCAGCCGGGCCGCACGGAGCACCCGGAGCTGGTGGGAGATAGCGGATTGTCCCATCTTCAGGGATTCGGCTATATCGCAGACGCAGAGTTCGTCTTCTGAGGCCAGTAAGGATAAAAGCTTTATACGGGTTTTATCGCCAAGCACTTTGAATAAGTCTGCCAGTTCCAGGCTGGTATTATCATCCAGCATATGGAGGGAGCAGTTTTTTAATTTATCAGGGTGAATATGGTGGATTTCGCACATGTCGCAGAGATCACCAATCTGTTTATCGGACATAAGATGTCGTTCCTTCCTAAAATAATGCTAATTTACATTATACCATAAATTTTTTCCATTTATTCATGAAATAGGAAGGAAAATTTTCGTCCCGGACTGATATATTCGATCAGGTTCAGTTCAGCTTCATCGATTTGGGCCGCTACGTTTACCCCTGGAGCTGCCTCCTGAGGGAGGCGGCAGATCTGCACTTCGCCCATGCAGGGCAGGTTCTTTTCGTTGTCGATGGTAATGGCTCCGGCAGGGCGGGGGGTAATATTGTCCGGGATGATCCTGTCCGCGAGAAGCTGGCAGCCTTCTTTTGCCCTGACCGCCATTTGGGCGGCATCCTGCCGGGCAGTGAAGATGTGGCGAAGATGTGCCCGCGCCGCAGGATTGGCAGTGAGCCATTTTGCCCGCAGGGTGACGGCTTTGTCGGAGAGCTGGCTGACAAGCTGCATTTCTTCTGAGGTAGGAGGAACATCTCCCAGCAGGATGTAATCAATGCCCAAGGCCACCAGATGGCGGCAGGCCAGCCCTATGCTTTCCTGTCGGTGATTTTCCAGGGTGGGGTGGCCGGCATGGAAGAAGCCGCATCTTCTGCCACTGCCGGGAACAAAGGCGCCTACTCGGATGCCGGCTTTATGCAGCAGCATGGTCTTGCTCACCAGAAAATCTTCGCTGAGGCCGTTGCCGGGGCGGGGATAGAAACTATGGAGCGCGTCAATCTGCTGGAAGTTGGCCTTGAATTCCACCAGAGCCGTGAGCAGTTTGCTGTTCACTTTGGACGCATTGAGTGCCACCCGCAGATGCTGATGATTCCGGGAAAATGCAGCTATCTCCGTTGGCGTGAAGCCATCGGTTAGGCGCAGTGTCTTTATCCCCAGCATGCGGAACATGGAGGGACTGAGTTCCTTCAGTTCCAGTCTCGTCATGGTCCTGGGGGTGATATTGGCTGTAACTTCCATGTTATGTTCCCGGGCGGCCTTTAGGATTACGGAAAGCTCTCCCTTGATGTCGCCAAGGTCGCAGTCGTAGTCCGGCAGGGCGATGAAGAGCCGGTGCAGATTGTGAGCCGCAGCTTCGCCAATCAGGGTGCGGCTTTCCTCGAAGGGGAGACCGAGCCCCGGATAAAGTGAGATACCATTTTCCATAACATATTCCTTCCTTGTCATAGCTATGTGAACAGTGGTGCTTAAACTTATCGTATTAATTCTGTTTTCGCTGACCTTTTTCCTTTTGGCGGCAGGCATAAAAATTTTTTGGGGAAAAGAAGGTTTTTGGCGTCGGGTGTGGAATTAGAAAAGAGCAAGGTATTATAGGTGACATAGATGGGGGTTTTCCTTTTATCGTTAATTGTGAGAATGTTTTGAGGGCAATTTTTAAGATAGGGGAGGAATATAAATGGCAGAGGATGTAAAGAACAGGGAAGAGATCAACGCGCGGCTGTCTTCAGCAATCGAGGAGATTGCCAGCTCCACGCAGACGGTTTATGAAGCTGTCGAGCAGGTGGCCAAGAGTGCTAGTGCCTTGGCAAAAGCAGGCCAGGAGTCTGTGGAACAGGCGAAACTCCTTCAGGAAAAGAACGCCGATACCATCAAGGTCATTGATTTCATCACCAATATTGCCGGTCAGACCAATCTGTTGGGCCTCAATGCGGCAATCGAAGCTGCCCGCGCCGGTGAGCAGGGCCGTGGCTTCGCTGTCGTGGCAGAGGAAGTCCGCAAACTGGCTGAGCAGTCCCGTGAGGCCACGGAGCGCATCCAGTCCACGTTGAATGAAATGAATAAAGCCGTTGAAGGTATTTCCAAGACTATTGAAACCACCGGTTCCATCAGTGAAGAGCAGGCTGCCTCCACGGAGGAGATTACGGCAAATCTGTCCCGGGTAACGAAAGCAGCTGAGGATCTGAAGAAGTTTGTGGAAGCACTGAACTAAAGTATAAAAATAGCCTTTCGTCAGCGGAGGGTTATTTTTTTGCAAAAATCGGCTGAAACATATTGACAAACATGATATTTATCCGTATAATTATGTTCTGTAAGTGACACAGTCACATGGCCCGGTAGTTTAGTTGGTTAGAATGCCGCCCTGTCACGGCGGAGGTCAGGGGTTCAAGTCCCCTTCGGGTCGCCATTTGCCTTTGTAGCTCAGTTGGTAGAGCAGGGGACTGAAAATCCCCGTGTCAGTGGTTCGATTCCGCTCGAAGGCACCACTTGCAATTGATAGACCTTATGTCAGTCCTTGGACGACATAAGGTCTTTTTGTTTCATCTCAGGCAAAAAAGTGAATTAGTTGCAATAATATCAAGGCAAAAACGTGCTTAATATGTTATAATCAATACGGAAGTCATTATTTTGAAAGTTTGCATCCAGAAGGGACGAGGGCAAATGGAGCGGAGCAGCGTTGTAGCGTTGGCCAGTGATATAATACACAAATATTATGAATGCGGCAATACGGATGACATCTGCGAACTGCTGACGGAGGATGCCATCGCTTTTGGCCTGAATTCCCAATATTACGTGTATGGCAAAGAGCAGGTCCTGAAATACTTGCAGGGGAATGTGGAGAAAAGGAATCCTCTGCAGATCCACAAGCTGACTTGCGGCGAGGTGGAAACGGAACAAGGCATCACGGTCCGGGCCAATATTGATTTTGGTATAGACGGGCGCAAGCACAATATGCATCGTGTCATGCTTATGTTCCGGCAGGATGGCGGGGAGTATAAGCTCTGCGGCATCAATGTCCAGCGAGGTTTTGCCAGTTTCTTTTATAAACAGCGTTATGATCGCCTGACGAATCTCTATAATAAAAAGGCTTTTTGCCAGCGGGCGTCGGAAATCATCGAACAGTATCCTGAAAAAGAATTCGAAATCATGCGTTTCAATATCGCCCGCTTCAAGGTTATCAACGACCTGTTTGGCGAGGAGACCGGAGATAAGCTCTTGAAATATGTGGCAGAGTTTCTGACCAGCATTCAGCTGGAGCCATGTGTCTATGGCAGACTCTATGCGGACAACTTCCTCCTGTGCTATCCGACGGAGGGAAAATTGCGGGAACATCTCATTCATTCCCTGCAGATGCTGGCTGTATCCTTTGCCCTGGATTACCGCATTGATTTTTATTTTGGTGTCTATACGGTGCGTGAACGTGACCTTTCGGTGACCACGATGCTTGACCGGGCTGCCATGGGTCTGTTCAAGGCCTCCCGTAACGGGCTGATCGTCTGTGGTGAATATGAAGATGACATGCGGGAAAATATGGTCAATGAGCAGGTCATTGTCAATAATATGAATGGTTCTTTGGAGCGGGAGGAATTTATCGTCTACCTCCAGCCTAAATACGACCTGCATACGGAAAAGATTATTGGGGCAGAAGCACTGGTGCGTTGGATTCATCCCCACCTGGGGTTTATTTCGCCAGCTAAATTTGTGCCTATTTTTGAGCAGAATGGTTTTATCTATCAGTTGGATAAATATGTCTGGGAAAAGACATGTCAGATTCTGCGGGAGGATATCGATGCGGGAAGGCCGGTGCTGCCCGTGTCCATCAACGTGTCCCGGGTGGATTTCTACAGTCCGAATCTGGTACAGGTCTTTGAAGGGCTTATTGAGAAATATAGATTGGACCCGCGGCTATTGGAGTTGGAATTGACGGAAAGTGCCTATGTGGAGAATCCCCAGCAGATTATCGAGATTACCGAGTCTTTGCAGGCCAAGGGCTTTGTGATTCTCATGGATGATTTTGGCAGTGGCTATTCTTCCCTGAATATGCTCAAGGATCTGCCAGTGGATATCCTGAAGATCGATCTGAAGTTTTTGGCTGATTCCCAAGGGGTGGAAAATGGCCGGGCAGACAGCATTCTGAATTCTGTGGTGCGTATGGCCAAGCGGTTGGCGGTGCCGGTGATCGCCGAAGGGGTGGAAACCCAGAAGCAGGTGGATTTCCTGCGGACGATTGGCTGTGAATATGCTCAGGGATATTTCTTCTCGGAACCTGTACCTGTAGAGGATTATCGGGCGCTTTTGCAGAGTGACTATGTGTCAGAGTCGAAAATGTGCCTGTATCCGCCTGATACCAAGGCAGTGTTGACACTATCCCATCAGCTGCATACCCTGATGGAGGAACTCCGGCAGGTAGCACCGGAACGGATTGCTGCCATTGAAAGCAAGCTAAAAGAAGATGCCGCTGCTCTTTTGTGAGCAGCGGCTTTTCCGTGTATTCAGTTTTTGATGAAGTTCATATCGGCGTGGTCGGCTTCGGCCTTCTGGATCATGATTTTGAGGCGTTCGATGTTCTTCTTGTGCCGTTCGATGGCAAAGCCGATGCGGATATGCTCTTCCTCGGTGAATTCCGGATTTTCATAGGACTTTTTGATGCGTTCCAAGCGTTCCTCTACATCACGCAGTTCATCCTGCATGGGCTTGACATGTTGCAGGGCAAAGCCGTAGACGGCCCGGATCTGTTCTTCTACGTACTTGGCATAACCTGGTTCCCCGGAGGCTGTTTCCAGCCGCTTGGCTATATGATAGATGATGTCAAAGGGGGATTCGCCGCTGTGGATCATATTGACGATTTCCATCTTGGCCTGCTGTTCCCGGCCATGGGGCTGGGTAATCAGCGGGTTAAGTTCTTTTTTTGCTTCCTGCTCATCAGACATTGCGGATGACTCCTTCCTGTTTTTTAATCTATGTATTTTCGTGGACATTTATGCTCACAGTATAACATAAAAGTATGAGAAATAAAAGTTTACAAGTTTACGCTCAAAATACAAAAATACCCTTGCCATGTCTTTTGTCTTTGTGCTATAATACGTTTATCGCAAAAGTCGGGGACAACCCGGGTTCATGTTCGTGTAAGATGGAACATGGACTTTCTTTATGTCAAGGTGTGTACACTATGGAAACACAAACGGCATGAATAATAAGAAAAGAGAGTGAACGTGTTATGAAAAGTATGAGCAAAGGCGAAGTACTGACTGTCGGTCTGATGATGTTTTCCATCTTCTTTGGTGCCGGCAATCTGATTTTTCCGCCTGCCCTGGGGCAGGCGGCAGGCTCCCAGAGCATTATTGCCATGCTGGGGTTTCTGATTACAGGTGTTGGTCTGCCGCTTTTGGGGATTACGGCCATTGCCATGCAGGGCGGTAAGTATGTGGAGTTTATGAACCGCAAGACCTATCCGTGGCTGGCTACGGCATTGTTGGTGATCCTGTACCTGACCATTGGCCCGGTATTTGCCGTGCCCCGTACCGGTGCGGTTTCCTTTGAAATCGGTATCCGTCCTTTCCTGACGGAAGAGAACATGAGCATGGGGCAGTTCATCTACACCCTGTTCTTCTTTGCCGCTACCTATTATCTGGCGATGACACCGAACAAACTCATTGATCGGGTGGGCAAGATGCTGACGCCGGCACTGCTGGTGTTCCTGGTGATCCTCTTTGCCAAATCCTTCATCACCCCACTGGGTGAGGTGCTGGATGCTACGGGTGCCTATATCACGGCACCATTCTCCCAGGGCTTTCAGGACGGTTATCAGACCATGGATCTTTTGGCATCCCTGTCCATCGGTACCATTGTAGTCAATGCCATCCGTATGCGGGGCACCACGGATAACAAGGCCGTCAGCAAGATCTGCATTGCTTCCGGTGTCATCACGGTGGTTCTGATGACGATGGTCTATGGTTCCCTGGCCTATATCGGTGCAACCAGCGCCGGCGTGTTGGGCCATGTGGAAAACGGCGGCCAGCTGCTGGCTGGTGCCGTATCCATCTTCTTTGGTCCTGCCGGCAATCTGCTGGTGGCCATCATCATCGCTTTGGCCTGCCTGACTACCTCCTGTGGCATGATTTCCGGTATGGCCTGGTATTTCAACAAGCTGACCAATGGCCGCATTTCCTATGCCCGCCTCGTGCAGATCAGCACCCTGTTCAGTTTTGTGGCCTCTAACATTGGTCTGACGCAGATCATTTCCCTGTCCGTACCCTTCCTCGTAGCTATCTATCCGCTGGTTATCGTGTTCGTGGTACTGTCCCTGTTTGATGGCGTTATCGCTTGGCGTTACAGCGTTTACCGCATGGCCATCAATGTGACGTTGATCTTTGCCGTGCTGGATGGTTTGGCCGCTGCCGGCATCAAGTTCCCGGCCCTGACCGCTGTGCTGAGTGCCTATGTGCCCTTCTACGATATCGGCATGGGCTGGTTCGTACCGGCTCTGGCCGCAGCCGCTTTGGGCTGGCTCGTATCTGAGGTGCGTGGCGCCAAGGAACATGAAGCTCTGCCTGCAGAATAATCTCTTAATAGTTCGGAATGTCCGTTGACAAAATGTCAACGGACATTTTTTATAAATTGCAGTTTGTCAGTGCGTTCGTGCTGAAGGTATCCCGTTCATACGCAGTCAGGGGTTCACGGGGGAGTACTTTTTCTGTTTCCGCTAAAACGACCCTATCGGCAATTTTCGAGCTGTTTAGCCAGAGGGCGCCGGGCAAGACCGGCGGCGCGTCTTTCAGCGTGCTTTCTGGTAACTGCCTGCCTCGGGCCGGCCTTCGCTGACGCTCAGGCAGTCGCTCCCACAGAAAAAGCACTCCCCCGTTCGCCCCCAGCCACGTTTTTGGCAATCGGCACGAACCCGGTTCTCCCGTAGCAAGATCATCGATGTGCTTGTATCCTCCAGCCGGAACATAGCAGCATTGACAAACGTAACTCTGGGTGGCGGTGGGGATGCTTTTTCGCCGGCGGAACGACTGCCTGAACGAAGTGAAGGCTGGCCCGCAAACAGCATTTGCTGGATGCTTCGTTGATGGACGCGCCGCCGGACTTGCCCGGCGCAGGTTACTAGAAGACGCGTACTTCTGCTGGCGGGACATTTAGTGAAGCGGCGAAAAAGTATTCCCACCGTCGCCCCACTGCTCTGTAACAAAAGCGTTCAGGCTCGCATTGACAAACTGCAATTTGTTCGCAGTTGCTTTTTTTATGCGTTTTGATTTGCTAAAATGAAGGTATATTCTTGAAGAAAGCTGTGATGGATATGAATAAAGAAGTACAGGATTTATTGGATTTTATCAAGGCGGCGCCCACGCCCTATCATACGGTGCAGGCGGCGGCAGAGAAGTTGGCCGGGGCTGGCTTTGTGGAGCTGTCCCTGACGGAGAAATGGCAGCTGCAGTCTGGCGGGCGGTATTTTGTCAAGGTGTTTGATTCCACTTTGCTGGCTTTTGCTGTAGGGCAGGAAGCTGGCCCCTTGCGTCTGGCGGCAGCCCATACGGATTTTCCCTGTTTCCGTCTGAAGCCCCAGGCGGGCATGGTCAAAGAGGGCTATGGCGTCCTCAATGTGGAAAAATACGGCGGTCTGATGCTGCGTACCTGGCTGGACAGGCCTTTGGCCTTGGCGGGAAAAGTGGCTCTGCGCGGAGCGGATCCCTTTCAGCCGGAAGTGCGGCTGGTGGATTTCAACCGGCCCTTGTTGACCATTCCGAGCCTTGCCATTCATATGGATCGGGAGGTCAATGAAAACGGCAAGCTCAATGCCCAGAAGGATATGCTGCCTTTGGCTTCCATGGGTGGGGAAGAACTGAAGACAGAATTCTTCATGGAATGGCTGGCGGGTGAAATGGGAGTTGACCCGTCAACAATTCTTTCCTATGAGCTTTCGGTCTATCCTTATGAAGAAGGCTCTGTCTGCGGTTTGCAGGAAGAATTCGTTTCCTCGCCGCGTTTGGACAATCTGACCTCCGTGGTGGCCTGTCTGGAAGGGATCATGGCAGCAGATAGTCACTGTGCCGGTTTGCGCATGGCGGCACTCTTCGATAATGAGGAAGTGGGCAGCCGCACCAAGCAGGGCGCCGGCTCTTTGGTGCTGCTGCAGACCATCGAGCGGATTTATCTGGTATTGGGCAAGGCGAAGGAAGATATGCTGGCTGATATTGCGGGCGGCTTCATGCTCTCGGTGGATGTGGCCCATGCCTTGCATCCGAACTTTGCGGATAAATGCGATCCTTCCCATAAGCCCGTCTTGGGCGGCGGCGTAGTGCTCAAACAGGCAGCTTCCCAGAGCTATGCCGGCGATACGGAAGCCGTGGCCATCGTGCGGGGATTGTGCGAAGCAAAGGACATAAAATGGCAGCACTTCGTCAACCGCAGCGACAGCCGTGGCGGCTCCACCTTAGGCTCCATTGCCTCTGCACTCGTGCCCATGCGCACCATGGATATCGGCGTGCCCCTGCTGGCCATGCACTCGGCAAGGGAGACCATGCACGGGGAAGACCAGCGGGCTTTGGATAAGCTGTTGAAAGTATTTTGGGCTTAAATTTGATTTTGATGAAAAAAGAATGGAGGAAGATGAATATGGGCATCAAAAATATTGGCTTTATCGGCACGGGGATCATGGGGGCGGCCATGGCGGGGCATCTTCTTGATGGGGGATTTGCTGTCAGCGTCTATAATCGTACCAAGGCAAAGGCTGAGGGGCTGCTGGCCAAAGGTGCTAAGTGGTGCGAAAGTCCAGGGGCGTGTGCCCAGGGGCAGGATGTGGTGATCACCATTGTAGGCTATCCTAAGGATGTGGAGGAAGTCTATCTGGGGGCGAATGGTGTGCTGGCCAGCGCCAGCCCTGGGACCTATGTGGTGGATATGACTACGTCCTCGCCGTTATTGGCCGAAAAGATTTTCAGAGTAGCGCAGGAAAAAGGAATTTTCGCAGTGGATGCGCCTGTGACCGGCGGGGATGTGGGGGCAAAGAATGCCACCCTATCCATTCTGGTGGGGGGAGAGGAAGCGGCCTTTACTGCCTTGCAGCCGGTGTTTGCGGCGATGGGGAACAATATCGTGCATATGGGCGGTGCCGGGGCTGGGCAGAAGGCCAAGGCCTGTAATCAGATTGCCATTGCGGGAGCCTTGGCTGGCGCCTGTGAAGCCTTTGCCTATGCTCAGGCTTCGGGGCTGGATATCGAGAAGACATATCAGGCGATTTCCCAGGGGGCGGCAGGCAGCTTCCAGATGAACAATGTGGTGCGCCGGGGACTATCCGGAGATTTTGCGCCGGGATTCATGCTGAAACACTTTGGCAAGGATCTGGCCATTGGCACGGAGACCTCTGCTGCCTATGGAGCCGCTCTGCCGGTATTGGGACAGGTGCTCAGCCAGGTGCGGCAGCTGGAACGGCAGAAGGAAGGAGATAAAGGCACTCAGGCATTGCTGCACTATTATGGCTTGGATAAGCAGTGAAAATAAATAACATCGTAAAAATCCATGTAAATATTTATATAAATATTTACATGGATTTTTTTATATGATATTATAAAAATGGACATATGACCTTTATTTTTGCATAATAATAGGCAAATAATAAAAAAACGTACGAAAAACTATTGACTTGTTTTAGGTATAAGATTATAATGATACACATAAATCTGAAAAATATATAAATAAATGGCCAAATATTTATATACCTAATTTGACATCAATAGGGGAGGTAAAGGATAATGAAAAAGTCAGGAATATTACATGCCCAGTTATCGGCTTGTGTGGCCGCTCTTGGTCATAAGGATCTCTTTATGGTAGGGGATGCGGGAATGCCGATTCCGCCGGGAGTCACGGTGATTGATTTAGCTGTGACGAAGGGGGTACCCACGTTCCAGCAGGTGATGGATGCGCTGCTCACGGAAGCTGCCGTGGAAGGCTGCTATCTGGCTGAGGAGATCGAGGAGCACAATCCGAAGCTTCATGGTTACATCAAGGAGAAACTGGGGGATGTAGAATATGAGTATATGCCCCATGATGACTTGAAGAAATTATCCGCCAAGGCCCGGTTCGCCATCCGCACCGGTGAGTTCACGCCGTATCCCAATGTCATCCTGCGGGCGGGGGTTGTCTTTTAACAGGAGTGAATGCGCGTGAAGGTCAATATCAAGAAGATCAGTGAATTATCGGGATTTTCGCCGGCAACGGTGTCCAATGCCCTCAATAACAAGAAGGGCGTCAACCATGATACGGCCATGCAGATCCTGGCCATTGCCAAGGAATATGGCTATATCACGGAAAACAAGATCAAGAGCATCAAGCTGGTGATTTATCACGATTCGGGGAAAATCCTTTCCGATGCCCCGTTTTTCAGCAATCTTCTGGAAAGCGTCACGAATGCCTGTCGGGAAAATGGCATGGAGGCGAAATTGGTGAACCTCTATCGCCATGATGCTGATTATGCCCAGCAGGTGGAACTCCTGCTCGAAGATCCGTCGGCGGCCCTGCTGCTGGTGGGGACGGAGCTCAATGAACGTGATGCACAGGCCTTTGCGGCAACGGATATCCCTTTGGTGCTGTTGGATTGCAATTTTGCTGACCTGCCATTCCACAGTGTGCTGATGGAAAACAGCAGCTCCGTGGAGCGGGCGGTTTCCTATCTGGTGTCTTTGGGGCACAAGCGGATCGGTTACCTGCAGGGGGATGTAGCATCTCCCAATGGTGGCGAACGCTATCAAGGCTATAAGCAGGGGCTGATTCGGCACGATCTGGCGTTGGATAAGAAATACGTGTTCAGCCTGCCGGTATCCATTACCGGGGCCTATGAGTATTTCGACCAATTGCTGGAGAAGGGGGCGGAGCTGCCCACGGCTTTTGTGGCCTACAATGATATGGTGGCTCTGGGCGTGATGCAGGCCTTGCAGAAACATCAGATCCGCGTGCCCGAGGATGTGTCGGTGATCGGCTTTGATGATATCGAATTCAGCCGGGTATGTGCCCCGGGCCTTACGACCATCCGGGTGCATACGAAGGAATTGGGGGAACTTGCCGTGCAGAAACTCTTGCAGCTGGCGAAGAATCCCCGCAGCATCCATACGAAAACCCAGATGTATACGGACTTTGTCGTCCGTGGCAGTACGGCACCACCTGCCGCACAGTAAATGTAATTTTAGGAGGTATACCAAATGCTGTTTGGTAAGCGTAACGATATTGAACAATACGACAATGGTTATATCAGTAAGATTCCGGTGTTCCAGTTTATTTTGCTGTCCTGTCTGGTGCCCCTGTGGGCGGCAGCAGCCAGCCTCAATGACGTGCTGATCACGCAATTCAAGAGCGTGTTCGCGCTGAGTGACTTTGCGTCTGCACTGGTGCAGAGCGCCTTCTACAGCGGTTATTTCTTGATTTCCATTCCGGCCTCCATGGTCATCCGCAATACGACCTATAAGACGGCCATCCTCTGCGGCCTCGGCTTCTATATCGCCGGTTGCAGCCTGTTCTTCCCGGCTTCCCATATGGCAACGTATACCATGTTCCTTGTGGCTATCTTTGCCATTGCCATCGGTCTGGGCTTTCTGGAGACCTCGGTCAACACCTACAGCACCATGCTTGGCCCCCAGGAAACGGCTACCCTGCGCCTGAACATCAGCCAGACCTTCCAGCCGCTGGGCTCCATTGCCGGTATCCTTCTGGGCAAGTATCTGATCTTCCAGGAAGGCGAGTCCATGGCCAGCCAGCTGGCCAGCATGGATGCCGTGCAGGCCGCCGCCTACAAGATGGAAATGCTTCAGCATACCTTGGAACCTTACCATATCATGATCTATATCCTGCTGGGTATCTTTGCGCTGTTTGCGGTGACGGCTTATCCGAAATGCAAGGTCAAGAGTGCTTCTACGGAAGGCGTGCCCAGCATTGGCAAGACGCTTTCCTATCTGGCTGGCAATGGCCGCTTCAAGCGCGGCATCGTGGCTCAGTTCCTCTATGTGGGCATGCAGGTGGCTGTCTGGTCCTTTACCATCCGTCTGGCCCTGCATCTCGACCCGACCATCAATGAACGTGCCGCTGCCAATTACATGGTGGTAAGCTTCATCTTCTTCTTTGTGGGCAAATTCATTGCCAACTTCCTGATGACCAAGTTCTCCGCCAACAAGGTTCTGGCTCTCTATGCTGCCATTGGCGTGCTGGATATCTTCGTGGTGGCTTTCGCTCCGGGCATGGCCGCTATCTACGGTGCCATCTTCGCCAGCTTCCTCTTTGGCCCCTGCTGGGCAACGATTTACGCCCGCACGCTGGATGCCGTGGAAAAGAAGTACACGGAAACGGCTGGTGCCATCATCGTCATGTCCATTATCGGCGGTGCTTTCGTGCCAGCGATTCAGGGCTATGTGTCCGATATCACTGGTTCCATGCAGCTTTCCTTTATCATCAATGTGGTATGCTTTGCCTTCATTGCCTGGTACTTCCATAAGGAAGCTCAGCTGGAAGCAGGCGAGGAGCTGGAACTGGCCCATCAGAATTAACGGATACAGATTTTAGGTAGAAACAGAGAGGGATTGTTCATGGAAAAGGTATTAGTTGTCGGCAGTCTGAATATGGATTTTGCCGTTTATATGGACAGAAGACCACAGGCCGGGGAAACGGTCATGGCCCAGGGCATGAAGCTCGTGCCCGGCGGCAAGGGGGCGAATCAGGCCTATGCGCTGGGAAAATTAGGCGCGGATACATCCATGATCGGTGCTGTCGGTGACGATACCTTCGGACAGCAGATGTTGGCCAATCTGGAACATGTGTCTGTGGATACGGCAGGCATCAAACAGATTGCCGGCGTGGAAACAGGCAAGGCCTTCATCGAGATTGAAGACAGCGGTCAGAACAGCATCAGCGTGATTGCCGGCGCCAATGCCTCCGTTGATGAAGGTTTGGTGCTGGCGCAGGCCGAACGGTTTGCTAAGGCCGATGCCGTGGTCATGCAGCTGGAAATACCTGTGCCGTCCGTGATTGCCGCCGCCAAGCTGGCGAAAAAGCATAATAAGACCGTGGTGCTGGACCCGGCGCCGGCCCGGGCTGATCTGCCTGATGAACTCTGGGCCCAGGTGGATATCACCAAGCCGAATGAAACGGAACTGGCCCTGCTGACCGGACTGCCCACCAATACGGAAGAAGAGGTGGTGACGGCAGCCAGATCCTTGATTGCCAAAGGCGTGAAAAATGTCCTGGTGACGTTGGGGGGCGATGGCACCCTGCTGGTCAATGACAGCACTGTGCAGAAATTCCCTGCTTACAAAGTAAAAGCTGTGGATACCACCGCCGCCGGTGACTGCTTCCTGGCCGCCTTTATGAGCAGATTCGATGGTGAAAACTTTGCCACCGCTGTAGATTTTGGTGCCAAAGCTTCCGCTATCGCCGTAACCCGGCAGGGAGCACAGACCTCCATTCCAACGGTGGAAGAAGTTGAGAAATTTAATTAGAAAATAATTTCATATAACAAAGACCCGCAGCTTGTTCAGCATGCGGGTCTTTGTTATATGATCCTTCATCTTATATACTATCTTGTGCTTGTAGTTATGATATTTTTAGGAATAGTGGGCTATCTTTTTATATCATCCCGTCTTTTTGCCATGAAAATATGCACCATATCGCTGATGTATTCACAATCCCTTGGCTCTATGTACTGGCCATCCAGGGTCAGCTTGCCGTTGCGCAAAAAGTCACATAGGTCAAAGGTCGGTTCGTAGTCCAGGGAGTTGTCAATCTCCAACAAGTAATCGGCAGAAACATTGAACAACCTGGCCAGACTTCGGATCGTTTCCAGATTCGGTTCCAATGCATCCCGTTCTAATTTTGAGTATTGGGATTGGTTAATGCCTAATCGCTCTGCTACGTCTGCCTGCAGCATTTCCTGATGTAATCTTAGTCCTTTGAAGCGAGCCATCCGGCCATAACCCGCATGGTACAGAAGGGTATGGGCTGGCCATCATAGATGATAATGGCTTTAGCAATACCAATTTGTTTCCGTTTAAGGAAGCAGAAATATTATGTGTGGGCTCATCACAAACGGAAGCGCAGCATATATTGGATGTTTATCATAAAAAGATTCCCGCCGAGAAGAGCTGGCTGACGGTCATGCTTTACATCAGCTTCTTTCCTGCCGTGACTTCCGGCCCAATCACCAAAGCTCGTGACCTTGTGGGGCAATTTAAGGCCGTTAAGCAGATAAACAGGGATAATTTGACGGTTGGGCTGCAAATATTCGTACTGGGCTGCCTGGAATTTTGTCCTGTGGGGCGTATTGCATGGCTTGCTTCTTTGCGGGCATCGTATCTATAAGAATACGTTGGGGCAGCAATTTCATATGCCAGCGCCCATTAAGGTGTTTCTTACCGCTATGACCGTCAGCTTTTGCTGGGTGTTTTTCCGCAGTCCCAGCATGACCTGTACGGGAGAGATTTTTTATCGATTGTTCTTATGGAATGATTTTGGTGTTCAGCAGATGTTCGTCTATGCGTGGATAGCAGTGTTCCTGCTGATAGCGGCTGCCGTGTATTCGGCTCGCTTTAACAACTGGCAGGGGCTGGCTCCGGTTATGGACATTACCCGGCCAAAAGGCTTCTTCGTATTTTGTTTGGAAATCCTTTTCCTGCTGGGCTTGATGTATACGGGCAGTAATCCGTTTGTGTATGCTTCGTTTTAGAAAATAATTTCATACTAATAGAGCTGATCAGCAACATACCTTACTTAACCCGGCAATATTTTTGATTGCGGCTGGTGGGTTTGTCCGGAATGGTCATGGCAATCAGGCCTTCTCTGAGGGCGGGATCAAGGTAATTGCGCTTCAGGCCGGCGGTGGATTTTAAGCCCAGTTTTTCCTGTAGTTCTTTTGCTTTATAGGGAATATCGTATTCCATCACGGCCAGCAGGCGCTTTATGTATTCGTCGTTTTCGGTCAGCATATCCTTGGACAGCAGTTCTGCCAATACGTCCTTTATCATCTTCAGCATGAATATGATGAAAGGCGTAGATGCTCCGGCACGGTGGGACTGGCTGATGGCTTCGTAGTATTCAGTCTGATATCTATAAATCTGATTTTCCACGGGCAGGTAGGCGAATATTGGCTGCCATTGGGCGAGCAGGGCGGTTTGCCACAGGCGGGCCATACGCCCGTTGCCATCTGCGAAGGGATGGATGAAGACAAATTCATAATGGAAGATGGAGGATAGAAGCAAGGGCTGCATGCTCTTGCTTTCTTTTTGCAGCCAGGCAAATAGGTTTTCCATTTCGCCTGGTACCAGCCTGGCAGGCGGAGCCATAAAGATGCACTGGCCATTGGCAAACACGCCTTCTTCGCCACTGCGGAAGCGGCCGGCTTCTCTTACCAGATTGGCTGTCATGATTCCGTGGATGCGCAATAAGTCCTGCAGACTGTAGGGATTGATGTGTTCCAGTTCTTCGTAGGCGGCGTAAGCGTTCTTGACTTCCTGTATCTCTTTGGCGGGGCCGGTTACGGATTTTCCTGCAATCACATCACGGACGCTGCCCAAGGGCAAAGAGTTGGCTTCAATGGCCAGCGAGGAGTGGATGGACTCAATGCGATTGTTGCGACGCAAGCGGGGATAGGCGGATAGATCCTGATAGTGGAGCACCTGTCCCAGCTGCGTAGAGATTTCCGCAATCAGATTGAGCATTTCGTTGTTTATCTGATAAGGGGGCTGATAAGTCATGGTCTCACCTTCGTCTTATATACTATCTTATATATTATCTTGTGCTTACAGTATATCATTTATGGCGAATTTAGACCACAGGTAAAAAATAGGGTTCATTTTTTCTGACATTTATCCTTTATTCTGGATTGTTTGTTATTTTTATGGCGGTTAAAATAAATATAAGCTAGTAAATAATAGACAGTGCGAATGGAGGAGAGGGCAATGAGTGTTGCCATTACGGCGGATAAGGTGGTTAAGCGGTACGGGGATCTGACCATTATCCCGCAGCTTTCCCAGAATATAAGGAACGGGGAGTTCTTCACGCTGCTGGGGCCCTCGGGGTGCGGCAAGACCACGCTTCTGCGCATGATTGCGGGCTTCAATACCATTGAGGGCGGGCAGATCCGGTTCAACGAGCAGGTCATCAATGATATTCCCGCCCACAAGCGCAATATTGGCATGGTGTTCCAGAGCTATGCCATCTTTCCCCATTTGACGGTGCGGGAAAATGTGGAGTACGGGCTGAAATTGCGGAATATGTCTAAGGATGAGATGAAGGCCAAGGTGGACAAGATTCTCGACGTGGTGCAGATCACGGAGTATCAGGACAGACTGCCGGAACGTCTCTCAGGCGGGCAGCAGCAGCGTGTGGCCCTGGCCCGGGCCATCGTGATCCATCCCAGTGTTCTGTTGATGGATGAACCTCTGTCCAATCTGGATGCCAAGCTGCGTGTGGAGATGCGCTCGGCTATCCGGGAGGTGCAGAAGCAGGTGGGGATTACCACGGTCTATGTTACCCATGATCAGGAGGAGGCTTTGGCCATTTCGGACAGGATTGCAGTCATGAAGAAGGGGGTAATCCAGCAGACGGCTTCGCCCCATACCATCTACACCCGGCCTTACAATGTGTTCGTGGCGACCTTTATCGGCCATTCCAATCTCTTCAGAGGGCGCATTGAGGAAACGGCAGGGGGCAAGGCAGTGGTCTTTGCGGACGCCTTTGCCCTGCCCATGGATAACCTTACGGAGGAGGCCAAGATCGGTGATGATGTGACCATTGCCGTACGGCCTGAGGAGTTTGCCATCTGCGGCGAAGGCCAGGGGGTGAAATGCTCCATCAAGACCAAGGTGTTCCTGGGCAAGTACATCACCTATGGGTTGGAGTTCCCGGAGGATATGATCCTGCCTGATCAGCCTGCCATTGAGTTCAGCCAGGATCTGGGACATGCGGAGCGTGTGCTCGACATCGGCGATACGGTGTACCTGAAGCCCAATGCGGCTAAGGTCAATGTGTTCCGGGCCGACGGCACGAAGAGCCTGATGGAAGGTGTGGTGGAAAATGAATAAGCGATTCCAATGGGATTTTTGGGCCTGGATCACGTTGCTTTCCATTGTGGTGTTTGGCCTGTTCCTGATGTATCCCCTGTTCTCCCTGTTTGCCAGTGCCTTCCAGGATGCCATGACCGGGGAGTTCACCATGGAGAACTTCACCCACTTCTTTGACCGGAAGTATTATTACCAGTCCATGATCAACAGCTTCAGCGTCACCACTTGTGTGACGGTGCTGGCGGTGATTATCGGCACGGCTCTGGCTTACTTTATGACACTGTTCAAAGTCCGGGGCAAGAATATCGTGGAGATCTGCATCATTATCTCCCTGCTCTCGCCGCCCTTTATCGGTGCTTATTCCTGGATTTTGATTGGAGGCCGCAGCGGTATTCTTACCCAGTGGCTGGCGGGCATGGGCATTGACTTTCCTTCGATTTACGGTTTTGCGGGAATATTGCTGGTCTTGACATTGAAGCTCTATCCCTTTATCTATCTCTATGTGGCCGGAGCTATGAAGAATATCGACTCGGCTTTAATTGAAGCAGCGGAAAGTCTGGGCTGCAGCGGCATCAAGAAGGTTGTGACCATTATGCTGCCCCTGATTACGCCGACCATTCTGGCTGGGGCTTTGATGGTATTTATGAATGCCATGGCTGACTTTGGTACGCCCATGCTGATTGGCGAAGGCTTCAACGTTATGCCGGTCATGATTTACTCAGAGTTTATCAACGAAGTGGGAGATCAGGCCAATTTTGCGGCGGCGATGGCAGCCATCATGGTGCTTATCACTTCAACGATTTTTATGCTGCAGAAATATGTGGTCAACAAGAAATCCTTCACCATGAGTTCCCTGCGGCCTTTGCCGGTGGGGCAGATGACGGGCATCAAGAACGTCATCATGCATCTGTGCATTTATGTCCTGGTGGCACTGTCCATGATTCCTCAGCTGGTGGTTATCTATACTTCCTTCCTGAAGACCAACGGTTCCATCTTTGTGGATGGGTATTCGCTGGATAGTTATCGGACAATCTTCGAGAATCTGGGCACGGCCATTACCAATACTTATCTTTATTCCACGGCGGCCATGATCATGATTGTGTTCCTGGGCATGACGGTGGCGTATCTGACCACCCGTAAAAAGAGCTGGCTCACGGATATCATCGATACCCTGACCATGTTCCCCTATATCATTCCCGGTTCGGTTCTTGGTATTACATTGCTGCTGGCCTTTAATGAGGAGCCCATGCTGCTATCCGGCACGGCCATCATCATCATCATTTCGCTGGTGATCCGGCGCCTGCCATATACCCTGCGCTCCAGTTCGGCCATCCTCTATCAGCTGAGTCCCAGCTTGGAGGAGGCGTCCATCAGTTTGGGTGCTTCACCGGTCAAGACCTTCTTCAAGGTCACGGCCATCATGATGCTGCCCGGGGTTATGAGCGGGGCAATCATTTCCTGGATTACCGCCATCAATGAACTGAGTTCCTCGGTTATCCTGTTCACGGGGGCCACGAAGACCATGTCGGTGGCCATCTATACCGAGGTCATCCGCGCCAGCTACGGCACGGCGGCGGCACTGTCCACCATCCTTACGATAACGACCATTACGGCCATGGTGATCTTCTTCAAGGTTTCCGGCCGCCGCGATGTTACGTTATGACGTCATAACATTTTATTGAAGGAGGTTTCGTTATGAAGCTGAAAAAGATTATTGCCGGGCTTTTAGGTGCGGCAATGCTCACCACCTGTCTGGCCGGCTGCGGCGGTGGCGGAGAGAAGGAAGCGGCCAAGTCCGCTGGCAGTGACGAGAACAAAGTGGTCATCTACTGCCCTCATCCGCTGGCCTTCATCAATCCGCTGGTGGAAGAATTTGAGAAGCAGAGCGGCATCAAGGTGGAAGTCGTGGCTGCTGGTACCGGCGAGCTCTTGAAACGTGTGGAATCGGAAAAGAGCAATCCGCTGGCGGATATCTTCTGGGGCGGCTCCCTGGGCACTATGAAGCCGAAAGCAGCCCTCTTTGAGGATTATCGTTCCGTCAATGAGGAGCATGTACAGGCAGATTTCAAGAATAAGGAAGGTTCCATCACGCGCTTCACGGATATTCCCAGCGTGATCATGATCAATACGAACCTCATTGGGGATGTGAAGGTGGAAGGTTATGAAGACCTTTTGAATCCGGCACTCAAGGGCAAGATTGCCTTTGCAGATCCTTCCAAATCTTCTTCGTCCTATGAGCATCTGATCAATATGCTCTATGCCATGGGCAATGGTGATCCCGACAAGGGCTGGGACTATGTGACGAAGCTGGCCAAGAATCTCGATGGCAAGCTGCTGTCCGGTTCTTCCGCTGTGTATAAAGGGGTGGCAGACGGCGAATATGCCGTAGGCCTGACCTTTGAGGAGGGCGGCGCCAAGTACGTTGCCGATGGTGCACCGGTGAAGCTGGTCTATATGAAGGAAGGCGTTATCTCCAAGCCGGATGGCATCTACATCATCAAGAATGCCAAGCATATGGAAAATGCCAAGAAGTTCATCGACTTCATCACCAGCAAGGAAGCCCAGACCCTGATTACCCAGAAACTCCACCGCCGCAGTGTCCGTGATGATGTGGAAGCACCGGTAGGCCTGCTGCCGAAGTCTGAAATTAAATCCATTACCGATAATGAGGAGGTAGTGAACAAGAACAAGAAGGCATGGCTGGATAAGTTCAAAGATATCTTCACCAGTGTGCAGTAAAAAAGTGGCGCGGCAGGGCTGGGAGGATAACCTCGACAGGCTCTTCGTAGTCGGGCAGGGGGACTTGCCAACGCTGCGCTAAGACCTTGAGCTAAAATTATTTTTTGCCTTTTATATAGCGTGAAAAGCCAAAACTCGCTGCGCTCAAACAGTTGGCTTTTCACGCTATTTTTAGCAGTGGGCAAAAAATAATTTCTTTACGCTCATGGTCTGACGCTCCGCTTATGGCAAGTCCCCCCGTCCGGCTAAGTCTTGTACGAGCCAGTTATCCCCCCAGCCCCGCCGCGAAGCAACTTCTTATCAATCAGGCTGGCAAGGAAAAACGCAGCTTGGCGAGGGACGGCGGATATTTGCTTGGAGCGTTGGCTCCGCAGCGTTAAGAAATGCTTTTTTGTCTACCGCTGTCTGCCGCTGGCAAAATCTATTGTTTGAGCGAATGCGAGTTTTGATTTTGCCGGCGGCATAAAGGACAAAAAAGCATTTTAGCTGCGGAGACCAGCGGAGAGCAAATATCCGCCGTCCCTCGCCTGTAGGTACTCTCTACGCAAGCTCTTGCACGCAGTATCTTTGAAAGTATATAATGTGTGTAGTAACTTTTGAGCGAAAGGAGCCCCCAAAATGCACCGTTATTTTGAATCCCGCTTGCAGCGTGCCCTGGCCATGTATGCCTTGGTGCCGTTGTTTGTGCTGACGTTGATTGGAACCTTGCTGATGCTTGCCAGCTGGCGGTATTCGGTGGTGGGGGTGAATGATGAAGTCCGGGAGCAGGCGGCGGAGAAACTGGCGGCGGTCGGGGATGATTTTTCCCGTAATGCGGCAGATTCGGCGCAGTTCCTGGCTGCGGCAAGGGATTTGACGGAATGGGAAGACGGTGACAAGCGGGCGGAGGCTTTTGCCCGGCTTTATGGCGATGTGGGGCATACCGGGGCAGATTTCTATGTGGTGGATAAAGCGGGGGAAATCATTATCGGCAGCCGCAGGAAACTGCCCGCTGACCTTACAGGCGTTGAGGAAGACTGGGGCATCTGGCAACGGCTGCGGCGGGAGCCGTTTGCCGTCTGTGAGGAATTCTTGTCTATGGAGGCGGGGCAGGACCTGCTCTGCGGGCGGGCCATCGTGGTGGATGGCGAGGCTGTGGGGTATCTGCTCTACGATGTGCCGGGCACTTACTTGAGCAGCCTGACCGGTGATGGCAAGGTGGCCCTGCTTTTCACAGATAGTCTGGCGACAGTCCGGCTGTCCCAAGGCGGTGAAAAAATGCTGGCCAATCGCAAGGTCCTGGCTGATTTTGCCGAAGCTGACCATGAGCTGATTCATCATGGCAAGGATTTCTACTATGTGGCCAGCACGGCCGTGCCCTTTGGCGGGACGGAATACCGGCTTTATGCCATATCGCCTGTGACGGACTTGCTCGTGCGCTATATCATCGGCGGGGTGGCAATCCTGCTGGCGGTGCTCCTGATGATTCCGTTGATCATGCGCAGTATTCGCCGGGAAAGCAAACTCACGGCCCAGGCCGTGGACAATCTGACCACCATTGCGGAATTGCGGGAACTGGAATCGCAGTTCAACCCGCATTTCCTGTTCAATACGCTCGAAAATATCAAATTCATGGTGCGGCTCGATCCGGCGGCAGCCACGGAGATGATCATGGCGTTATCGGCACTCCTGCGCTACAGTATAGCCGGCGACGGGCGGCAGGTGGCATTGCAGGAGGATGTGAAGTATCTTCATAGCTATATGAAAATCCAGCAGTACCGCTTCGGCAGCCGCTTGGATTTCACGGCTGATATCGATGAGAGCGCTCTGGGCAGGCAGGTGCCGAAGCTGCTGTTCCAGCCCTTGCTCGAAAATGCCATCAAATACGGTGAGGATGAATACGGGAAATTAAAGATACTGTTTCAGGCCAAGATCCGGGAGGACTGCCTCAATGTGCTGGTAAAGGATGAAGGCCGGGGCATTGCCGCGGAAAAACTGCAGGAATTGCGGGCCCTTCTGGCCAGCAGTGCCAATCACAGCAGCCACAGGGGGCTGTTCAATGTCCAGCGGCGCTTGCAGCTCTTGTATGGCGAAAGCTACGGCTTGCAGATCGGATGTCCGCTGGACGGCGGTACGGAAATCCGCCTGTCCATTCCCTTGCAGAAGAAGGAGCAGAAGGATGCTTAAACTCGTGATTGTGGAAGACGAAGAGATAATCCGCCGGGGACTCGTGTGTACCATCGATTGGCTCAAGATGGGGGCAAGAGTCGTGGGTGAGGCGGCGAATGGACGGGAGGCTTTGCAGGTCGTCCATGACCAGCACCCCGATGTGGTGCTGACGGATATCAAGATGCCCATCATGGACGGCATTGCCCTGACCGAAGCCTTGCAGAAAGAGGAAAATCCTGCTCGGTTTATCTATCTGACCAGTTATGCGGATTTTTCCTATGCCCAGACGGCCCTGCATTTGGGCGTCAGCGATTACCTGCTGAAGCCGGTCAATGAAGAGGAACTAGCTGCGGCACTGGCCAAGATCGATGCCGTGTCGGGAACGCCCCAGGATGAGCAGATTCATTGGGACGAGGGCCTCAAAGCCGCTTACCATACGGGCAATCCCTATGTGCAGACGGCGCTCAAGCGCATAGAGGCAGGTTATCAGGGAAGACTCAGCAGCGAGGCCATTGCGGCGGAAATGGGCATTTCCGCGAGCTACCTCTCACGCAAACTGAAAGAAGAAACCGGCCAGACCTTTGGCAGCCTATTGGCGCAATATCGGCTGCAGAAGGCCATCGAACTCCTGCAGGCCGGCACCTGGCGGGTTTACGAGGTGGCCGAGCAGACCGGCTTTGGCGATTATAAGAATTTCACGCAGGTGTTCAAGAAATACCTGCATACCACGCCCAAGGCATTCATGCAGGAGATTACCGTGGGCATAAAATTGTAAGGAGTTGTCATGATGGGGCAATATACAGGCAAAATGATTATTTCGGATCTGGATGGCACGCTGATTCCCCGTGGAGGACTGATTTCGGCGGAAAATAAGGCGGCGGTAAAGGCTTTCGTGGAGGAGGGCGGCCGCTTTGCCATTGCTACGGGGCGCACCCCGGAAGCGGCGGCAGGCTATGTGGAGGGGCTGCCCATCAATGCGCCGTCCATATTCTTCAATGGAGCCATGCTCTATGACTGGCAGGCGAAAAAAGTCCTTAAGACCATGCCGTTGACCACAGGCAGTACAGGCAATCGCTGGGTGGAATTTGCCCGTCAGAGTCTCAAAGACTTCCCTGAGGCCTGCATCGAGGTCTATACCGCCGATAACTGCCATATCATCACCCCGGCGGAAAACGACGATCCCCGGCTGCCCCATGAATACTATCGCTATACGCATACGGAGCTGGCCAAACTGGAAGACACGGCCAGGACGCCGTGGCTGAAGTTCTTTGCCTGTGACAAACACGAACATCTGGAACACTATGTGGCATTGGCAGAAGAAATGGGCACCGCTCCGCTGGCCAATGGCTTCTACTCCGAGGATAACTACTATGAGTTCGTGGCCAAAGATGTGTCCAAAGGTTCCATGCTGGCGGATATCCGTGCGCAGCTGCCGGGCATCGAGATCATTGCCTGTGGGGATTATCTCAACGACAACGAGATGCTGGCCGCAGCCGACATTGCGGTGGCTCCCCAAAATGCGCATGCCGAGACAAAAAAAGCAGCCGACTATGTCGGCTGCAGCGTGGAAGAACATCTGCTGGCATGGATTGTAAAGGGGATAACCGAAGCGAAATTGTAAAAATCATGAACGGGGCTGTTGCATAAGAGAGAAATCACTTATGCACAGCCTCCGTGGCTTTTTAACCTGACGATATCTTAAATTAAGAGCAAAATACAGGAATCGGATGAGTGTCACTGCCAATCTCATCGGTGCGGCATGCTTTGGAATCCACGAGGATTTCCGTTTCCTTTCCGGCCTGACGCACGAGTTCCTTCATGACAAACTCGGCCATTGTCGAGCGGCAGATATTGCCGTGGCATAAAAAAAGTATCTTTTTCATTGTTTACTCCTTCCAGCTTCTTTTTCCTGACTCTCTTGCATTTTCTTGAATAAATCACGGGCAAAATCGAGTACCATCGCGCGCTGCGCAGCAGGAAAGGTGGAATAGGCAAGCAGAAGCTGCTGTTCCCGTTCGGAGAGCTGCAGTTTTTGGGCCAGTTCCGATACCAGGTCGGCACGGTGGCTTACCAACATCTCCCCTGTGCCATGGCGCAGGTATTCTTCATTGATATTATATTCAGCGACAAGCTGGGAAATGACACGTTCTGTAATAGGACGTGTTTCTTTTTCGTATTGGCCGATGGTTGTCTGGCTCAGATTGATGCGGGCGCCGAAATCTGTTTGGTTCAGGTCGAGTGCCTTGCGGATTGTCTTTAAGCGATAACCGATGCTCATATAATCCCCCCTAGATAAAAGTATAGAAAATTATATAGTGAAAATCAATAATTAAAAAGTAAATATCTTGCAATGCTCAGTGAAAAACACTATAATATAATTTAATAATAACTCAAATCACTATTTGGTAAAGATGAATATATTTGACATAATACGGCGACTATATGCCAAACTAACCGATTATTAAATGCGATAATAATAGTAGGCAAAAGTTAAAGAGGTGAAGGTTTTGGGGATTCGTCGGGATATTTTCTATCGGCAGATCGGAGCAAAAATCGCATATTATCGCACATTGTACGGCATGGAGCAAAGCCAGCTGGCGGATAAGATACATATCAGTCAAAGCACCTTGAGTCGTATTGAACGGGGAAAGTATGGTGAGAACATATCGTTGGCGATGCTGCTGGACATTGCTGAGGGGCTGGAAATTGATCCGTCACTATTGACGACATTTACGGGGCTGGAGAAGGAGATGTGGAGTTACAAAGTTTTTTAAGGATGTACGGCCGATGAATTGCCAATGGATTGGGGGGAGAGTTCATGTCAATGGTCATCAAAAATAATACATCAGCCCAATTAGTGCTGGGGCAATTAAATAAGAATAACAACAAACTCAGTAAAGAATTGAAAAAAATATCGACTGGCACGAAGATTACAAGTGCCGAAGATGGTGCATCGGAATATGCCGTCTCCGAACGTATGCGTGTGCAAATCAGAGGGCTTGATCAGGATGTCCAAAACACGCAGACAGGAAAATCCATGCTGCGTGTCGCGGAAGGCGGCATACAAAATATTATTGAGGAATTACGGGGCTTGAAGGAACTGGCGTTAAACTCGGCCAATGACCATAATTCGGATTTGGACAGGGCGACTTTGCAAAAGGAGTTTGAGCAGCGGTGTGCAGATATCGATGATATTGTGTCCTCCACAAATTATAACGGAAAGCAGTTGTTGGATGGAACCTATGCAAGGTCACATGTGATTGTTAATGCAACAGAAGTGGAAGACTTGTCATCGGCGGGAACGATTGGAGCTTCCAGTAGTGGAACGTATACCATTACAGCCAATGGCTGTTATCAGTTGCAGGCCGGTTTTACCGGAAATATAAGAATTGCATCAGGTGTTTCAGAAGTGGAATTGGTCGGAGCTGGCAGCACCCTGTCCAATGTTTATATTAACAGCAATAGTTCTGGCCTGAAATTGATACTAAAAGATTATGATGTGAACAATAATAGTTTGGATGCTAGTAGTATACAGTTTGCTGGCTCAGGGAATCAGCTTATACTCAAAGGTGAGAATACGATTAGATCAACGGGCGCAGATCCAAGGCCTGCTGACAGCGCTATAATCAATATGGCAGATGGGTTGACAATCAGTAGTGGAGATGATGAATCAGCATCTTTAATTATCGAGCATGCAGGCTTGAACGGGGCTGCTATTGGGATCGGGAGAGGTCAAAGCACTACAGGTGATTTAAATATTCAGAATGGCAATATCATTATAAACAGCAGGGGGAGGGATCACCTTATAGGAGCGGCAATTGGAGCTGGGGCATGGGGAACTATAGGTAATATTAATATAAGTGGAGGAACAATTTTGATTGACCAAAATCCAACCTCTGGGCGTCGTGTTTATTGGAGAAATGGTGCAGGTATTGGCAGCGGTGCTGGTGGTACTGTAGGAAATATTAATATTTCAAGAGCTGAAATTAGCATAATGAATGGCGAAGGTGCTGCTATTGGCAGTGGGCATGCCTGGGGAACTACATATGTGAGTAAGACAGGTGATATTTCAGTTGATAATTCAATACTTACTTTAAGATCCGGGCTTGGTGCAGGTATAGGCAGTGGTTATGCAGAGCGTGATGGTTCTCATCAAAGTATTGTGGGAAATATTACCGTAGATAGTACGATTCTTACAGCAACAGTTGGTTCCCGTGTAGAAAAAATTGGCCGCGGGCGGAACGGCACAGTCGGCAATGTTACCGTAAATCCGGGCGTGCCTAAGCTGAACGATTATACAGATTGGCAACCGCTGGTATTTCAAGTGGGAACAAAGGCAAATCAGGCCATCAATTGTTATATTGAAGATTTAGGCCTGAAAAGCCTGGGGATTGATAAAACTATGATTACAACCCGGGATAAAGCCGTCCAGGCACTAGCTGAAGTGGATGGAGCCATTGATTATGCGCTGGATCAAATCACCTATGTAGGCTCCTATATCAGCCGTTTGGATTATACCGCAGCTAATCTTACCACAGCAAGTGAAAATGTAACGGCCTCAGAATCCACAATCCGGGATGCTGACATGGCTAAGGAAATGACCGAGTATACGAAATCCAATATACTGACACAGTCAGCACAGTCAATGCTAGCGCAGGCTAATCAGAATAGTAGCAGTGTATTGAGTTTATTACAATAACAAATGGTGAGCAATAAATGAGAAACTGGCAATAAGCAGAAATGCCGTCGATAAGTTAAATCTTATCGGCGGCGAAATTTTTTACATGATTTGAGTGTCAGCTTCAAAATAAATCACTATGGCTGCCAGTTCGGGTAAGTGTCAGCACTAAGCGTTCTTTTTCGATTTTGTAAATGAGTAGCCAGTCCGGGCGGATGTGACATTCGCGGAAGCCTGCCCAATTATTTGAGAGCGCATGGTCTTTGTATTTTTCAGGCAGGGGCTTTTCATTTACGAGATAATCAAGAACGGTCTTAAATTGGGCGGCAGTACAGCCTTTTTGCTGGAGCATACGCTTGTAGTCTTTTTTGAACTGACTGCGCATGTAGACATCAAGCATTGAGTTCCTCCATGAGTTCCTCTACGGAATGGAAGGGGCCAACTAGATCGGTATCCGTATTTACTTCTTCCATGGCCCGGATCGTTTCTTTATTGGGGGATTCATCAAGACGGAGGCTGAAGGGAATGCCGCCATGACGGACTACGGATTTCAAGAACATGTTGATTGCTGTAGATGTAGGAAGGCCCAGCTCGGAAAAGATATGCTCTGCTTGGGCTTTGAGTTCTGCATCTACGCGCAGATTGAGACTTTTAGTCATAGTAGCCATAATATCACGCTCCTTTTGAGGATATTATAAAGCAAAAGAACGCAAATGTAAATAAATTTGCGTTCTTTTGCTGGTCGATTTTAGTAAATCCGTTCTAGTTCATATCCGTTATCGTGCAGGGCTTTGACAATGCGCTGGATGTGTTCTTCGTTGTTGGTCTCGCAGGTGACTTCGAGAACTACTTTCTTGAAGCTGTTGGTGACCTTGGACTGGTTATGGTTGAGTTCGATGACGTTGGCGTTTTCTTCGGCGAGGATGCGGGAAACGTTTAAAAGCTGGCCGGGTTTGTCCGGCAGCAGGACGCCGAAGCAGAAGACGCGGCCGCGGGCAATCTTGGCCTTTTCAATCAGGGCAGAAATCGTAGAAATATCGATATTGCCGCCGCTCACGATGGCGGCTACTTTCTTGCCTTTGAACGGGAGCTTGGAGAGGGCGGCCAGTGAGAGAACGCCGGCGCCTTCGGCAATGAGCTTGTGCTTTTCGATAAGCGACAGCAGGGCGCCCATGATTTCCATTTCGGAAACGGTGATGATGTCGTCGAGGTATTTCTTGCAGAATTCATAGGTCAGCGTGCCGGCGGTCTTGACGGCGCAGCCATCGGCTACGGTGTCGGCGGATTTGAGCGTCGTGACTTTTCCCTTGGCAAGGGCGGCCTTCATGCAGGCGGCATTTTCTGGTTCCACGCCGATGACCTTGATATCGGGATTGACGAGCTTGGTGGCCAGCGCCACGCCAGAAGCGAAGCCGCCGCCGCCGATGGGCACGAGGATGGCATCGATATCCTTGCAGGCATCGATGATTTCCAGAGCCGTGGTGCCCTGGCCTAAGAGCACCTGCAGGTCGTTGAAGGGATGGATGTAGACATAGCCATGCTGTTTCTGCAGTTCGAGGCTGTAGGCATAGGCGTCGTCAAAGCCGTCACCATGCAGCACGACTTCTGCGCCCAAGGCTTTCGTGCCTTCGACTTTGAGGATAGGCGTGGTGGCGGGCATGCAGATCACGGCCTTGACGCCGAGCTTCTGCGCCGCGAAGGCCACACCCTGGGCATGGTTGCCGGCGGACGAGGTGATGACGCCCTTGGCGCGTTCTTCGGGCGTGAGCTGACTGATCTTGTTATAAGCACCGCGCAGCTTGAAGGCGCCCGTATGCTGGAGGTTTTCGGGTTTCAAGAAGACTTGGTTGCCGGACAGTTCTGAGAAGAAGTCGCTTTCGATCAGGCGTGTCTTTTTCGCTACGCCTTCTAAGTTGCGGGCGGCTTGATAGACTCCGGCGATGGTGGTTTGGGCGACGATCTCGGCATTATTGGGGCGGCTGGCTTTTTCTTTGGACATGGGTGGGCCTCCTTTGATACTCTCTGTTTACACATATTTGATTTTTAGGCGTTTATTTCTAATAAAGTGTTCTATTTAGTGTATCACTATCCGCTGAGAAATGTCAATGTATTTTATGCCGCTGGGGCAGGATTTTATTGGGGCAGGCGCGAAATATTAGGTATATCGTATTACGGGGAGGTATGTTTAGATGAAGTTATCCCGTATTTTGGTGCCGGTGGACGCGTCGGATACTTCCAGCCGGGCGCTGAAGTTCGCCATCAATCTGGCTGAAGAGATGGAAGCCAGGCTCGATGTGCTCCATGTGACGTATTTCACCAGCGAAACGGATGCACAGGAGGATACCTGGCTGCCGGATGATGTCGTCGGGGATGTGCGCAGCGATGAGGTGGCGACGCAGGCCATGATCAAGCGATGTGTGCCGGAGAATTTCAAGTATGAATACCACTGCCGTACGGGGATGCCGGTGGAGGAAATCCTGCAATTTGCCGAGGAAAGCCTGCCGGATCTCATCGTGACCGGCGGCCGGGGCTTAGGCGTCGTGGAAGGCTTCTTTGCCGGCAGTGTCAGTCAGGAATTGGTGGAGCGGGCCCAAACGGCTGTAATGGTGGTTAAATGATTTTGAGGGGGTAATCTTGATGATGAAAAATATTCTTGTGCCGGTAGATGGTTCGGAAGGTTCGGACCGTGCGGTAGCAGAGGCCATTGCCATGGCAGAGATCTGCGAGGCAAAGCTGAACTTCCTCTATGTGGCCAATATCAATCAGCTGGCCATCAATGCCTGCCTGTCCGATGCCATTCTCGAAGCAGTCACGAAGGCTGGCAATGTGATCCTGGACCGGGCCATGGAAATGGTACCCTCCGGAATCGAGAAGGAAGCTTATTCTGAAACCGGCTCGCCGGCCGTAGTGATCCTGGATTTTGCAGCCTCGAATGATATTGACCTGATCATCATGGGCAGCCGTGGCCTGGGAATCGTGAAGGGCGTACTGCTGGGCAGTGTCAGCCAGTATATCGTGGAACAGGCAAAATGCCCTGTTCTGGTTGTGAAATGAACAGCAAAAAGCCGACCAGCTCAAAAGTCTGGTCGGCTTTTTTAGTATAGGGTTTTTATGATGCCGGTTTTGCGATAGGCGTTCATATCGATGACTCTTTGATTGGCAGAGCCACGGAAGTTCAGTGTCAGATCCCGCAGTTTCTCCTCGTAACGGCCATCTACCAGCACATCGATTTCCTTCAATAAAGCATCGATGGCGGGATTGTTCCTGGATAGCAGGTCTTCCAGCGTGAAGCCGGTGTAGCTCCATACATCAAGCCCGCGGGCATGGGCCTGGCGGGCTAGTTTTGTCAGGGGAGCAGGCTGCAGGAAGGGCTCGCCGCCGCTGAAGGTGATGCCGTCGAGCAGGGGGTTAGCGTCGATAAGGGGGAGAATCTCATCGGTATCGGCATCCCTGCCGCCGGTGGCAGGGTGTGTGGCGGGATTATGGCAGCCGGGGCAATGGTGCGGGCAGCCCTGGGTAAAGACCGTGAGCCGCAGGCCGTCACCATCGACGATGGATTCTTCCACAATGCCTGCAATGCGAATCTTCATATCAGTGCATGATGGTATGCTTTACGCGGTCATGTTCTTCCGCCCGCTTGGCATCGTTCCAGCGGTCGATAGTGCCCACGAGATAACCCGTGATGCGGCGGATGCGCTCGAACTTCTGGGGCTGCAGCACATAGTCCAGATGGATCTGACCGTCAGCGGCCGGCGTCAGCGTCAGTTCATTCAGTTTTTCGTTGGTCTGCTCTTCCACATAGCCGATGTACTGGGCGATTTCTGCCTCCGTCACATCGCTGAGACCATCAACAGTTACTGCTACATCATTTACCATCATGATAATCACCTATCCTTTTATTTATTGTACCCGTCCGGGGTGCGTTCACTTGAACCACTATTGGTGGTGAATGTAAGGAAATTATACAATATGTATGGCTGATAGTCAATAGAAATACTATATGTAGTTGTTTATCCGCAGAGTTATCCACAAAGAAAAGCGGGCGCAGCCCCCTGTTTTCAGGCAGAAAAAAAGTTATCCACAAATTTACCTGACGGTAATTTGTGGATAGCTGACGGATTTATTGTTGGACGATGGTGCGGATGGGGAAGGGGATTTCAATGCCTTCCTCACGGAATCGTTTGGTCAGGGCCTTGATGAATTCATGCTTGAGCAGAAACTGATTGTCAAAGCGGGCGGAGTGCAGCAGGACGTTGAAGTCGATGCTGCTGTCGCCAAAGTTGTAGAAGCGCACGGCGGGCTGGCGGTCCTTGTCCAGTCGTTCGTTGAGCTGCGTCAGTACCTGCCGGGCCACGTCGAGGGTGACTTCCTCCACCTTTTCCAGATCGCTGTTATAGGCCACGCCTACGGGGATCTTGATGAGGATATCGTGGCGGGGCATGCTGTAGTTGGTGATGATGGAGGAGGCGATCTTCTGATTCGGGATGACCACCATATTGCCCTCGCCTACGGGAACGATGGTCGTGAAACGCCAGGTGATGTCCGTGACGCGGCCTTCCTCACCGGAGCTCAGATGGACGTAATCGCCGAGCCGCAGCTGTTTGGAGAGGATGAGATGCAGGCCCGAGAAGATATTGGCCAGGGTTTCCTGCAGGGCCAGGGCCACGGCCATACCACCGACACCCAGGGCGGTGAGGATGGGGGCAATGGAAATGCCGTAGTATTGGAGCACCACAAGAATGCCCATGGCATAGATGATGCCGTTGACAATGGCGTTCAGCAGCGTGGTCTTGGGCATTTTCTGCTGGGAGCGCTCAATCTGCATATCGATGACGCCGCTGACCGTCCGGGCGATAACTCGGGTGATGGTCAGGATGATCACCGTAAATAATATGTAGGAAAAAATCTTGACCAACGGTTCGATGATGTCAATGGTGTTGACGATCCAGTAGAGCCCCACCACCAGGCAGAAGGAGATGGGCACGCCCTGCAGGGCGTTGATGAAGATGGACTGCCAGGTGGTTTCCTCTGCAGTCAGGCGCTTCATCATCCGCTGCTTGATCATGCGGTTCAGCATGATGCCGGCGGTGAGGGCAGCAATCAGGATACAAAAGGGTACGATCAGCATTTCTAAAAGATGAGTCCAGTCAATCCAGCTCATCCAATCTGTATTTGGCAAAATAATTCCTCCCTTGCGTTTTCAAGATATCTTCTATTATACATCAGGGGAAATATATTTTGCTATATTCTATGGTAAAATCCAGACATTAGCGTTATAATAATCTTTCGACATGTTTAATTGTAAGGTTTATGAGGTGAAAAAATGTTGAATACACGGGACATGGACATGCTTCATGGCTCATTTTGGGATAAGCTGATTATTTTTGCCATCCCGCTGGCCTTGACGGGGGTTCTGCAGCAGCTCTTCAATGCCGCAGATGTGGCGGTGCTGGGACAGTTCGTGGGCAAGAATGCCATGGCGGCGGTGGGGAACAATATCTCCGTCATCGGCATCCTGGTCAATCTTTTTATGGGGCTGTCCTTGGGCGCTAATGTCATAATCGCCCGGTTTATCGGGGCGAAAAAACCGGAGAAAGTCGGCACGGCAGTGCAGACTTCCTTTGGCTTGGCAGTGATCATCGGCTTCCTGCTGCTGGCCGTGGGGGAGCTTATGGCCGCCCCCATCATCAATTGGCTGGAGGTACCTGCCGAGGTGGAGGCCATGGCCGAAACATATCTGCGGGTGTATCTTTTGGGCCTGCCCTTTATCGGTGTCTATAACTTTGAAGCAGCGATACTCCGGGCCAGAGGCGATACCCGTACCCCATTGATTGCCCTGGCCGTGGCCAGCGTGGTCAACATCGCTTTGGACCTGCTCTTTGTCAGCTGGGGCTGGGGCGTCATGGGCGTGGCCTTGGGCACGATCATCGCCATGGGGGTAAGTTCCTTTATCCTCTTTTGGTCCCTCACGCATTCGCAGGATATCCTGCGTCTGCAGTTCAAGGATTTTGCCTTTGACCGGAAAATGCTGCGGGAGATTGCAGCCATCGGCCTGCCCGCCGGGATTCAGGGCATGGTCTTTTCCTTTTCCAACATCCTCATCCAGGCGGCGGTGAACAGTCTGGGGCCGGATGCTATGGCGGCTTCGGCGGCGGCCTTTGCCATCGAGGTCAATGTCTACTGTTTCCTGAACGCCTTCGCCCAGGCGACCACGACCTTTGTGAGCCAGAATTACGGGGCAGGGAATCTGCCGCGCTGTTTCCAGATCACCAAGGTGGGCATGCTGCTGGATATTGCCTTCACCCTGTGTATGGGGGCAATCGTCATCGTGTTTGCCCGGGAGTTCCTGGCGATATTCAATGCGGATGAAACGGTGGTGGAATTGGGAATCCTCCGTTTCTGGTACATTGTGGCACCGGAATTCCTGCAGGTTTTCATCGATGTGCTGTCCGGAGCGCTGCGGGGCTATGGCTTCTCCCTGCCGCCGGCGCTTTTGGCCCTGGTGGGCATCTGTGGCGTGCGCATCACCTGGCTCTACACCCTGTTTCCGGCCAGCCCCACCTATGGCACCCTGATGGCCTGCTATCCGGTGAGCTGGCTCATAACGGGCATCTTCATCGGCATCCTGTATCGTTACTGCCGGGGACATATCAAGCTGATCCGGGTATAAAAGTAACAAAAAATCTGTGTTTTGATTAAAATATCATTAAAAGTGTAATAAATTTGCAAGAAAATCTCTGTCATGGCAGGGATTTTTCTTTTGGCAACGAATGAATATAATTATCACAAAAAAATTTTCGGAACGCTGAATCATTGGTCAAATTCGCCGATATATATCAAAAGGAATGATATGCGGTGAGAAAGGAGGAAGAACAATGATTTGCAAGAAATGCGGCTGCATAGTGGAAACCGGAGCAAAGGTCTGTACCTTCTGCGGGGAGCAGGCGGAAGTCAGCAGTGACGATCTGCTGAACACCTTTGCCGGAGACCGTGCAGCGGAAGACATCCGCGCCCATATACCGACGCTGGTAGGGCTGCATGAGCTGGCGGAAGTGCCGGTGGACAAGGAACGGCTGATTGGTGAGCTGCAGCGCTTGCAGGGATATTTTTCCCGCATCCGGGGCAAGTATGCCACCCTGGGGGATCTGTGGCTGATGCAGTCCCAGAATGGCGAGCCTAAATTGGGCAATTATACGCTGGGCGGCTTTTTGGCCACGTTGTTCTTCTACCTGATCCTCACGGGATTTGTCCCGGGGGTTACCTGGACTTTCTTCTTTGTGGTCTGGCTGGGGGCGACGAGTATCACGTACATTCAGGCGGGCAAAGCTTATGAACGGCGCAAGGCCCAGTTGGAAGCAGATATCCGGGGCGTGGAGAACGAAGTGCGCAGCTATTACAATCAGGCCGATCACTGCTTCCTGCCGCTGGATTATTCAGATCCGCAGATTATCCGGGAGCTGATTGTCGGGATAACCAATGGAACCATCACTTCTTTCCGGGAATATAAAGTTCAAGGTTGACAAAAGCCTTCCCCCTGAGGGAAGGCTTTGTTATAATGGAGTCATTAGGAAATTTTAGGGGGAATTTCATGTCATTATACTCGCTTTGTTTATTGCTGGTTTGTCCGCTGTTGCTGCTATTACTGGCACTGCGTTATTTTCGTCATCGCAAACTGAAAATGACGGCATTATTTGTCTGTCTGGCGCTGGTCACAGGGGTTATCGGCGGCGTCCGGGGGTATCAGGAAATGGATGGCCGGGCCAAGGAAAGCACGGTTTCCAGTTTTGACCGGGATCAGAAGGAAAATCTGACGCAACGTTATGATCAGGCTGTGACAATCCTGAGCCAGCTGAATTTTGCTCATCCGGATCGGGAGAAAACAGAGGAAGCGGTGAAACTGTTGCGGGGCTTCGACGATGAGCAGATGGTGGCCTGCCTGGACGGAGCCTGCCCGGACGCGTCTGTGCTGTTAGCCTATGCTGAGGCCATGAATCAGGTGGCAACCTATCGGGGCCATATGACCAATAAGGATGTAGCCAATGACCGCAAGCTGCTGTCCATCGTGCAGGATATGCCTCAGGGCTATAAGGGAAAGCTGGCGGATAAGATCGTGCCCTTCCAGCGCCTGATTATTTCCATGAATGAAGAGGCCGCCAAAGAGGCGAAACTCGATAAGGAAAACGCCCAAAAGCATGCGGAGAAACTTAGTCAGGGAAAATATGGAGGAATTCGCCCCGGTGATAGCGAAGATAATATAACAGCCGCTATGGGAGAGCCCGTGCGGGTGAATGTCACCCAGGGAGAGGGACAGAATCTGAAACAGTATGTCTTCAATCATAACGGCAAGAGCATTTACGTTTACACGAAGGACGGCGTGGTAACAGATGTCGTCCTGTAATCTCAATGAGGTGATGACGATGAAGAAGAAAATTGTTGCGTTGGTTTTAGGTGCCATGATGAGCTTTTCGGCAATGGCAATGGCGGCTACTCCGGAAGCAGAGCTGATGTCTGCACAGCAGGCCAAGGCTTCTGCCTGGATCGATGCCATGCTGGTGAAAAATAAACCGGCAGATGCCTTCAAGATCATGAGCAGTGAAGCGCAGAAGGGCGTTACTACACAGCAGATTGCAGCCATAGGCAAAGACATTCAGAAATTGGGCAAAATGAAGGGCGGACGCTTTGTCAGCTGGGCGATTCCCAATCCGAAACAATGTCAGATGATGTACTTTATTTCCTTTGAAAAAGCACCGCTGGTACGTTGCGTTTTCATTTTTGATGACAAGGACAATCTGCAGAATTTTGCCCTGCAGCCGATTCAGCCGGATAAAAAACAGGCACCGGATAAAGCTGCTGGCAAGGATAAGACGAAAAAATAATGATATCAGGAGAGCCAAATATAATGAGCACATATGAATACAAGACACAGGGAACCTGCAGCAAGAAGATTACGGTAGAACTGGAGGGAAAAATCATCAAAGCTGTCAAGTTTGAGGGCGGCTGTGCCGGCAATCTGTCCGGTATTTCCAAACTGGTCGTGGGCATGGATATTGACCATGTGATCGAGCGGTTTGCCGGCAATACCTGCGGCCCCCGGCCGACCTCCTGCCCGGACCAGCTGGCCATTGCCCTGAAGGAAGCTTATGCAGCCCAGCAGGCAGGCTGATCTGTAAGAAAGAGTGAATCTATGTTATTTGACAGTCATATTCATACGGAGTTTTCCGCCGATTCGGAGATGAAGGCGGCGGATGCATTGGCCATGGCGGAAAAACAGGGGATTGGCCTTGTTTTCACCGAACATCTGGATGCCCATTATGTCAGCAAGGATGGCAAGACCTTTTCTTTTGCTCCCCATGCTTACTGGCAGGCCTATAGCCGTTTGCGGGGGGATAAACTGCGCCTGGGGGTGGAAATCGGTATGCGCGCCAACACCCGCGATTTCAGTGAGGAATTTTCCCGGCGGGTGCCCTTCGATATGATTATCTGCTCCCAGCATCTGGTGGACGATATCGATATCTATTACCCGGATTATTATGAGGGCAAGGACAAGCAGGAAGCGTATCACCGTTATTTTGTGCAGATGGCGCAAAACCTGAAGGTGCATAGCTTTGCCAATGCTTTGGGGCATATTGACTATATCTGCCGCTATGCACCCTATGACAATCCCGATATCGTCTATGAAGATTTTGCCGATGAAATCGACGCGGTGCTCAAAACAGCTATTGTGACGGACACGGTCATGGAACTCAATACCCGCCGGTTGGGGGCCAAAGATGCGCTGGCAAAGCTGGCGCCTATCTACCGCCGCTACAAGGAAATGGGCGGGCACTTTGTTACCCTCGGTTCAGATGCCCATGACGTTGATGCCGTAGGCGCCCATCTGCAGCTGGCCTGTGACTTTGCCGAAAGCCTTGGCCTGCGCCCCGTCACCTTCTGTCAGCAGCGAATGGTGAATTGCCTCAAGTAAAGAAAAATTATTTGACAGACATATCTTTTTTCGCTATAATAGACAAGTGATTTGCGGGATGTAGCGCAGTTTGGTAGCGCGCCTGCTTTGGGAGCAGGATGTCGCAGGTTCGAATCCTGTCATCCCGACCATCCAAAATCGCGTCAGTAGCTCAGTTGGATAGAGCAACGGCCTTCTAAGCCGTGGGTCGGGGGTTCGAATCCCTCCTGACGCACCAATGAAATCAAGGGCTTCGAGGTTTTCCTCGGAGCCTTTTTTGTGTAACTAGAGCAAAAACTAGAGCAACGCAAGATGGATTTTATGGAGCACATGGAACAGGTGGAAGGGGCAGGATTCCTAAGTGAGAATTCAGCTGATATAGACATGTCGCCTCTTAATGCGTTATAATGCACATAATCATGGGAACGATAAGGCGGAGTTTTTGTCAGGTTTCCATCGTGATGATAAGGTGTTGCCTGTAATTACTTTGGTGGTGTACTGGGGAGCAGATGATTGGGATGCTCCTGTAACCCTCCGAGAAATGTATCCTGAAGATATAGACGAAAACATTTTGAAGTATGCAACCGATTATAAGATGAACTTGATTTCACCGGCAATGATGACTGACCAGCAGTTGGATGTCTTTCAGTCTGACTTGAAGGCGGTGTTGAAGTTCATTAGGCACTCTAAGGATAAGACAGAACTAGCCAATCTGGTAAACAATAATCGGGATTATAAATCATTGGACCGTTTGGCTGCGCAGACAATAGGTGTTTGTTCTGGCCAAAATTTCAACTTTCCTGTAGGAGAGGAGCGGATTGACGTGTGCAAGGCAATTGATGATATGATTATGGATGCTCGTAATGAAGGCGTAACTGAAGCAACTAATGAAGGAATGCGTAATGTTATAGCTACTGTAAAAGACCTTAATCTAGGTAAAGATGTAGCTGTGCAGCAGTTGGCCAAAAGATACCCGTTGTCGCAAGAGGCGGCAGTAGAATTTGTACATCATAACTGGTAAATAGCCAAGTGCTCGTTAGCCAATTTACTAGAGCAATAACTAGAGCAACACAGCCTGGAAAAGTAGAATTTTATGGAAAATATGGATTTTGGCTGTAGCGTGAACTCTTGATATTACTGGGGTTAAAGGACCTAATAATTGGGGCGTAATTTAGGGGATGAACTTCTAAGCCGTGGGGCGGGGGGTCGAATCCCTCCTGACGCACCAATGAATGAATAAGCAGACACTTGGCGATTTAGCGCCTTAGTGGTCGCTTACACTATAGTGAGGGCTCCGAGATTTTCCTCGGAGCCTTTTTAGTGCAACTAGAGCAAAAACTAAAGCAACATAATCTGGAAACGATGTTTTGCTTGTCTGGTTGAGCATGATTAAAATTTGATTAAAAATTTTAGAACCACTTAACTTCAGACGTATTTTATACGATAGAGAAAATGCAGGAGTTTATTCTGACAATGGAGGAAAGGAGGATATTCATGAGTATCAATACGATTGCGGCGACCAGTAGTCTGAATTATTGGCAGCAGCAGGCGCAGGCAGTCAGGCCGGATACTGCTGTCCATAGCAAGAGTCACTCATTTGAGGACATTTTGGCGCTGTTGACGGCGGTGAAGGCAACGCAGGATTCTGATGTGGAGTCGGATGTTGCCACGGTTACGCTGACTAAGCTGTTGGCGGATGGTTCGTTGGTTATTCAGCGGGTGGAAGGCGATAAGATCATTTCAGAAACCAGGTTGGATGGCAGCAACAACTTCATGCAGCAGCAGATTATGAGTCAGAATGGGTAACAAAACTGTTACACTAAATTTACACAAATCTGTATAAATATATACAGAAGTATAGATTTAATCGAACAGAATACCCTTTGTATCTTGCAAGAGGTGCAAACTCAGTGTTAAATGCTTTTAATCCCTAAAGCCTTACACCCAAACAGTAGCTCGAAAGGGCAAGCTGAGTGGTGCGAAAGCAGAAAAAACGTAAGGATGGCATAAGGTGAAACAAAAACATATCAGTGTCGGATGAAGAAAATAGTGACCTTCCGAAAACGTATGTCCTAAGTGCTGAAAGCAATGGGTGTTTAGCAGGGAAAGCCCTAAGTTCTCAAAAGAGAATAAGGGAGACCCCCAACGACTATCTCCTTGAGGGAGAGTAAAACCGCAAGTTTATGGCGGAAGAAAAATACTGCCCCTGCTCAGCAGGGTGAAGATATAGTCTGCGCTGACATGAAAGTGTCGGAGGTCTGCTGGTGACAGCAAGACTGCGCTGGAAGTTGCGTTCTAGCGTGAACAAGATAAATATATACAAATTTGACAGTTTTACACAAATACCTTATAATATAAGTGAAATATCTTATGTTAGGAGGTGGACGCTGTGGAACTGGTCAGCATAGGTAAATTTGCTAAGATGGTTGGTGTCACCACTACGACACTAAGGCGTATGCACCAAAGCGGAGATTTTATTCCGCACCATGTTACCAAGGGGGGCACACGCTATTACTCAATGGAACAGCTCAAGGAGTTTTCCAACGCTCCCGAAACAGAAAAGCTCGTAGTAGGTTACTGCCGAGTATCTACGCCAGCTCAAAAAGATGACCTTCAAACGCAAGTGGAGAACGTAAAGTCCTATATGTATGCCAAGGGTTATAAATTTGAGATAATCACGGACGTAGGCTCAGGCATTAACTATAAAAAGAAAGGGCTACGGCAACTCGTCAACAAAATCAACAACCACGAGGTATCAACAGTAGTTATCCTGTACAAGGACAGACTGATTCGCTTTGGCTATGAGTTGTTGGAGTATCTTTGTGAAATAAACGGTGTCAGTATCGAGATTATCGACAATACCGAGCAGAGCAAAGAGCAGGAACTGACGGATGACCTAATACAAATCATCACAGTTTTTGCTAACCGCCTTTACGGGCAACGCTCAAAGAAAACAAAGAGACTTATTGACGAGGTAAAGAAAAATGCAGAGAGCGGTAAAGATAAGGCTTCTGCCTACTAAAGAGCAAGAGTGTCTGTTCTGGAAAAGTGCCGGGACTGCCCGTTGGGCATACAATTACTTTCTCGAAGCGAACGAAGCGGCCTACAAGGCATGGCTTAAAAATGACAAGGTCGGCAAGCGTAGCGTCAGCGAGGGCGAAATAAGGAAACACATCAACAACGTCCTAAAGAAAACAACCCATACATGGCTTAAAGAGGTAGGAAGCAATGTAATGAAACAAGCTGTTAAGGACGCAAACCTGGCCTTGCAAAGATATTTCAAGGGCATATCTGGGAAACCTAAATTCAAGAGCCGTCATAGGAGCAAGATTAGTTTCTATGTGAACTACGAAAGCCTTGTGAGGAAGCCAAATGGCTTCCATGGTGAGAAGATAGGTTTTGTGAAGACAGCGGCTCCCCTGCCTAAGATACCAAAAGGCAAGAAATATGCCAATCCGCATATATCCTTTGATGGCAGGTATTGGTATCTGTCAGTTGGCTATGAAGTTCAGCAGGAAGAAACTGAGCTGACTGGCGGGAGTCTGGGCATAGACCTTGGTATTAAGTCGTTGGCGATTGTTTCTAACGAGGACGCTACAGAAACCCACTTCTACAAGAACATCAATAAGTCTGCGGAAGTAAGAAGGTTGGAAAAGAAGCTGAAGCGTGAGCAACGAAAGGCATCTCGCAAACTGGAATCAAATATCAAGAGCCACGACAAAAATCGCCATCCGATATGGATTCGCCCACTTCGAGAATGTAGGAACCTAGACAAGCAGAACAAGAAAATACAGCTTATTCACAAACGCCTTACAGACATTCGCAACAATCATCTTCATCAGACAACATCTGAGATAGTGAAAACCAAGCCGTCACAGATAGTCATGGAGAATTTGAATGTCAAGGGCATGATGAAGAATAAGCACCTGTCAGAAGCTATCGCAAAACAAAAATTCTATGAGTTTAAGCGGCAGATTCAGTACAAGGCTGAAATGTACGGCATAAAGGTCATAGAGGTAGACAGATTCTATGCAAGCTCCAAAACTTGCAGTCATTGCGGAAATGTCAAAAAGGACTTGAAGCTTTCAGACCGCATTTATGTCTGCCCTGTATGCGGAGCAAAGCTGGACAGGGATTTGAACGCTGCTATCAACTTAGCAAATTATAAGATGGCTTAGGAAATTTCACCTTCAAGAAAACCTAAGCATGTACCTATCGCTACTAGGGAATTTAAGCCTGTGGAGCGTTATATCAAACGAGAGTAGCTTGTTCTTCGGAGTGGCAAAATCGGACGCAATGAATCAGGAAGGTGTCTTGTGAAGGGCACCACAGCGTAAATATGTGTAACTCTGTGCAGATTTGTACATATTTATCGTAGCGGCTTGCTACAGCCTATGCCGGAGCTGCAGCGGTGGGGAGTGCCGGAGCAGAATCGGCCTATAATGCATCGGTCTGATGCATTATAAATGAGGTGAAGGGATTAATAAGGAAAGGCTTGTCATGAGGAAATGGCAGGAAAGGGACTTATATGATAAGGGAATATCGGATGCGAAGAGGCGCAAAGGCAGTTGAAACCTTTGCGCCTCTTTATTTTTTGACTGGTCAATGTTCAGCGTATGAACTTGCCGCTCTTGCCGCCGCTTTTGCGATCGAGGTGAATTTCACTGATTTCCATGCGCTTGTCAATGGCCTTGCACATATCGTAGATGGTCAGAAGTGCCACGCTGACTGCGTGCAAGGCTTCCATCTCCACGCCGGTAAGTCCCGTGACCTTCACGGTGGCAATGGCCTTCACGGCACAGGTATCTTTCTGCAGTTCAAAATCCAGGCTGCATTTTGCGAGAGGCAGGGGGTGGCAAAGAGGAATCACGGAACTAGTGTTTTTCGCTGCCATGATTCCCGCAATGCGGGCCACGCCCAGCACGTCCCCCTTGGCAGCAGTGCCTTCCTTAATGGCATCAAATACCGGCTGGCTGACCTTGATGATTCCTGAGGCAATGGCGGTGCGGTGGGTTTCTGCCTTGCCGCTTACATCCACCATGATAGCCTGTCCTTGTTCGTCGAAGTGGGTAAGACCGTTGTCCATTAGTTATCGCTCCTTTTCATTTCTTAATATTATTGTAGCAAGATACGCGACCAAGCTAAAGGATATTTTTCACAAAATCCTGCAGGGGATTTAAGTTTTTGAATGTTTTGTACGATATAAATTATAAGCGACAGGAAAAGACGGATGAACTATGCCCTTCAAGGAGGAAGTATCATGGCTATGGTAATTAAAAATAATATGTCCGCCCAGATGGCTTTGGGGGCATTGAACAAGAACAGTAATAAACTGTCCAAGCAGCTGCAGAAGGTTGGCTCTGGTATGAAAATCAACAGTGCCGAGGACGATGCTTCCGGTTACGCTATTTCCGAGCGCATGCGGGTGCAGATTCGCGGCCTGGGACAGGACATTGATAACACCCAGAATGCCATCAGCATGCTGCGCACGGCGGAAGGGGCGGCCAGCTCTACTGTTGACATTCTGAAAACTCTGAAAGAAAAGGCAATCAACGCTGCCAACGATACCAATACTGACGCTGACCGGGCCACTATCCAGAAGGAAGTAGACCAGTCCATCGATCAGATTGACGACAATGCCAATGTCACTTTCAACGGCAAGACATTGTTTGATGGTTCGGCAGATGTGGCTGATGATGTGAAACAGACCATCATCAAGGCACTGAATTCTGAGTGGATAGCCCGCAGCTTGAATATGGTAAAGGATGCTTACGGTATGTCCTTTTTTGAAGATCATGCTTCTGTAAAGGAAATTGAGTTGAATTTTACGGATGAAGATAGTGATGTGTTGGCATCGGTGTCATCTATATCTGTTAATGGTGTAGCCAATAGTTTGACTTTGAATATCAATTTGCATTTTTATGAAAATCTTGATCCCAATGATGTGAATGGTTCTTCGTCAACAGGCGAGGCTACGTACTTGGATCGTACCCTTGCCCATGAACTGACCCATGCGGTCATGCGTGCCAACATCAGCGATATGGATTCGCTGCCCAAGTATATCCGCGAAGGTTCCGCGGAATTCATTCATGGTATTGATGATGAGAGAAAAGGCACTTTAGCAGGATTAACTTCGGGGGCTGGTGGAACAGTAGCCAGTACCTTGGCTGACAGTGAAAATGCATCAGGCAGCTTGGCCTACGCGGTGGGCTATGCATTCCTACATTACATTAATAAAGTGGGCGGCCATGAGGATGCTATGAAACGATTTATGGCAGTCCTTGACGAAAAGGGTGGTACAGCCTATGACGAGGCCATCAGTGCGGCTACAAAGGGACGGTTCAATACTGCAAGTGAAGCGGAAACTGCCTTTAAAAATGATTTTGACTCTTATTTGAGTGATGGGCATACAATCAATGAATTCTATAAAGCCTATTGCGATATTGATTTAGAAAATACACGGGATACCGGCTCCGTCAAAGGCTCCAAAGCCTGGGGCGGCGATGAAGAAAATGCTGAAGATGTGGTATTGGAAGGTAAATCCACACGTTTCTGGTACTATCCCAGCGGTAGCACCAGTACGATTGAGGGGCTGACGGTAAAATGGGGCGATTTCTCTCGTCCTGACTCCGGTTTCCGCTTCCAGGTGGGCACCAAGGCAAATCAGCAGATCAAGGCGGCCTTCTCCGATATTCATGCGCAGGCATTGGGACTCTTGTCGGATGAAGGGGAAACTGTGCAGCTGACCACCCGGGCCAATGCCAAGCGGGCACTGACGATTTTTGACAATGCCCTGCAGAAGGTGCTGGATCAGCAGACCACCATTGGTTCTATTCAGAGCCGCTTGAATTATACAGCGCAGAACCTTACTACGGCTCAGGAAAATGTGACCAGTTCCGAATCCACCATTCGTGATGCGGATATGGCCAAGGAAATGACGGAATACACCAAAGCCAACGTTCTGACCCAGGCAGCCCAGAGTATGCTGGCCCAGGCCAATCAGAGTAGCAGTGGGGTATTAAGTCTGTTGCAATAAAGATAGATGGGATAGGAGTATATTATGGCTTTTACAATACTAAATAACACCGCAGCCATGATGTCCTTGGGGGAATTGAATAAGAATGTTTCATCATTGGGCAAGCAGCTTAAAAAAGTGGCAACTGGTACCAAAATAAACGGAGCTGATGATGGTGCTGCGGAATATTCTATTTCGGAGAAAATGCGGGTGCGTATCCGTGCTTTGGGGCAGAATGAGCAGAATGTGAAAACCGGCTATAACCTTTTAAGGGTGGCAGAAGGTGGTGTGCAGAGTCAGTTGGACATCATGCGCACCATCAAGCAAAAGGTCATAGATGCCTGCAATGACACGAACACAGACCTGGATCGGGAGACCATCCAAAAGGAAATCGACCACGGCTACCAGCAGATAGACGACATCGCTTATGACACCAACTATAACGGCAAAGTCCTGCTCTGCGGCGGCGATTATGTCAAGGAAAGCGTATACGCCTGGGAAATAAAGCCTGATGGCGAGCTGGTGGAGGGCAGCGACAGGCTGAACGTGATTCCTGACAATTACGATACCTTAGACGAATTGACCGGCCCCTTCGACATCTTCAGCAGATGGAAGCAGACAAACGACTGGACTACTTCTGCCCCCATTGAGTTAAGTACCAGGAACTCCACTGACGGCAATCCGGACACTATAAAAGGCACATTCGATTACACCAATGTAAATGAGATGGACGACAAAGGCATCATACTGCGCACATATGATGCAAACGGTATTGTCAGCTATTCTGCATTCGTCTTCAGCAGGGATGCCTCTGATAGCTACGAAGAATACCAAAACTACGGGATTCCCAACAAGGTGGATATCAGCAGCTGCACGACCGTAGAACAAGCAGTGCAAGCCATGGCAACGGCTATCACCGGCACGAATCTGACCAATGCCTCAGCCAGCGGAAAGACCTTGATTTTGGAGTCCAAGAACCACAGCACTGTGGGCAACGACTCCTTTCTATCCTCCTACACCATGTATGAGCGTGTCCCCCGTGCCCGCGCTGCGGCTACGGGCTTGATTACCTCTGCCAATTTCAGCGGTGGTGTCAATAGGCGCGGCATCCCAGGTGACCCTGACTCCGGCTACGAAGACGGGACTCCTGCCACCTACACCATCAGTAATGTCGGTGCCGCAACCAACGGCTCCGGCTTTGTCATACACGGCGACAGGGACATTTATATCCGTCTGGTGGAAGGCAGCGGTCTGCAAGCCGAGGGCAGCCGCCCTGCTCGCAATATGGATGCCGACAGCGACCTGGAAACAGACAATGTCTTCCTGCTTGGCAAGGATTCAAACATCAGCTCCTTTTACCTCAGCGACAGCAGAGGTTACGGTTCCCGCATAACTCTTTCCATGTCAAACGGCACCATCACCTTGACCGCCAGCGGGATCAGCCCCACCGGCTATGCTTCCGGCAATAACTATACCGTAACGGATGGTTTCGATGCAGACAACTTGTCTTACACGGGAGTAAAAGGTGCAGCCATCACCAACCTCTCCAACACCCCTTACAGCGGGGATCCAGCCAAGGCAGTGCTTGATGCTTCCGCCTATAATATTTCCAGTACCACAAACCCTGATGATATAGGGGAACAGCTGGAAAACTTCATCGCCGGGCTGGCAGGTACAACGGACAAGATGCTCTATTACGGGCGCTACAGTACATTCTTTGAATTTGTAGACTCCGGCTCCCAGAACGGCATGGCGGGACTGACTAAAGCATACGCCTACTCATCGGTAAAAACAATCGACCTGAACAGCATGCGCAGTGCGGTGCTGAACGAGGGCAAAACCATCTCTGAGGCATTCGCCAATTTGATGCAGACATCTACCCAGCCATACAATTACTACCTAACCTCCTATCTGGAAAAGGACGACAGCGGTGCAGTCACTGGCATCAGCTTTTCGGACAACATGTACACCGACTCCAACATCGGTAATCTCATGACCAAATCCGAAGCCACCCTGGGCTATTATGAGCTGGACTTCTCCGGGGTGGACTGCTCCGACCCGGCCAATCTCCACGAGACAGGATTCCGCTTCTACTGTGCCACTGATAAGCTGCAGTGGTACAATATCATGCTTTATAACGGCGTCGAGGATATTCCTGAGGAGCGTCCGAAAAGCGGCACGGAAACTGAGGACATCACCACCATCCGCGTGGACATTGCCGGTGATGTTTCCAATGTGACCAATCCTTCTGAACTGGTGGATGTCATTTACAATAAGGCTGACGCAGACCTTAAAGAACTGAACCATTATTACCGCCTGGCAAGAATGCCGGATAGCACCCATCTGGTTCTCTATGACCCCCGTCGCACAGATGTCCTCACCAATACAAGCGATTACCCCTTCCACAACGAGAAGGGGGCCAAGATCGCCGACGGTGCCTACGATAATGTCATCCTGTCCCGCCGGAACGTAATGGAAAACCGTTTCGTCATCCAAGACACGGACAAGAGTAGCATGCACACCATCATTCACCTGCCCCGGACCACCATCGACCATGTTCTGGGCTATAAAGTAGGCAGCGGCAGTCCCGAGGACTATACCGTGACAGATGCAGAGATGCGCCAGCATATGCTGGGCACCTACACCAAGGGCGTATGTGACCGCGCCATCGATTATCTTCTGGATGCCCAAACGCTTTTGGGAGCGCAAGCGCAACGCTTAGAAGCCACTCGCGGCAATATTATCATCGCTGCCGAAAACGAGCAGGCCAGTGAATCTGTTATCCGTGATGCGGATATGGCGAAGGAAATGACCGGCTATGCCAAGGCCAACATCCTGAGCCAGACGGCGCAAAGCATGCTGGCCCAGGCCAATCAGAACAGTAGTCAGGTGTTGTCACTGCTGCAATAAGAATCCTGGCGGACAAAGCTATATCGAGAAAAAAGTTCTGTAAGCTATTAAGAAAATATAAAATTCATCGATATATCAGTTAGAAGTATCGGCAATTCTGCATGAGAGCGTGTGCGGGTTTGCATTTTATAGGGAGAACATTTGGGTGGACAAGGAGGTTGGCCACTATGGCTATGACAGTCAAGAATAATATGCCGGCAAAGCGCACGTTAAATGAATTGGATCGCAATGCCAAGGCAATGCAGAAGGATTTGGCAAAGTTATCTTCAGGGCTGAAAATACGCAGTGCTGAGGATGATGCATCTGGTTATGCTATTTCTGAACGCATGGATGTGCAGATCAATTCTCTGGAGCAGGACAATCGGAATGCACAGAACGGTGGTGCTATGCTCAAGACGGCTGAGGGAGCGATGCAGAGTACCGTTGATGCCTTGCGCACATTGAAGGAAAAAGCCATCGATTCGGCCAATGATACGAATACCAATGAAGACCGGGCCATCATGCAAAAGCAATTTGATCAGATTATCGATCAAATTGATGACAATGCGATGACCACTTATAATGGGAAAGTATTGATTGACGGCAGCCATAATGATGGCATAACGGATGTGGCTACGCATATGACCAATCAAAATCTGGCGGAAGATACAACGGGAGAAACCAGTCTGCTGGAATTGAAAAATCGTAATGGGGAGCCGCTTCGGATGGAAAGCTCAGATACAATCACGGTTTCTTGGGTACAGAATGGCAAGACAAATACAGTCAATATGCCGATGATGCATGAGACGAAGACCTATAATGATGATTATGATGAGTTTGATCCAAACAGTCAAGAATACTTCTATGGAACTGCGTCGTATAATGTTAATGATTTGATTCAATTAGCTGGTGGTACATGGGAGTATGATGATTCTGAGGGAAAATCGGTATTATCTGGGGCGGTAGTAGAATTAGTGCAAAATGATGATTCTTCTTATATTGGTCAGAATGGTTTTGGCGTGGATGTTCATACGGCTGATAATACAGCAGGGATTACCTTTAAAGCCAAAACGGCAGGTATTGCTGGTCAGATTTCAGGTTTTACCATTAGCATTAATGATAGTCAGGGCAATCCACGTAAAGACGTCAACAAAGCACTGGAATTTACGACGACCATCTTTGCTGAGAATGCATCAGAGGATAACGCGATTACGCTGCAGGTAGGAACAAAAGCCAATCAGGCTGTAAAGGCCGGCTTTTCGGATATGCGTGCTGAGGCTCTGGGGCTAAAAACGCCTCCGCCGGTAGAAACACTCAGTATAGCTACGCAAAGTGATGCCAATGCCGCAATCAATGTCCTGGATAATGCTATGCAGAGGGTGCTGGATCAACAGACAAAGACCGGTTCGATTCAAAATCGTTTGGAATATACATCAGCGAATCTAATAAATTCCAGCGAGAATACGCAGGCGGCGAAATCCACGATTGCGGATGCGGATATGGCAGCACAAATGGCAAGTTATACGAAAAATAATATTCTAATGCAAGCCTCGCAATCGATGCTGGCTCAAGCAAACCAGAACAGCAGCAGTGTATTGAGTTTGTTGCAGTGAGCTGAAGTTTAGTCTTAGAAAGCCTTTCTCGCATGAGGAGGGCTTTTTGCAATATATAACAGGAATTATGGGATAGAGTAGATCGGATATGGAGAGTGCGTCATGGAGAGGAAAATCATCGAGAAAAAATTAGCGGGGCAGATAAGTCTTGCCTTGATTACTGGAATGTTTAGTATGATTCCGGTTGCTTATGGTGCGCCTGTTTTGGATACGTCAAAGAACAATACGGCAGATGTTTCGTCGTCTGGTTTTACAACTGAAGTGGTGGGGAAGCAGACGAATAATGTCGTGAATTGGCAGGACTTTTCGGTAGCCAAAGGAGAGACCGTTCAGTTTGATGCGGATAACCCTAATACAGCTCGCAACTATATGAACATTGTTACGGGAGAAAAACAATCTCAAATCGATGGTGCCATTAAGGGAGGAAATGATGTCTATATTGTCAATTCCAATGGTGTTATCTTTGGCAAGGATGCCACTGTGGACGTGGGGAGTCTTTATGTTTCCACGACAAATGCCATTGATACGACAAAGATAAATGACTTCACGGCTAATGGTACCAATCCCTTGTTGGATACTGCAGCAAGTGCGGCGGCAGATATCGTTAATATGGGGAAGGTAACGGCGGACTCTGTCTATGTTGAGGGCGGTAATATCAAGTTTATGAACACGGAAGATATTATCGCAAATAAGGTAACGGCAAATGCACAGGGAACGGTTCGCTTTGACCATAAGGCTGGTGTGGATACATCAAAGTTTACGGCAACGAATGGCAATAGGGATGATTATACGTTAATTACAACGAAAGATGAACTACAAAATATCAATACAAATACGACAACACTTAGTGGTCATTATGCATTAGGTAGTAATATTACAAATGTGGGGACGTTTGTTCCTGTTGGATCATCTGAACAACCATTTACAGGGGCTTTTGATGGTAATTATTATAGTGTTTCTGGAATAAATATAAATGCGAATAAAAACACTGGATATGACTATGCAGGATTATTCGGATATGTAGCTGGTTCGGATACACAACACGCTAAAATATCAAATTTAGGATTAGTAGATGCGAATATAAAGGGGAAAATAGTAGCTGGAGTTTTGGCGGGTTATATAGAGAATACAGACATAGAGAATGTATCCGTATCAGGTACTTCAAAATTAGGGCATTTTGGAGCAAGTTTTGAATCTGTTGGCGGTTTGATAGGGAAAACTGGTACAGGAGTAAAAGTCAATAGTGTCTATGTAACGGGGGCAGAAATATTTCCTGAAGGCTCGTATGCAATTGGTGGTATAGTTGGGAAGACATCTGGAACTGTAGAAATAACTAATTCGTATACGACAAATATTAACTTTCACGATTCTACGAATTCTGGAGGAATCGTTGGTCAGGCTAGTGATACAACGTCGATATCCAATGTATATACAACAGCTACTAATATAACGAAAACGGGAGGAAATCCTAGTAGTACCTATATTATTAAAGATGGTGAAATAGTTGGAGGAAATAATAACACTACTAATGCTGATGCAACAAAGGCCTCCAGTTATGCTTTTTTAGGTGATTCAAGCAGTAATGATACATGGCGTATTTATGAAGGAGATACGTTGCCTCTCTTGCGGTCATTTTTAAAGGCTAACGGTACGGTATCGGTAAATTACACCTATACTCGTGATGGTGAGACGACTACGCATAATTCTGCTGAGGATACCGTTTGGACATATAATGGCAAAACAACTACGGTAAATGTAACACCTTCAGTAGGAGATAGTAGAAACGTAACTATACGCAACCAAGGAATCTATAATCTTTTTAGCTCTACTCAGTCTGGTTATGATTATATTGGCAATGCTATCATTGTGAATCCGTATCAGATAAAAGCGGGCATTAATGAGACTACGGAAATCCGGAAGGTATATGATGGTACGGCGGATGCAAGTGCTGCTGTGGGTAATTTGTTCAAAGGGACAGATGGCAGCATTTTTGAAGAAGATACCGGTACGGTCACGCTTACGCATACGGTAACGAATGCCCCCAAATTTACCACGGATGCTGCTGGAACGCAAGAGAGCCCTGATGTTGGCGTAGGGAAATATGTTACAGCCTCAGGTACAGTTACGCTGACAGGAGATACGTATGGTAACTATGAACTGGTAGATATCAATGATGCAGAGAATGTAGGAACCGTTACTGACAATGTGAGTTCACTTTCCTTTTCCGGGACGAGTAAAAACGGTGTGATTGAGCAGCGGGAACTTCGTATTGAGTTGAAAAATGCCACGGGGATTAAGCGGGAATATAACGGCGAAACGACCGTTAGCGATACGTATAAACCAGAGGCGCAAATACAGATAGCAGCCGATCAGAGTGAGAATGGCGGTTTGGTAGATGGGCAGACTGTGGATACGATTGGTTTGACATATGCTGATCTGGCTAACTACGTAGATAAGAAATCGGATAATACGTATTCACCTACGAAAAAGGCAGGCAGTCATTTGGTAGAATATGCAGGAATTAAGCTGAATGACTCAACAGGAAAAAATTATAAGCTGGTTAATGCCAACAATGTCCCCATCTATAGCGCAGCAATTGATGGGCTGGACGGGAGCGGTGTTAATGCTTCTGCGGGCGGCGCGCTCTATGGCAATGGAGAAATAACACCTAAGAATATTTCTTCGACCGATTTTTATTGGTATAAGGATGGTGTGAAGCAGACTGACCCCTATAAGTATTATGATGGCACATCCAGCTATAAGGCTCCACTGAACTATACCGTCAGCAATGTCGGGGCGACAGGCGGTATGATTGAGGGCGATAGCCTGACGTTCACCGTAAAGGGAGCAGATTTTGTCACTTCGGCTACCGGAACGCTGGATGCGGATAAAGAGCGTACAGCTGAGAAAACCAAGAATGTGAAGGAGGCAGCTGGTGTCCTTTATACTGTGGCAATTTCCGGAGATTCGGCGGCCAATTATACATTGGATGGTGCAGTCATCAATACAAGTGGTACGAACACGGTTATTGGCCCGGGTACGATTAAAGCTCGGACGTTGAATGTGGTGGTCAATCCCACAAGTTATGCGGAGAAGGTCTATGATGGCACGGATGCAGTGAAGGATAGTGCCGGCAATACCACATTCAGTTTCCCGGGGTATCTGAAATATGCGGATTCCACAGATACGTCCCATCATCTGTTAGGTGATACGGATAAATCCACCATCAGTATCACGGGGGTATACGTCAAGACTGGCAATGATGCTGCTGGCAAGGATGTTAATTACACGCAGTCTACGACTGGATATAGCATAGCGGATAAGAATATCACTTATACGGCTGCAGTCCTGGAGAATGGGCAAGCTTCGGACAATTATGTCTTCAGTACCAGCAATGACAACACGGCTACATTCGAAGGCAAGGGTAAAATCACACCAGCCACCATTACGGGGGTTACTTTCGCCAAGGCTACCAAGACTTATGATGGCACAGAAGACGTGACGAATAAAGTCAACAATACGGCGCCATTGCTGGCCAATGACCGTATAACCATCAACGCAGTTGCAGATAATCAGAATTTAGGAGAGGCTGTAAATACGATCTTTGATGTGGATGCCAATGGACAATTAGCAGAAGGTTCTAAGATACTGACGGGCCAGTATGGTACTTTTGTAAATGGTGCCTTCAAGGCAAATGGAAATGTGCAGCGACAGGGCACGACAGTGGTTGACAATAAAGTCGCTTATACCGGTTTGGGGAATCTATTGAAAAACCGTAACTATGTTCTGGCAGATGATCTGAGTACGGTGGCTTATGGTGATGGCCGTATCAATCCGTTGGAAATTACCGATGGCAGCTGGATCAAGCTGGATCGTAATGACAAAGCCATAACAAAGGTCTATGATGGCAACAATAATGTGGCCTATGGCACGGTGAAGGCTGAAGATTATCTAACCTCCAGTAAGGCATATGTTCAGCCCGCCGATTCAACGAAGAAATTGGATATTACGCTGACTGTGGCTGGGGCAACCTATGAAGACCAGCATAGTGATAATTCTGCAGCTAAGGATGTGACATATAAGTTATCTGTGACAGAAAACGGTAATTACAGTATTGCTGATTCACTGAAAACAGATGGTTATGTTCTGAAGACTATCACCGATGGCGGCAAGATTACCCCCAAGGCAATCACCGTCACAGATGATCTGTTGGTGGACAATAATACGGATAGTTCCGATGGCAAGATTACCAAGGTATATGATGGTATAAAAAACATCAGTGCCAAGGGAGAAAATCTGATTACCATCAAAGATCAGTTGCTTACGGATATGGATTCCACGTATAAGCCCACCAATGGCATCACTGCGGAATTCAATGATAAAAATGCTGGCTCCAAAACGGTGAACTACACTTTGGCACTGGATGGGGATACCCATAATGATTACTACTTCCGCAACAATACAGTAGATGCGCCGATTACCGAATGGACTGCAACGGGAACCATTCAAAAACGCACGCTTAGTCTTAGTACTACTGCGGTTCCTTCCAAAGAATATGACACGAAAGTGGACGTGAAGAAGGATGAGAATTTCCCGAGTTTGGCAACGATTGATTTTGGTAAAGATACGACCGATAATACGGATAACAATACTGTAGTCCAAAATGATGGTTTTGCTATTTCCAGTCTTAACGGTATCTATGGTTATGGCAGCAATGATACCGATTTTAAGAAAAATGAGGATGTCTATCGTGATGAGAGTGGTAAGGCGTCCAATAAAGATGTGCAATACAGCGGCGTGCTCACTGCTTTGGGGGATAATGCAAAGAACTATGAAGTGCAGAATACCTTCTATGGCAAAGGCATTATACGCCCCAGCACTATTACGCAGGATGACTTTGTCTTTAAATTGAGCGATAACATCACGCAGGTCTATAGCGGTAGCGCGACCGTAGGCGAATATGGCATGGAAGGTGACGAACTGGATGCGTTCCAGCGGAAATGGATCAACGACGAGGCCAGTGGTATCAATTTGCCTACCGGTAGTTTTGTCAGCAACAGTGATCCGGATTCACCGGCGTATAAATTCAAGATCGATAGTGCTACATTTGATACGGCTGATGTGGCGAAGAACAAAACTGTCACCTATACCATATCGATCAATAAGAATGATCTGACCAACTATGATTATAATGGACCAGATACGTTTACTAAGAGTAATACGATCAATTCAGGAGAAATCACTGCCCGTCCGGTTAAGGCGACGGTTGTCCATGAGACGCTGACGAAGAATTATGATGGTGGTACTGATCTATATAATGGCGATAACAAGGCCTATTCCACGGATACGGCTACGGGGACTGTTTTGTCTAAAGGCGACATCATCAACCTGACCGGTCTGATTAAGGACAAGGCTGGCAACGTCATCGGTAAGAATGCCAGCACGGGCCAGTATACTGATCCTAATGCTGGTGATGGTAATAAGAGCATTGAGTATACCCCTGCCATCAGTGGTGCCGGCAATAACTACAAGATCGTGGACAGTGAAGGCAATGAGCTGACGAATGGGAAGATTGTCACCACGGGTAATACCATTAAGCCCTTTGGTGTGGAACTTACGGTTAATAAGTCGATAACCAAGGACTACGATGGTACGCCATCTGTCGCGGCAGATACCACCAGAGGTGTTTTGCAACTGGGGACGAATTATGATGGTCTGAATAGTGATGACTTACAGATTACGGAAAATACAGGTGTATACTACGATGCTGCCAATACCAAGGAAGACAGTAATGTGAATCCTGATGCCGATCATAATCCGGGAACACATGTGGTTCGCTACACGAATCTGGCCATTGGCAATAACAACTATTATTTGGCTGACAATGAAGGTAATGAAATCACAGAGATAAACGGCACTGGTGTCATAAAGCCTTGTGACTTGTATGGAAATTATGAGTTTGGTATTGGCGATATAACCAAGGAATATGACAAGAATACGCAGCTTGCCTACACTGGCGGCGAATATAATCGCGATTATTCCGAGGCGGCGCTCAAAAACTACCTGACTGCTCCTAAAGTGACTGCTAATGGCAAGGAAGTACCGCTGGTATTCTCACTGGATCTGGAAAATACCAAGTATGAGGGCGATGGAGCTGTTGGTGAGTATACAGCAAATCTGCGTTTGGGGATCAGCAACGACAACTACAACTATAGTTTTGCCAATGTTACCATCAATGATCAACCTGCCATCAGCGATGTTCCGCAGGATGGCGTATTCTACTTTGATCTTACCAAGGATAATGCGAAAATCACCCAGCGTCATGTCCATGTGGCCTTGAATGATTCGCCGCTCATTAAGAAGACCTATGATGGCACCACGAATGTGGAGCAGTCTGTTGCAGGCAATAACAACAAAATTTATATGACAGATTCTACAGATTTTCTGGAAGGGGATAATGTTAATGTAGACTGGGATAATATCACGGCTGCTTATGCAGATGAAAATGTGGGCAACAATATTAATGTTATCTACAATGTGAAACTGACAGGGGATGATTCGGACAACTATGAATTGCACCGCTATGCAGATAATTTGGCAGACAGGACGGCGATAACTGCTGCTGATCCCCTCAAAGGCACAGGTACAATTACGCAGCGGGAATTGACCATTGATTTTGTGAAGGATTTCCATGTTTATGATACTTCGGCAGATGTTACCAATGCCGGCGATAATCTGAAGTTTGACAATCTGGCTGAAAGGGATGCTGACTTTGCTTTGGATGGTGCAGCTAAGGCTCTGATTACGGGAACTTACACGGATGCCAATGTGAGTCGGGCTGCAGATGGCACAGTGCTGGATAAGGGCCTGAGCTATGAAGGCTTGCAGACGGCACTGGCGGATTATGCTCAGCGCAATAATCTGGCTAAAAATTACAGCATTGCCGTAAACAGTGTTACCTATGCTGTGGATGATGCCAAGGGGATTATTGTGCCGAAAGAAATTACGGCCCCCTTGAAGGCTGTCTGGCAAACCGGCGTGGATAAGGTATATGATGCGACGACGAATCTGCCCGTGAATACAGATGCCGATGGTGTGCTGACTCTGCAGGTGGATACTGACTATGATGGTGTGCTGAAACTGCAGGCCGGAGAGAAAGGCTATCAGTATGATTCCAGTTCCGTAGGTTATGTGTCGAAGAATCAGGGTGATCGTGCCCTGACTTATACCGTAACTGGTGTAAATGCCAATCAGGGCAACTATCAGCTGTCTGATGCGGTGGTTAGTGATGCTGTCACCACCTGGCAAAGTACGGATACCTCCCGCAATGTGGATGGTGCTTCTGTCACGGGGCATATTTCACCGTTGGCCATCAATATCATAGAAGAAAAGGACAGCAAGATTTATGATGGCAGTACGGTAGTGTTGGATGCAAAAAGCAAGATTCATTTTTCTGATGAGGATCAGGCGATCATCAATGCGGATACGGATCATGTGGATTACACGGTTAAGGCCGATTATAAGGATAAGCATGCTACGGAAGGAAAGACTATAGACTATACCCTGACTTTGACGGGGAATGGTAATGGCAACTATGTATTGGGCAGTGATACGGCAGCTATTACGGGCAATACCGCTGTCGGCACTACCAAAGGTGATATCATCAGACGCAAGGTCTATGTAGAGGCATTAGATGTTGATGGCATTGACAAGGATTACGATGGCACCACGGCTATGCCGGAAAATTACAGTAATGCTGGTCGTTTCAAGCTGAAAGATGCGGATAAAAATACGGGCGTTGTGGCTGATGATAAGGATATTGTTCTGAATATCGATGCGATTCAGGGCGAATATACCAATAAACATGTTGGCACCCATGCTATCAACTTTACCAACTTTGCCTTGCAGGATAATGATACAGCCAATGATAATATTACAGCTGATTATGACCTGCAGACCACTTCCCTGACTGGCAGCGGCACGATTTCACCGAAGGCCTTGACGGTTGCTATTAATGAAGCTCCTACAAAAGAGTATGATGCGAACAGCAATCTCAGTGATGCCTACAATACCAAGGATAATCTGACGCTGTCTGGCGTGGTGGGAGACGATAATGTTAATTGGCAGTTAATCTCTGCCGGGTATGCAAATGCCAATGCTGATACTGGTAAAGAATATTCTTATTCTGTATCTATTGATAATGCGGATTACAAGCTGTCTCAAGGAACGGACCTGCCGACTATTACCGTAGCGGCTGGCGGACAGTCCGGTGTCATTAAAGCCTATGATGGTGTGATTGAAAAGCGGAAGGTTTATGTATCGCTGGATGCGGAACCATCTATTGTGAAAACTTATGATGGCAATACATCTGTGGAGCAGGTTGTAAGCGACAAGATTATTGTCCGGGATGGCGACTTGCTGACCAGCCTTGATGGTACGGATCTTGATCGCAGCAAATCTGCTATCAATGCCCGCTATGACAGCAAGGATGCAGGCAATCGGACGGTTACTTATGATGTGGTGCTTAGCGGCGATGCCGCAGGCAACTATGAAATCCATCGTCTGGCCAATTTTGGCACGGCGGAGGATGGCGAGTATTCCACGCTGGAAGGCACTGGCGTCATCAATAAGGCGGTATTGACACTGGATCCGTTGGCAGTCAGCAAAACCTACAATGGGACGAATGTTATCGGTGATGGCACTCTGGCAACAGATGATGCGCTGACAACGGATAAGCTGATCTTTAAGGGTGTCAATAATGAATCCTTTACCCTTACCGATGCGGCGTTGGCCGAGGTTTCCGGTACATACAGCGATGCCGATGTCAGCTGGAATGGTGATGAAGTTGCGCATAAGGATGTAACTTATACGGGCCTTAGCAATGCTTTGGACGTTATGAATGCCAGTGACAGCACCAACAGTATTTCCAAGAATTATACCATTGAGGACACGGCCTCCTTTACGGCAGATCAAGCCAAGGGGAAGATTAACCCCATGATGATCACGTCTGTTACAGAGAACTGGAAACCTGTCATCCGTGAGTATAATGCGGATACAGATCTGAATGAGGTCTATGACTACACGGGCGGTGTCAAAGGTGAGCAGTTGGGAATCAATGATATTCTGACGTTGTCGGCAACAGATCCCAATGGAAATCCTGTGACGGTAAGTTACACGGCTGCGGGAGCTTATGATGATAAGAACGTTAGGAATGACCATGTACTGAACTATCATATCAATTCCGTTCAAAGACAGGTCAAGGATGCCAATAATAAGCCAAACTTTGCTCTGTCTGACGCTGTGATGAATAGCCTGGTTGGTCAGGATGTAGACAGTGCAGATGAAAATGTACTCAGTACGATTACCGTCCGGCAGTTAAATGCTGAGGTGTTGAATACCACTGGCAACAGCAAGGTATACGATGGCACGATAAATGCTGATAGCAGCAATTTTGCTCTGGATGATGACGATATCGCTGTTTTGACGAAGGATGGAATTCTGGACAAAGCTGAGATTACGGCGAATTATATCAATAAGCATGCCAGTGCAAATCCAGGAGAAATCACGAACTACAAGCAGATCTATTATACTTTGAGTCTTGATGATAACAGCGGTAATTATGAAGTCGTTACCCCGCAAGGTTTTGCTTGGGGTGATATCGAAAAGCGTCCGGTGTATGTGGAACCGTTAAACATTGATAATATTGAGAAGGAATATGATGGTACTACGTCTATGCCAGCTGGTTATACTAATGCAGATCATTTCCAGTTGGCGGCAGCAGATGAAAGTTCCGGCATTGTAACCGGAGACAAAGACATTCAGCTGAACCTGGCTGACATTACAGGTACTTACGCAGACAGCCATGTCCAGCGCGATGCTGAAGGCAATGTGGTGGCACAGGATATTACTTTTACAGGCTTTGCCCTGACGGATACGCTGGAAAGAAATGGTGGTGATCTGGGAGATTACTATCTGGTCGCTGATGATGTGATTACCGGCAGTATCAAGATTCAGCCCCGGGCTTTGACGGTAGGCATTAATGCTGCACCTGTCAAGGGCTATGATGCCACTAGAAACCTGAGTACAGAATATGACACGCCTGATAATCTGACCTTATCGACGGACAGAATACTGGCAGGGGAGGAGGTTAACTGGCAGTACATCGGTGGTGCATATGCAGATGCCAATGCTGCTGAAGGCAAGGAATATTCCTACACAGTATCGATTGACAACCTCGATTATACTTTGGCGCAGGGCGCAGATCTGCCGACAATAGAAATCAGCAACAAGGGACAGAATGGCGTTATAACGGCTGATGATGGTGTGATCAATCCTCGGAAGGTTTATGTTTCCCTGGCAGATACACCTGTTATTGGGAAAATCTATGATGGTAATACGGCTGTGACTCAAGATGTCAGCAATAAGATTGTGGTCCGGGATGGAGATCTGCTGACGGATCTTGACGGCACGCAGCTCAATCGCAGCAATTCTGTTATCAATGCCCGTTATGACAGCAAGGATGCAGGCGACCGGACGGTTACCTATGATGTGGTGCTTAGCGGCGAGGCTGCAGGCAACTATGAAATTCATCGTCTGGATAATCTTGGTACGGATGCGGATGGCGCATATTCCACGCTGGAAGGTACTGGCGTTATCAACAAGGCGGTACTGACGCTGACTCCGTTGGCAGTCAACAAGACTTACAATGGCACCGCAGTTGTCGGGGATGGAACTTTGGCTGATGATGATCAGCTGACGGCAGACAAATTAATTTTCACCGGTGTGAATGGTGAATCCTTTACGCTGAGTGAGGCGGCTTTGGCCAAGGTTTCCGGCCAGTATGGCAGCGGCAGCAGTGCCAATGACTTTGCTGCAGATGCTAATGTCAGCTGGAATGGTGAGGAGGTAGCCTATAAGGATGTGCTCTATACTGGCCTTAGTAATGCTTTGGATGTCATGAATGCCGATGACAGTACCAATAGTATTTCCAAGAATTATACCATTGATAACACCGCTTACTTTGCGGCGGCGCTGGCCAAAGGCAAGATTAAGCCCATAACCATTACCCAGGCTGCGACAGAGAACTGGAAGCCGGTTATCCGTGAGTATAATGCGGATACGGATTTGAAAGAGGTGTATGATTATAGTGACGGCAGTGCTGGCGAGCAATTGGGAATCAATGATATTCTGAAGCTTACCGTAACGGGTATGGATGGCCATGATCTGACCATTGATTATGAAGCTGTGGGTAATTATGATGATAAGAATGTGGGCGGCACCCATGTGCTGAACTATCATATCAATTCCGTGAATACGAAAGTCAATGATGGCAGCGGAAACGCCAACTATGTGCTGGATACTTCTGTATTGGAAGCATTGGCAGGCAAGGATCTGGACAGCTCCGCAGAAGGTGTCTACAGTGTGATTACTCCGCGGCAGATTAATGCAGACGTTGTGAATGCCATTGGCAATCGCAAGATTTACGATGGCACGGTAGTGGCTGATACGGGCAATTTCGTTTTGGATACAGATGATCAGGCTGTATTGGCCAAGGATGAGCTCCTGAACAAGATTACGATTACGGCTTACTATGACGACAAGCATGCCAGTGTGGCACCGGAAGCTGCTGACACCAACAGCAAAACCATTACCTATACGTTGGGATTGTCGGATGAAAGCGGCAACTATGAAATTGCTACACCTGTGGCAACTGCAGCGGGCGATATTGAGCAGCGCAAGGTCTACGTGGAGCCTGTCAAGGTTGATGGCATTGATAAAGTTTATGATGCCACCACCGATATGGCGGATAATTACACCAGCTCCGGCCGGTTTAAACTGGCTGCCACAGGCCTTGTTGCAGGTGATTCGGATATCTGGCTGAACACGGAGAGCATTAAGGGACAGTATGAGGATGGTCATGTGCATCGCAATGACGATGGTACGCTGGCAACGCAGCAGATTACCTTCACGAATTTCACCTTGCAGGATGTTTATACTGAAAATGATAACAGCGTAAATGATTACTACGTGGCAACGACCAGCCTGAATGGCAGCGGTACCATTACACCTGCGGCTTTGACCGTGGATATTGTAAGTGCGCCGGTGAAGGCATATGACGGCGAAACGGCTATTAGCGATATCTATGCATCTAATACCAATGTGTCACTTGGTGGAATCCTGGACGGCGATAGCGTGAATGTGCTGATCAATTCTGCAGCATATAGCGATGCCAACGCTGGCACCAATAAGGAATACAGCTATGATATTGCCATTGACAATGGTGACTATGAATTGACGCAGGGCGCTGCTTCGCCGGATATCACTGTCACGAACTACGGGCAGAATGGTGTGATTACGGCAGATGATGGCGTGATTACTCCCCGGGTGCTGACAGCCAGCGTTATTGGTGAAATGACCAAGGTATATGATGGTACAACCGATGGTGTGGAAAATGCCGAGGCAAATATTTCCCTCAGCAATTACATTACTAAGGATAAGGGAAATCTTGGTTTGACAGCAGTAGCAACTTATGATAATGCTAATGCAGGAATTTCTGAGACTTCTGACGAACTAGTTAACCATACGGTATCCTATACATTAAGTCTTGGTAATAGCAATTACCAGTTAGAGGATAGTGTCGTTGAAGGTACAGGTACGATTTCCCGCAAGGGACTTAATATCGTGGCTACGCCTGCAGCCGTTTTCATGGGGGATGAAATGCCGGAATTCAGTGGCAGTGTAGAAGGCCTAGTGGCAACTGACAGCACTCTGGCAGACTCCTTCGTCTTTGCTCCGTATGAGACGACTACGACCAGCAATCCTGGTTACTACGAGGTTTATGGCTGGTATAGCAATCGCATTTCCGGCAATCTGGGGCTTAACTATACGTTTGCGCAGGATGCTGGTAATGATACGGCTCTTACGGTGAATGTCATTCCTAGCAATGATAACCCTGACACTGGGATTTCAGCTGGTGGCGATATTTACCAACAGATTTCGCATGATATGAACAGTGGTTTTGGCGATACCGGGATAGCGGTCATCGAATATCAGGACGGTCAGGGTAATGTAGTAGGGACGGAGACCATCAATAGCGGTGAGATCCATGGCGGTAACATGGGGGTAAGTACGGATGTAGATGCAACCAGTCAAGGTACAAAACTGGCGACTATGGGCATTGTAGGTAATGATATTGTCAATACGGAAGGTGTCGATGCTGCCGGTATTGCCCATGTTGAAGTCAGCGACGATGGTCAGGTCGTTAACCTTGAGGTCAATCCTCTGGAAGATGATGGAAAAGAGGATAAATCTGTAGTTCAGAAAAAGAAAAGTCAAATTGCCATCGAAGGTTCAGATTCTGATGAAGATGATGAAATCGAAGTGGAAGTAAAAAATGAAGGTGTCAATGTAGCTTAATGGGAAGGTAAACAGCATGAAGAAATTAAGCAAAATAAAAATTGCAACAGGATTGATGGTTGCTGTTATGAATTTAGGAGGGAGCATGGCTCTGGCCGCGCCCTCTCTTTCCCAGCCCGGGCAGGAGGTTAATGAAAACCTCCCCCGCCCGGAAGCGGAAGTGAAGGACAATAATCCCGAAAGGCCGCAGGCGGCTCCTCAGGTGGAATTTGCCATAAGTAATTTCCGGCTGGAAGCCCCGGACCTTTATTTGGACAAGAAGGAACTAACAAAGATCCTGCAGGACGGCATGGGTGAGAACAAGACGATGACGCAGCTGAATGCCACGTTGTCGGCTCTCACCCGCTACTGCCGGCAGCATGGCTATCCAGCGGCGGCGGCCTATGTCCCCGCCCAGGAAAGTCATGATGGCATGATTCTGATCAAGGTCATTCCCGGCCGTTATGGGGAAATCAAGATTGACAACCGCAGCCGTATGAAAGATCGGGTGGCCAAGGGATTTGTCAACAGCCTCAAGGCGGGGGATATTATTCGCACGGGCCGGTTGGAAACCACCCTGTATTCCATCTCGGATGTGAGCGGTACTAAGGCTGTCGGTGTGCTGAGTCCAGGCAAGGAATTCGGCACCAGCGATCTGACCGTGCGTATCGAAAAGGGCAAGGGCAGCAATACCGTCCTCTATGTGGAAAATTATGGCAGTAAGGATACAGGCCAGTATCGTTACGGGTTACAGCATAATATCTATGATGTCAGCGGCAATGGCGATAAGGTATCCGTGGGCGGAATGCTTTCCAATAAGCATATGCATAACTACTATGCCAATTATGAGACCATTGTGGGACGTGGCGGGGCTACGTTAGGTTTGGGCTATAGCCGTATGGATTATGAGACAGGGCTGGGCAACTTGGGGATTAATGGCATTGCCGAAACGGCCAGCCTGTTTGGGCATCGTTCCCTGTACCATTTAACCAACAGTGGGCTGACAATTCGCTATGGATATGATTATCGCAAACTTAAAGATGAACATACCGGGTTCGGGACAGCACGCAAACATTCACATAGTGGTTATGTAGCGCTGGAAGGTTTTGAACGGCGCAAGGGATCGATTGTCAATTATAGTGCTAAAGTAACCACAGGTGTTCTAGGGCTGGATTCTGACTATGCAAAACAGATTTATAGCAGGAAAGGAACACAGGGACATTATACGAAAGGCGAGGTAAGCGTGTCTGCTGTAGAACGGCTTGGCAATCGTGCGGATGTATTGATTAAAGGCAGTGGACAGATTGCCAGTCATAATCTTGATGGCTCTGAGCGTATGTATTTGGGCGGAGCCAGTGGAGTCAGAGCCTATCCTCAGGGCGAGGGTGCCGGCGATGAGGGCATAATGGGAACCGTGGAAGCAAGATTTTACACGAAAGTACCAGGATTAGTTTTCAGTACTTATTATGATGTTGGTCATGTTTGGTATCGCAATGACGGTCAGAAAGAGCCAACTGGTAATCTGAATGTATCATCGACGGGGATAACCTTGATGGGTTATGGTGCGGCCCTTTCCTACACTAAGCCCAATGACTGGTTCGCCCGATTGGATTATGCCCGTCGTATTGGTGATGATCCTGGTCTCAGCGAGAAAGCCAAGGCTAAGGGCCGGGCGTGGTTTATGCTAGGAAAAATTTGGTAAGGTTGGCAGGAAATTTCTTTCTTTGCCGCGAATAACCCAAATGATGAGAAATACACGCCCAAGGAGTGAGGAGAATATGGCTGGAAAAATCAAGAATTGTCCCATGTGCGGGAAGCTTTTTAACGACACGGGACATAAGGTATGTATGGATTGCTACGACAAGATCCTTGAGAAGGAACATGAAGTAGTGGAGTATGTCCGCGATCATCGGGGGGCGAAGATTCCCGAGATCTGCGAAGCTACCGGCGCTCCTTCAGGCATGATCAAGAAGATGATTCGTGAAGGCCGCTTTGAGCAGATTGGAATCAAGATGACCTATCCCTGTGAGAAATGTGGTGCACCAATCATTACCGGCAAGATTTGCCAGTCCTGTGAAGAGGCTGCCCGGGCAGAACTCCAGAAGCAGGCAGCTATGCAGACTGCAGCCCGGCAGATGTCCAAAACTGATCAGAACAGAGGACAGGGCTTCCGATCCAAGGATCGTTAAGAATTTATTAATAATGAAGGTTTCGATATTCATACATGATAATGGGCGAAAAATGCCGATTTATGGCGAAAAATAGCTGTAATCCTAAATAATGACCAAAAAGCAGGAATTAAGTTTCCTGCTTTTTTTGTCGATAGTTCAAGCAGAAGATACTATGTAACTTCGACGGATGTAAGGAAAATAATGGATTACAGGTGGTGAAAAAGATGATTATCAATGGCAATGTACAGGCTGTGGCAGGGGCTTACAGTGTAAGTTCTGCAAGCGGCGTGAAGCGGGTCGGTAATGTTCGGGAAGCAGCTAAGAGTGATGAGGTTCTTTTATCCCGTGAGGGGCAGAGCTTCAGCAGCATGCTTCAGAAACTGCAGAATATGGACGAAGTCCGCGGTGAGAAGGTGCAGAACCTGAACGAAAGATTTGCTAATGGTGACTACAATGTACCCAGTGAAAATATTGCAGCCAGCCTTTTAGGCATTCGATTCTAACATACAGGCGGGAGGATTTATGGCATGTGGCAGGATTTTGCAAATATATTGAATGAACTCAACAAGGATTATAAGGCACTGATTGAAATCGGCAAAAAGAAACGCACGGCCCTGATCCTGGTGGATATGAAGACTGTGGAAGCTCTGTTGCCGGAAGAGGAAAAAACAACCAGCCATATTGCCCAATTGGAAAAAAAGCGTCAGGCTATACTCCTTAAACTGGCTGCTACCAATGAAAAATTGGGGCCAGACTCTAAAATGGAGGATATTATGGGGCTGATCCCTGCAGGAAAGTTGCGGTCAGTTGTGCAGAATCTTTACAGAATGTTGCAGGCTACCGTGAAGGAAGCCAAGGAACTAAGTGAGGGCAATGCCCTGTTGATTCGTGCCGCCATGGAAGCTGCAGCCTTTCATCTGAACCGTCTGGGGGGAGCTCAGGTGGAACCAGCTTATGGCAAAGGCGGCGAGGCAACCACACATCACAAGAATTTTGAGTTTAACGCCTGAAGGTGGGAGAACCTATGGACGAAGCAGTACGTTTGCTGCGGGAGCAGGTGCTTCTCAGCAATCAATGTTTGGAAAAAATCAAAGCACTGAAAGAAGTCTTGCAAGCAGAAAATAAAGGCGCCAATATCGTTGCTGCGGTACAGTCCCTGGAACCTGCCTTGCTGGAGATAGCCAAACTGGAAAAGAAAAAAAGGGATTTTTTACAGAAGCAAAGCGCAAAGGATATGCGAACATTCATTAGTCAGATGCCTCCTTCGGAAGCATGGGAAATCCTTGTGCATCTTTTTCATCGTGCACAGGAGTTTGAGCAATCCCTGCATAGGGAGATCATTGCGGCAACGCTGTTGTTGGAACAGGGCAAGAAATACGTGGATTATAACATCAATATCATGACACGTACCATGGCCAGCAATATCTATACACAGGAGGCAGCGGAGAGCGAGAGCCAACGCGGAATCAAGATGTTTGATTCCAGCGTCTAAGCAGCAGTTAGTTTTGCCCAGATGTGGCAGAGGAAAGAATGGGTGATAAATTATGCGTTCCACATTTTCCGGACTGAATACAATGGTTCGCGGCGTTTTTGCTAATCAGTTATCATTGGATACCGTTGGTCATAATATAACCAATGCCTCTACGGAAGGCTATTCCCGTCAGTCGGTGAATCAGGCCGCCACCCGTGCCCAGGAAGTACCGTCTCTGTATGGCAATTCTCTGGTTGGTACTGGTGTTGATGCCATGTCCATCATGCGGGCACGCAATGTATACGCTGACAAGCAGTTTTGGGCGGAAACATCAACCCATGAGTACTACAAAAATCAGCAGGTTAATTATGACAAGCTAGAAGCAATTTTCGATGATTCGGATAAGACCGGCATCCTCAATGCCATGGAGAAATTCTACAAGGCTTGGAGTGATCTGTCTGCAAATGCGTCTACCAATAGCAATCGTGTTACGGTGGTGGAACAGGCTAATATCCTGATCGATCGGGTAAAAACGGTTTCGTCGCAGTTGCAGGATCAGATTAACGCCCAATATGAAGATATGCGGGTGCATTTAAGTACGATAAATGATATCAACGGTCAAATCGTTGATTTAAATAAAAATATTATGTCAGCCGAGGCGGCGGGATCACACGCCAATGATTTGCGTGACCAGCGCGACCTTTTGGTTGATGAATTGTCCAAGTACATGAATCTCAACGTTTATGAAGATGACAAAGGTATGTATACCGTGGTTTCCAATGGTATTTCCATGGTTAATGGTATAAACAAGCTGACCTTGGAGATGTCTGATCCATATAACAATACTACCTATGGCATAAATGATTATACGATTCAAATAAAGGAATCAGGTGTGTCTTATATTCCGTTGAACGGAAGTTTGAAAGCTCAGTTGGACACCATTGCCGAGGATAAGACTTATATTGATAAAATGGCCGACATGATGGGCTTTATGCTTACGACTTTTAATAATATGCACCAGCAGGGGGCAGGTATTGACGGTGCCGATGGCAATTTCGGTGAGTTTAGGAATGATGGCACATATATAGGTCCGTCCTATGGTCGTAATTTCTTTGGTGATGATAATACGATTTATTCCTGGGATAATACAGAGCATAGAGTAGTGGCTACAGAGTACGTGTCGGATAGCATTACACGCAGCCTGGACTATACTGATAATGGAAACGAAATTTACACGCCTGTTGTAAAGATAGATGGTACGCTTAATGAAATTTCATATCTGGATGGCATCAATATCATAAATGCTATGCAGGTCAATGGCAAGATAACCGAGACCGGTGGCACAACCTTGATCGCTGCTCGGAAACTTACGGTGGAGAAATATGTGGATGGTAATGGAACTTATGGCCTCGATCCCAATACAGGCAGGGAACATATTGTGAAAGTCAACGGCCCTGGGGATGGAACGAATGCGGTCAATATGAGCAACCTTTTCAATCTGGATGCATCTAATGTCACCAATACTGCGACCCTTTCTGTACAGTATGTTGACCTCAGCGAAACTGTGCGGGCTGATGCCAACGCTGTGGGCAAGATTTCGCTGAATGCCTATTATAATTCGGCCATGTCCACGCTGGGAACCAATGCCAATTCTGTCGATATCAAGGAAAGTGCGCAGGATGACCTGATTACTCAGATTGTCAGCTGGCGTTCCTCCACTTCCGGTGTTGACTGGAATGAAGAACTTACCAATATGATTATGTTCCAAAAAGGCTATAGTGCCTGCTCCCGTTGCCTCACCACCATGGATGAGATGTTGGACAGGCTGATTAATAGCACCGGTACCGTAGGACGCTAATAAATGAGGTGAAATAAATGTCGATTCGTGTTAGCAGCAATCAAATGGTTTACAGCTATCAGAAACAGTTGAACGACGCCAATACCAGACAGACAACCCTTTTGGAGCAGGGGGATGGCAGCAAGCTGCACCGCCCATCAGATTCTCCTGTCGATTATTCCAAATTCATCCGTTATGATGAAAGTATCAATGAAAATGAACAATATACGAATAATGTAGATACAGCTATATCCTGGATGAGAACCTCGGATGCTGCACTGGTTAATATGACGGCCATACAGACCACCTTTAAGGAAAAGACTGTTGGGGCTGCCAATGATACCAATAACGCTACGGATATGGCGGCTATTGGGAAAGAGATGATGGCTGAAATTCAGGAACTTATCTCATTGGGGAATACGATGCAGGGAGATCGCTATGTATTCGGCGGTCAGCGTGACCTGACCAAGCCTTTTGAATTATCGGAAAAAGAAGTCGATCGGGGGCTGGCTAAAACTCTGGATGGTAATCAGCAGGCATTCTTTTCCGGTAAAGACGGTGTTTATAAAAATGGTTCTTTGCAGCAGATGCTTACATTGAATGGTAATGACGGTAAAACATATTATCTCAACATCAAAAATGGCAATGTATATTCCGAAGATTTTGTGGAGAATGGCTACAAGGATATTGTGGCACAGAATGCCACTGCTACGATTAACGATGTACCCGGGCGTGAAGCGGGAACTATTTCCGGATGGGGAAATACGACAGGAAGCACCAAAGTATCAGATTATTTCAAGAATACTGGAGAAATAAAGGCTACGGGTAGAGCCTTCAGTGAGACGATATCAGTAGATGGGCAGCCCGTTACTTTGACATTTGCCACCGTTCATCAGCAGATTGCATCTTATACCGGAGATAATAATCATATTTCCATGGTTAAGAAAAATGGTACTACTGAACCTACTGCTGACGCAGTAAATGTTACGGGGGAGCAGATATTTGGCTGTGATATTTTTGATGATCCGGACTCTGGCAATACCTATTCGGGCACGGCAATGCTAAATGAAATGCTGACGGTGCATAATAAGGTAGTGTCGGACGATCATGGCTGGCTGGTTACGGATGGACAGACTATTTCTGATCAGGCTCATGCCGTGACTGTGGAAACAGAAACTTATCTTGGTGCGCGTCAGCAGCTTTACAATTCTGCTAAGACTATGCTCAGTACGGTAAATGAGACCATTACGAGTGACATAACCGATGTTAGTTCCACCGATGTGGCTAAACTGGCAGTTCGTCTTATGCAGGAGCAGACAATCTACAATATGAGCCTTTCTCTTGGAGGCAGAATCCTCCCGAAGAGTCTGGCTGATTATCTGTAAAAGTTTTACAGGAAATTTTAAGAAAAACATGGTAAAATAAGAGTAAGTAAAAGGATTTAGCAGGAATTTCCCATGGAGAGGGTGAAGTAATCTATGCTAAGGCTTAATATGCGGTTTACCCAGCCGATGATTAGTATTCATACACAGCTGGGGAAACTGGAAGCTCACTCGACACCCGCCGAGCTGCATAACAACGGACGTCAGGCTCGCTCCAAAAGACATTGGACACAGCCGTCCGTGGAGATAGACCAATATCCAAGCCGTCATGCTTACGGCAATGATAATCATACCGACTTTGCTAAAAAGTATGGCCAGCAGGGTTTCGCCGATCTTTCGAAAACAACTTCCCGTTGGACTCAGGAAGCCTGGGACAATGTGGAAAACTGTGGCAAAAAGGGGCGCAACCCTGTGGTGCAGCGGTATGACAGCAAACTACAGCAGGAGATAAAAAAACAACGTCACATCGTTACGGAATTGATTCCTGACCCAATCATTAAATTTCATCCCATAGAAGCTGTGGGGGATATTGATGTGGGAGATGTGACTATGGATATTACGGCTGATTACAAGGCCAAGACCAATTTTACTCCCGGCAAAGTGGATATTTATCTGCAGCAAAAGGCAAATGTACGGCGGTGGCTGACCGAGGGCAAGTACGATATTTACGCATGATAGAAAAATTCACGCGGAAGTGGAGGCAGAGCAGATGAGAAAAGTCAACACATTAAGATTCGGTGAAGTGGAAGTAGCAGAAGAAAAAGTTGTACATTTTGCTGATGGAATTCCCGCTTTTGAAGATGAACATGAATTTGTGATTGTTCCTTACGATGAAGAAAGCCCCTATGTGTTCTTGCAGTCACTCAGTACGCCGGATTTGGCATTTCTGATGACCATGCCCTTTGTATTCTTCCCGGATTATGAGTTTGAAATCGATGACGAAAATCAGGATAAGCTTTCCCTGACCAAGCAGGAGGATATGCTTATCTATACGCTGATTACGGTGAATAATGGCAAGGTGCAGGACATGACAGCCAATCTGATGGCGCCGGTTGTTCTGAATACGGCCAATATGCAGGCCCGTCAGCTCGTACTGGACAAGAGCGGCTATACGACCAAGCATAGATTGTTTCCGGAAAATAAGGAGGAACAATAATGCTCGTACTTACTCGCAAACCGCGTCAACAGATTATGATTGGGGACAATATCGTCATCAATGTGGTAGAGGTTCAAGGAGACAATGTCCGCATTGCTATTGACGCACCCCGTGAAATAAAGATCTATCGTGGCGAGATCTATCGCGCGATACAGGAAGAGAATCAGCAAGCGGCCGCTCCAGTGCCCATGGATTTGGACTTAAGCGCTGGCCTGCCGAAAGAATAATTTAATATTTTTAGGAGTTAGGGAAACTGGTGTGAATCTACGGAGGGATCGACATGGTAGGAAAAATTCAGGACATCGTATCGGCCTCGATTGTGGCCGGTGCTGCGGAGCGGATTGGCAGTGACAAGGCTTCCATGCAGGTGGCAGCGGAACCGCAGGAACCAAAGGTGAAGCGCCTGGAAGATGCACAGGAAACTCCAAAGTTTGGTCAGGCGGAAGAAAAAGAAGCTCAGGAAAAGGCGAGCGAAGAACGCGAGCCGATGGACGAGAAATCTGTCAGCTTCATGACCAAGGAATTAAACGAGATCATGAGCAGGATCAATTGCAACCTGGAATTCCAGTATCACAAAGATGTGGACAGAATGTCCGTGAAGTTGCTGGACAAAAAGACACAGGAAGTAATCAAGGAAGTGCCGCCAGAGGAAATGTTGAATCAGATAGCTAAGGCCAGAGAATGGCTGGGGGCCTTCCTCGACAAGAATGCCTGAGGAGGTGTGAATCATGAGTGGTATAGGTATTTACGGCCTTTCCGGGTCGGGTATCGATGTTGATTCCATGGTCCGCATGGGCATGATGACCAAGCAGAATCAGTATGACAAGATGTATAAGGAAGAGGTAAAGAACGAATGGGTCAAGGAAGCATATGCCAATATGTATTCCACCCTGAATACTTTCAACTCATCCACCCTGTATGATTACAAGCTATCTTCAACTACCAGCCCGATGCTGGCTAGTAGTTCCAAGTCGGAAGTGGCCACAGCTACGGCTAATGCCGATGCAGCGCAGATGTCCCATACGGTGAATGTGACCCAGACGGCATCTAATGCTTATCTGCTGACGAAGGAAAATATCACGCGGGAAAATTCCTCTCTGTCGGATAGCATTTATCTCAAGGACATTTTCTTGACCAAGGACCAGCAGCAGACTTTGTCAGATGAGATAGCAGGATCTTCAGATGAAGCCAAGAAAAAGGCTGAATCAGCATTGGTTTCCTTTGATATTGCTGATGGCACGGAATCGGATTCCACCAAGAAGACGATTTCCTTTACCTATGAGGAAATCCTTAGCAGCAATCTAACTCTGAATGATTTGTCCTCTCGGATCAATCAGGCAGGCGTTAATATCAAGGCTGCTTATGACAGTGTCAACGATGCTTTCTCGCTGTACCAGAAGGATGGCGGTGTTGAGCATAAGATTTTGCTGACAGTGGACAGCAATCAGGGAGAAGCGGCCACTACTTATGGTGCTACCCTGCTGAACAATCTGCAGTTGGCTTCGGTTACTCAGGGAACGGATGAAGACGGTAATTTAACCAGTACACTGTCTGATGTACTGCAGGTGCATACCACTACAGGCACAGGTTCCATTGGTGGGGCAAAGTCATCCTATACCAGTAGTGTGACACTGGGAGAGGATACGGTTCTGAATACCTTGTTCTCACCTACTCGGTCGGGCACCTCTGAGCCCATTAAGTTCACCATTACAGATGATGCCAGTCCTGAAAAAAATAAAGTAGAAGTTTCGCTGGATGCCTCCAGCAAGGTAAGTGACTTGCTTAGTGCAATCAAGAATGGCAATAAATTTAACGCCGAAGTGGTGGATGGCCATTTGGTTATATCATCGCTTACCGATGCCGGTGAGGACAAGAAGACCAATATCAGTTTCCAGGTGGATAATACATTGGTTGGCAATGATGCAGAGAGTGTGGCTGCGGAAAATGGACGTTATCTCGTAAATGCGCTGGCATTTAGTGGCATTGAGGATGAACTTTCCGCAAATGTTACCGGTTTGGCCGTGGAAGCCACGAAAACTGAAACAAGAACAAATGAGGAAACTGGAGTTGAAGAAACAGTAACTGTGGGCACTGGCAAGTATGTACAGGGTGCCAGCGGTGTAAGTGCCGAGGTGACTATCGATGGCCGCAAGTACACTTCCTCCACCAGCAAGATTTCCGTGGGCAATGTAACTTATACCCTCGCATCCAAGGGAGCCACCACCGTTACCATCACTCAGGATACGGATAAAATCGTTGAAAATGTCAAGAAGTTCGTGGAAGATTACAATAAGATGATCGACGAACTCAATGACAAGTATTATGAGGAAAAATACAGCGACTATGGTGTGCTGACCCAGACCCAGGAAAAGGGTATGACTAAGGAGCAGATCGATAAATGGAATGAAAAAGCCAAATCCGGCCTGCTCAATCACAACAGCACCATTGGCAAGATCATCAGCGAGATGCGTGAAGCCATTTATACGCCGGTGGAAGGGGCTACGGGCAAATACACTACCATGATGTCCATTGGCATCAGTTCATCTACAGACAGAGGCCATCTGACTCTGGATGAGGACAAACTTAAGAAAGCCCTGGCAGCAGAGCCTGATTGCGTGCGGGAAATCTTCAACGCTAATGGTGATTATACGGATAAGAATGGCAAGGTGCAGACCGACTACGACAAACAAGGCGTAGTCGGACGTATCTCCGATTCCCTGTACAAGAATCTCAAGACCATGAAGTCCTATGCTGGTACTTCTACGGAAACGGCAGATGGCAGTTCTTTAGGCGATCTTATCCGGGAATTGCAGACCAAGATGTCCAATTTCAAGACCATGATGAAGTCCTATGAGAATATGCTTTATAAGAAGTATGATGCCATGGAGCTGGCTATCCAGCGCATGAGTGTCACGATGGGGTATATTAGCGGCGGCCAGTAAGGCGCAAAGATCTAGGGAGGCAGAGGAATGGTAAATAACGCAGCAGAAGCTTACAAAAGACAGCAGATTATGACGGCTACACCTGAAGCACTGACCTTGATGCTTTACAACGGCTGTTTGAAGTTTATGGGCGAGGGCAAGGAGGCGGTGGAGGCTAAGCAGTATGAGCAGGCCAATACTTCTTTGCAGAAAGCCCAGCAGATTATTTCCGAATTCCGCATTACCCTGAATATGGACTATGATATTTCCCATCAGCTTATGCCCCTTTATAACTATTGCTACGACCGTTTGGTAGAGGGCAATATGAAAAGCGATCCGGCGTTGGTGCAGGAGGCTATTGATATCATCAAGGAACTGCGGGATGCCTGGATGCAGGCCATGAAAAAGGCCCGTCAGGATGGCGGAACCAGAAACGTGCAGGGTGATAGCTATGTCGGCTGAACTCACGAAAGCAAAAGCCAATTGGCAGCTGTATTATACCCTGACGCAGGAAATGCTCAAATTTATCGATAGAGATGATGTAGACGAGTTCCTGGAACTGGAACAGCAGCGCAGCGAGTTAGTGGAACGGATGAAGGCCCTGCCGGAAACGGAGGATTACCGCAAGACGGCAGAATGTCAGGAGCTGGTACAGAAAATCAAGCCCCTGGACATGCAGGTGGTTTATAAAGCCAAAGCCTGGCTCAACCGTTCCCGTCAGCAAAATGCCACAGTTCATGCCTATGATATTCAGGGCGTAAACAAATTGGGTAATATCTTCAACAAAAAATATTGAGAAAAACCTCTCCGACAAGGAGAGGTTTTTTTTTGTCATTGCCGAAAATATAAGTCAAAGGGGGGAGACTCGTGGAGGAGCGTAATGTAAAGATATCGGTTTGTTATATTGTGAGGAATGAAGAGCAGACCTTGCCCCTTTCCTTAAAATCTGTTCAGCAGGCTGCCGATGAAATTGTTGTGGTGGATACTGGCTCAACGGATAGGACGAAGAAAGTGGCACTGGAATTTGGTGCTCAAATATATGATTATGTCTGGCAGGATGATTTTGCTGCTGCCCGCAATTTTGCCTTGGATAAGCTTAATAGCGATTGGGTGATATTTTTGGATGCCGATGAATGTTTTAGCAGGAAAATGGCAAAAATTCTGCGTTCCTTGATTGCAGCTCAGGCCCCATCTGTGAATTTGATCCTTGTCCAACGGCAGGATGTGGATGAAGAGGGAAAGGTGATGCTGTCTCTTTATGTGCCACGGATTTTTCGCTTGCGTAAGGACTTGCGCTATGTGGGGGCTATACATGAAGAATTAAGGCAGAATGGCGGAATGGTAAAAGGAATTGTCACAGTATCTCCAGAACAATTGCGGCTTATTCATACAGGATATGCTGGTAGTTTGGGGAAGGCAAAGGCTCAGCGCAATCTGGATATTCTGCGGAAAGAGCTGGCGAAAGCGTCAGATCCGGGGCATTTATATGGTTATCTGGCCGAGGCTTATGATGGTATTGATGATCAGGAAAATGCCATGAAGTATGCTTATCTGGATATCGCAAGGGGGCGGCAGGCGGAAACATATGCCAGCCGTTCTTATCGATTGTTGTTGGGAAAATTATCCCGACAGAAATGGGACTACCAGGAGCGGCAGCGGGTGGCCAAGCTGGCGGTACAGGACTTCCCGGAAGTGCCAGAATTCCATGCCGAATATGGGGAAAGCCTGGCAGCAGGCTGGCAATATCGGCAAGCAGCCGGGGAAATGAAAAGGGCTTGTGAATTGGGACAGGATTATGCAGGCTTGGAGCCATCCTTGTTTACGGCTGAGGTAATGAAGACCTGCCAGAGGCGGGAAGACTTATTTACAAAACTGGCTGCAAAGGCGGAGCGATTAAATATCACGGCCTGTGTGATTGCTAAGAATGAAGCCAAGAATATTGTCCGCTGGCTGGAAAATGCCAAAGTTTATGCCAATCAATGCCTGCTTTTGGATACTGGTTCAACGGATAATACCTGTGAATTGGCGGCTGGTGCAGAGATCTATCATTATGAGTGGCAGGATGATTTTGCTGCGGCTCGAAATGAAGCTTTGCAGTATGTTAAGGGCGATTGGGTGGCGTTTCTGGATGCCGATGAATTTTTTGCCCATCCGGAGCAGGTGCGGGGCGTTTTGGCGGAATGTGAAATCCAGCATCCGGATGTTGAAGCGGTGCGTCTGACTATCTGCAATGTGGATGAGGATGATGGTGGACGGGAAATATCCCGCTTCTGTAATGTACGATTGTTCCGCAACCGGCCGGAACTTCGTTATGAGGGAAGGGTGCACGAGAATCTGGCTAATACAGAGGGCAAGCCTTTGAAAGTATGGGAGGAGTCCTGCATGGAGGTTATCCATACAGGCTATTCCAGCAGTGTGATTCTGGCAAAGACCCAGCGGAACCTGGCCCTGCTGAAACAGGATATAGCGGCAAAGGGGGAGCAGCCACAGCATTATCGCTATCTGGCCGATTGCTATCATGGGCTGGGGGATTACCAGCAAGCACAGCTTTACGCATTGCGGGCGATAGATGCACCTCTTAAAGGGCAGGGAACCCATGGTGATATGTACTATATGGTATTGTTGTGTATGCGGGCCTTATCGGAACCAGAAGCGGATCAGCTGGCTTTTGCTCAGGCCGCCGCCCGTAAGTTCCCTGCGCTGCCGGATTTCCCGGCAGTGATGGGGATACTTTATCAGGAAAATGGGCAGTATGAGCAGGGGGAAAAATACCTGACGCGGGCATTAAGGCTGGCTCGTCAAAGTGATGGACGGGAGTCATCGTCATTTAGTGATATAGAGGCTTTGGTATATGCGAAACTGGCTGATTGTGAGCAGCATTTGGGGAAAAGTCAGGCAGCCTTGCAACATAGCAGTCAGGCAATGGAATGCAGTCCTTATGAGGAAGAGGTTTTGACTGGATTCTGTATGGTAAGGCAGGAGAATAGAGAAAAGCTGATTATAGAAATGGAACGGTATTTTGCCGATACAGAGCAGAATTGTGCCTTTTTGTGCCGCTTTTGCGAGCGCAATGGTTTTGGTGACTTGTATGAGTATTACGGCAATCACTGGCAAGAACGTTATGGAAAAGAACTGCCGCGGAGGCAGTATTATGAACTTTTGAGGCAGGGCGATTGGCAATCGCTGGTGGATAAATTGCAGCAGGGTTTGGTGGCTAATTTTGAGCTGTCGATTGATTTGTTGCTGAGACTTGATCGTCAGCAGGGAAAAAACTTTAGGGATGTTGAACGTCAACTGGTGGCTTTGCTGCCTGCTGAGGTACAGGCCATCTGGGCAAAAATTTCCCAGGGGGAAGCGCCTGCTGATTGGCAGAACTATAAAATTATATGGCCCCATATATTAACCTATGGTGATGATGAACAATTGGAGAAGTACGGAGAACTGGCGTTGCGTCAGCAAGAAATCTGGCAGGATATTGTGAAAGACTTAATGGAACAGGAAAAATGGCGGGCGGCCTTTAACTTGCTGGCCAAAGTGCCCCAGGAGGAGGCTGATGGCGAATTTTGGCAAAATTTGGGACGCTGTCTGTATCATTTGGGGGAATATGAAGCGGCCAGGGAAGCATTGGAACGGGCCCGTCAGCAGGGGCTGGATACCATGCTGATGAAATCCTACGAGAAATGGCTGGAAAATATCAGCTGAAGCCGGAGGAATACGCTATGAAGGAAATAAAACTATCGGTATGTTATATGGTTAAAAATGAGGCACATAATCTTCCTTCGTCGCTGGCATCTATTCAGGAGGCAGCTGATGAGATCATCGTGGTGGATACAGGCTCGACTGATGATACGAAATCTATTGCCCGGTCCTATGGTGCCCAGGTCTTTGATTTTCCCTGGCAGGATGATTTTGCTGCACCCCGGAATTATGCCATAGAGCAGGCAAAGGGGGATTGGATATTATTTTTGGATGCTGATGAAGCGTTCCCGAGGCCGTTGAATAGGGGGGCGTTGTTGGATTATCTGTCCAGAATGGCAGCGCAAGATGTCATTCTGCTTAGGCGCCATGATGTGGAGACATTGACAGACCGGAAATGTTTCAATATGGATTGGAGCCCGCGCTTATTTCAACGGCGGTCGGATCTGCGTTATCGGGGGCGCATTCATGAACATATCAGTAAGTCGGTGGGGGATCTTCAGGTAGCTTATGCGCCGTTGGAGTTTTATATATTGCATACTGGTTATGCGAAGATGATTAGTGAGGATAAATGTCGGCGGGATCTACAGATCTTGCAGCAGGTAATTGCGTCAGGCGATTGGGAACCTGTCTATGATTTTTTCCTGACAGATTGTTATTATGGGATAAAGGATTATGAGAAGGCCTTGCAGCACGCTGTTGCTTTTACGGAAAGTGGCACAGTTATTCATGGTGGCAATGGTCATGTATATCACATGATCTTGGAATGCATGCGAGCATTGGGCCGGCCGGATGCGGATATGCTTCCGTGGGCTGAAGCGGCAGGCAGGTTATATCCAGATCTGCCGGATTTTTATGCGGAGCAGGGTATGGTGCTTTGCGGACTGGGAAGATTGTCTGAGGCACAGCTACTATTGACAGAAGCTTTGCGGCGCTATGATGAAGGCAGCGCAGATATTTGCCATGCTACATATTTTTCTCCTGCGGTGGCAGCTAAGGTGGCGGCTAGGTTGGGAGAAATCCATGAACTTTGGGGAGAGCAGAACTTGGCAGCCCAATGTTTTATTCGGGCTCTGGATTATTGTTCGGAAGATGAGGCCGTGCTGAATAAGGCAAAGCGCTTTTTGACAACACAGGATGGGGGGAAATAAAGTCAAAGAAAAAAAGTAAAAAAAATTTAAAATTCCGCTTAAGGAATCAGCAAAAACGTCGATATAGTTAGTGTAAAGGTAATCAGTGAACCAAAACAAGGAGACAAACAGCCAGCTAGCAGCTGCTTGTGCAGGTGGCGGTTCGCTAATTATAGCTAACGACAGTCAGGGATGGCTGTTACAAATATTATTTTTCTACATTCAAGGAGGAAAAACATCATGGCAATGGTAGTAAAGAACAACATGTCGGCAATCTCGACTCTGAACACTCTGAACAAGAACTCCAGCGCACTCTCTAAGAGCCTGGAAAAAGTTTCTTCCGGTATGAAGATCAACGGCGCAGCCGATGACGCTTCCGGTTACGCTATATCTGAGCGTATGCGTGTTCAGATCCGTGGTTTGGATCAGTCAAATGCCAACACCCAGAACGGCAATGCAATGATGAAAGTTGCTGAAGGTGCTGTAAGTTCCACCGTTGATATCCTGAAGACTCTGAAAGAGAAAGTCATCAACGCAGCGAACGATACCAACACGGACAGCGACCGTCAGACCATCCAGAAAGAATTGGATCAGTCCATCGACCAGATCGATGACAATGCCAACATCACCTACAACGGCAAGTATCTTGTTGATGGTTCCCACAACAACAAGACTACCAATACGACTACGGCACTGACCAATGAGTCCATGGATGCAGCTACGACGAAGACTTCGGCGCTGACTGGTCTGAAGAATCGTAATGGTGAAAGCCTGAACATTCATAGCACGGATAATGTGACCATTTCTTACGTGCATGAGGGCAAAACCTATAGCACTACGTTCCAGGTTGGTAGTGAATCTTTGGCAACCGCTGTTGCAAAAACGGCTTACAACGGTGATAAGTCGTTGACTGGTGCATTGAGCTTCAATGAAAGCGGGGCGACTTCCAAGATTGGTCTGGATGGTTCCGGCAATACGGTTTACACGGCTGATAAGGGTTGCGCTTTGACTCTGACGGCTAAGACCACTGGCGTTGCTGGTCAGATTTCCGGCTTTACCATCAGCATTACCACGAACAAGGGTGCTATCAACAAGTCCGCTAATGCTGTGCTGGATAACTTCACTGAGTCCATCCGTGCACAGAATAAGTCTGAAGACAACGCTATGGTATTCCAGGTTGGCACCAAGGCTAATCAGGCTATCAAAGTAGGTCTGACGGATATGCGTTCCACGGCTCTGGGTCTTAAAGGTGCTGACGGTGAAACCCTGAGTGTATCCACCCAGGTTAAGGCTAATGCTGCTATCAACGTTCTGGACAATGCTATCCAGAAAGCTCTCGACCAGCAGACCACCATTGGTTCCGTTGAGTCCCGCCTGAGCTACACCAGCAGCAACTTGACCACTGCTTCCGAAAACGTTCAGAGCTCCGAATCCACGATTCGCGATGCTGACATGGCGAAAGAAATGACGAACTACACGAAGAACAACGTTCTTCTGCAGGCCGCTCAGTCCATGCTGGCTCAGGCCAACCAGAGCAGCAGCTCGGTTCTCAGCCTCCTCCAGTAATCGGCAGTCTTTCGTTAATACAAACTACCAAAACCGCCCTTCGGGGCGGTTTTTTTTGCAGGTAATTTGCCTGCTTTGCCGAAATTATTATACAAGGATAATTTGCAGCGTTAATATCCGTTTTGCTAAGAGGTGAAGCGTATGCCATATATATCTGCCTGTGTGATTGTCCGCAATGAAGAAAAAAATCTGCCTCGCTGGTTGGCTTGTATGTCAGAATTGGCAGATGAGATGGTGGTAGTGGATACCGGTTCTACGGACAACACCATGGAAATTGCAGAGCAGGCTGGAGCAAGGTTGTTTTCCTTTCCATGGATCAATGACTTTGCCGCTGCTAAAAATTATGCCCTGGAGCAGGCTAAGGGGGATTGGATAATTTTTTTGGATGCCGATGAATATATAAAGCCCCAGGATCATGCCTGTGTCAGAGAACTTATCAGACAGAACGATCAGAGAAAAGACATCCTTGGCTTTGTAAATCCATTGATCAATGTGGATCAGGATAAGGACAATGCCTATATCAGCACCATATATCAGATCCGGGTATTCAGGAATCTGTCGGATTTGCGTTATGTGGGGGCTATTCATGAAATCCTGCAGTATCGTGGTCAGGCTGAGAAGAATATGCCGTTGCTTGAATATTATGCTATTTATCATACGGGCTATTCTGCCCGGCTGATGCCGGATAAATATCAACGAAATCTGCAGATGCTGGAACTATCTGTGAAAAAATATGGCTGGCGTCTTCTCGATGATTTTTATTTTGCAGATTGTTATTATGGGTTGCAACAATATGAGCGGGCTATAAAGCATGCCAAATCCTATCTTACTGCCAAGGAACGAGTACTGGGGGAGGAAAGCCGTCCCTATGGCATATTATTGCAATCGATGATTTTTTTGTCCTATCCTTTGTCCGAAATATTAGCTTGGGGACAAAAGGCGCTGGAAGAATTTCCCTATGGGGCAGAGTTCAAGATATTGGAAGGGTATGCACGGGAAGCCACTGGTGACGAACAGGGAGCTCTTCGTTGCTTTGACGAAGCTGATAGGCTATACAGTGAGGCAGGAAAAAATGGCGCCGGAAAGATGCTCTCCGATGAGGCCGGCGGCGTCATGTCTGCCATGCATGCCAGACGTGAAGCGCTGCAGAAGCGTATGCAGCAACGAAAGCAGGAACGGCAAACAGGGGGAGTGAAAGATATGGTCTATACATCTGCCTGTGTGATTGTTCGTAACGAAGAAAAAAATCTGCCCCGCTGGCTGGCCTGTATGTCGGAGCTGGCGGATGAGATGGTGGTGGTGGATACCGGCTCGACGGATAACACGGTGGAACTTGCAAAGCAGGCTGGGGCAAGATTGTTTTCATTTCCATGGATCAATGATTTTGCGGCGGCTAAAAACTACGCGCTGGAGCAGGCACGGGGGCAGTGGATATTTTTCTTGGATGCCGATGAATATTGGACGGAAAAGGATTTTGCTATTATCCATAAAAATTTGCGTCAATATGATCAGCAAAAAAATGTGATCGGTTTTGTCTGCCGACTGGTAAATATTGATGTGGACAACGATAATCGGATCCTCAATGAAAACATGCATATCCGTATTTTCCGCAATCTTTCTCAATTGCGTTATACCGGGGCTATTCATGAACAGCTGGTCTATTCGGGGACGGGCCAAAAGGAAATGAAACTTTTGCCCAAGGCGGTGATTTATCATACGGGTTATTCAGCTAGTACGGATCTTTACAAGGCAAAACGCAACCTGCAGATTTTGCTGGAATTGCAAGAGAATGGCAAGGGACAGGAAAGTGACATTTGCTATATAACGGATTGTTATTACAGTCTAAAGGATTATGCCAAGGCGGCGGAAGCGGCCCAGGAAGCCATTCGGCGCCAGGTAGTCCTGCCAGGCAGGGAAACGAGGATGTACTGTACTCTTATCCAGTCGTTGCATTTATTGGGACATAAATGGCAGGAAATTCTGCCTTGGGTGGAACAGGGGGAAAGAGACTTTCCACATGTTCCGGATTTTCGTGCCTTGCTGGGATTTGCGGCTTGGCATGATGGTGCGAAAACAGAAGCAAGGCAATTTTTCCAACAAAGTAAGGCATTATATCAGGAGTTTTTGGCGCATCGTCAGGATGTGACGGCTGCTTTTGCTGATGAGATGCAGGGATTTTTGCCGAAGATGGAGGCTTATCTGGCAGAGGATAATAATTCTAGCGCAATAAAAATATCGGCGGCGGTGATTGTCAAGAATGAGGAGGAGAATCTGCCACAGTGGCTGTCCTGCATGCAGGCTTTAGCAGGGGAAATCATTGTGGTGGATACTGGTTCTACGGATAATACCGTAGCAATAGCCCGTCAGGCTGGAGCCAGAGTGGTGCACTTCGAGTGGGTGGATGATTTTGCTGCAGCCAAGAACTTTGCTATTAATCAGACTAATGGTGATTGGGTGCTGCTGTTGGATGCGGATGAATACATACCAAAGGAAGATTATGGTGGGCTGCAGGCTGCTATTGCCCGTGTCCACGCTGACAGCAATGTTATTGGTCTGGCCAGTGAATGGATTAACGTGGATAAGACGAAGAACAATGCCTATATTAACAAGGGCTATCAAATCCGGGTGTTTCGCAAAATGCCGGAACTGCGTTATGTCCATATGATTCATGAGCGGCTTCAATACAATGGGAACGAGAAAAAAAGCATGCCTGTTACGAATGATTTCAGGATCTATCATACTGGTTATTCAACGGGACAAATGGCTGCAAAGTATAAGCGCAATCTGCGCTTATTACAGCTGTCTGCGGAAAAATATGGCAAGCGGCCGGAAGATGAGGCATATATGGCGGATTGTTACTTCGGTATGCAGGAGTATGAGCAGGCTATGGCCCATGCACAGGCATATTTGGAGTCGACGGGGCGTACGGATGGTGCTGAAAATCGTCCTTATGGTGTTTGGATACAGTCTTTGATTTTCTTGCAACGTCCTTTGGAAGAAATTGCAGCGGTTGTAAATAAGGCACTAACGGAATTTCCTTATTCGGCTGAATTCAAGATTATGGAAGGGGGAACTCGAGAGGATAAGGGGGATTTTTCAGGAGCAGAAATTTGCTACCGTGAGGCGGCCAGGCTCTATGCTTATGCAAAGCAACATGATATATGGCGGCAGAATTTACTGTCAGATGAGGCTGGTACGGTCATGCCCGAGGTTTATGCCCGGCTTTGCCGCCTGCTTATGTGGCAGGGAAATGGAGAAGAGGCTTGGGAATATTTGCAGAAATCATTAGCTATGGATAAATATATTCCGCTGGCTTGTCGCTTGTTAGGCAGATTTTTAGCGGAGCGTGATGATGTAGATTGGATTGAAGTCTTTAACCAACTTTATGATAAGCAGCGGGATGCAGCCTTTATTTTGGAACATCTTCCGCATACAGGGCGTGATAAGGTGCGGTTGTATTATCAGCGTCAATTGGGGATGTCAGAGCAATCTGCTTATATTATGGCGGGAAGGCTGGAGGCAGCAGGAGCCGCACTGGCAGAAGATACAGCTGCGTTGCTGCAATTGGGCATTCGTGGTTTTGCACATGATGTGGGGACGATGGATAAAATAGGCGTGCTGCTATCGCAAAATTATCGAATGGTGGCTACAGGCCAGGCAAAAACAGCGGCCGAACGGAGCCTGGCCCGTAAAACCGCACGGATACAGGGTTGGCTGGCTAAGCAGGATGGTTTGGCAGAATAGGGAATACGATGAATATTTACGACAATATATATGATAGCCTGGGAAAGCGGGATTATGCTGCTGCTTTGGTATATATACGTGCCTTGGAAAAATACGATATGAAAGAAGCGGCCCGGCTTTGCGTGAGTATGTACATTGAGCAGGGAGACAGTCAGTCGGCTATGGCAGCTTGGCAGAAGCTGAATAAGATTTTGCCGGGAGATTTTTATACGAGTTTTTTGCATGCGCGTATTTTGTTCATGGAAAGGCGTTATGTCAGTGCATATAGAGAATTGTTGGTAATTGACGTCCCGTTGAATAAGCGAAAAGGGTATGGGGAAAAAATAGCGAATCTTTTGGGGCAGTGCTGCCGCATTTTAGGGAGAACACAGGAGGCGGCAGCGGCATATAAAGAGGCTGCCGTATGGGCTGATACGCCTGAGCTGCAGGCTATGGAGTATAGCAATTTTCTATTTAACCTCCATTACAGTGGCCGGCATAGCGCTGAATTCTTAAGGCAGCAGGCAGCGAAATTTGGTAAGTTCCTGGAAAAAAGCAAGCCATTCCATCACCATAGAGGGCGGGAAAAACATTTCTTGCGTGTAGGGTATATTTCAGCGGATTTCCGCCGGCATGTATGTCTTTGTTTTTTTTACGATTTATTGACATCTTATGATAGAAAAAAGTTTGCGGTATATGTCTATATGTTAGGACCGGAAGATACCATCAGTGAAAAATTGCGCAAGCAGGTGACAGGCTGGCGTAATCTGCGAGGTCTGTCACCGCAGGAAAGCGCCAAGGCTATTTATGAAGATGAAATCGATATTCTGGTGGATCTGGCAGGACACACCAAGGGAAATGGGCTGCCCATACTGGTCTATAAACCAGCACCAATACAGGTTTCGGGGATTGGTTATTTTGCTTCCACAGGTCTAAGTTCGGTAGATTATTTTTTAGGTGATGTATATCTGGATGGAGAAGACGGACAGACAGGGCAGCGGGAATTTACGGAAGAATTAGTTGTTTTGCCACATAGTCATTTTTGTTATCGCCCTTTGCAGGCAGTGCCATTACCTGTTGATACTGCTTTTAGCCGCAAGGGCTATGTAACCTTTGGCAGCTTCAATAACTTTGCCAAGGTGACTGATGAAGTATTGATGGTATGGGGAAAGATATTGAATCGGCTGCCGACTGCTCATTTATTGTTGAAAGCGGCTGTATTTGACAGTGAAGAGGCAGCAATTTACATAAGGCAGCGTATGGAAAAAGCCGGTTTGCCCATGGCGCGAGTGGAGTGCAGAGGCATAAGTGAGGTTTATTTGCCTGAGTATGGTGATATAGATATTGCACTGGATACCTTTCCTTATCCTGGCGGCGGGACCAGTTGTGATGCTCTTTATATGGGCAGACCCCTGATAACGTTGGCTGGCAAACGTCATGGCGAACGGTTTGGCTATAGCCTGCTAATGAATCTTGACTTGGGGGAATTGGTGGCTTTTTCGATAGAGGAATATATCGAGAGGGCAGTAATGCTGGCAGAAAATCCGGAACTGCTGACAGGGTTGCAGACAAATTTGCGGCATATCATGGAAAATTCGCCGCTGATGGATCGGCAGGGGTATGTGCGGATGGTGGAAAGTGTTTATGCTGATATGTGGGAAAAATACGAAAAGGGTTGCAGAAATTATGGAGGAGAAAATCATGGGAAAAGCGAGTAAACGTGTAAAACGTAATATGCATAAAAAAAATAATGAAGCCCAAATGAAACAATGTCAGACGCAGGAAAGGGAGCTGGAACAAGCCTTTGCTCAGGAAAAATATGCTGATGTATTGAATATATTGGCTGAGCTGATAACAGCAAATGATGTAAAACCGGATTTCCTTTACAAAGGAGCTTACAGCTATTTCATGCTGGGTGATTATGAGCGGGCGGCGCAATGGGTGAATAATACCCTGAATTTCGATCCGCAAAATGTGGAAGCGCGTATTCTCCTGGCAAGATTGTGTTTTATCCAGAATCGTCAGGAAGATGGACTGTCAATATACGATTTTTTGGCAGCGAATTATCAGAACTCTATGACAAAGGAACAAAAAGAGCAGATAACCGATAGTTCCGCATATTATGTGCGCAGGGAAGGGGATAAATTGCGGCAGAAGTATCCGCACTTGGCCGAGTTCCTGCAGTTGAAGGAGAATGCAGCAGAAAAAACTGAACCGGCACGTACTGCTGATACAGGCAGCAGTGCATTGTCAGCTTTGCAACGTCTTAAGGCTAAACTGGAGGAAGTACAGGCGAAAAATAATAAGCAGGCAGAGTCTGAGACCCATGTTGATGGAATACCTAAGCAGGAAGAAACGGTTACAGATAAATTGGCAGATGTTTCCATTGAACAGCAGATCGTGAATATTCAAAACCGTACATGCTCTTTACGGGAGAAGGTACAGATCCTCAATAAATTTGCTGCGGCTGCGTATATGGCCGCAGATTATGCAGGAGCAATGTCGTATCTGCAGGCAGCACTGCAGTTGGACGATGGTGACAGCCAGACCATTCGCAATATGGCGATGGCACAGGCTGCTTTTGGGGAGGCAGATAAGGCGCAGGCTATAGCGGCTAAACTGCCGGAGGTGGATTTTGTCCTTTTATATCTGCTGAAAGAACAGGGAAGATAATGAGGAAGAGGTTATATGCTCGCAACGAATCGTCATGGGCGCAGGAATGCTTCCAATCCTATAGATGCAGTCGCAATCCGGCCGTGCAGGAAATAGCGCCGGCTATTCTGCTGCCACCGGATTATTGGCAGGAAAAGACGGGGGAATTCAGTGGCGGTGTTTGTGATGCGCAGTTTAATTTTATTGCAGGACTGCAAAGATGCAAGCCTCCTGGTGCTGGCTGGTATGGAGTAGGAAAGGCTTACAAAGTACCATGTGAAAATCTCGTATATGAAGACAAGGAAGTTATTTTTGGCGGCATATTGATTCATCATTTTGGACATTTTATTTTGGAATGTCTGGGACGTATGTGGTACATACTGGAAAATAGGGAGCTTACTCAGCCGATAGTTTTTCTAACGGTGGGAGAAAACTGTTCCTGGTATGATGATTTTTTTGCCTTGTTGGATATACCCAGAGAGAGAATTTTGCTGATTGAAAAACCAGTGCAGTTTAGCCGGGTAATTGTGCCGGAAGAAGCGGTACATAGCTGGTATTATTACACGGATAAGCATTTAGTACCGTATAAATATCTGCAGGCAAGTGCAGCGGAAGTCTATAAGGGAGATACACCAGCTAAAATTTTTTTGGTGCGAGGCAGAGAGGCAGAAACAGCTACAGATTGCATAAATGAAGAGTATTTCGTTGCTTTTTTTCAGGAAAAGGGATATGTGCCCGTGACATTGGAAAAACTGCCTTTGGTGCAACAGATATATACGGTATCTCATGCAGAAGAAATCGTGGCCATCATGGGTTCACTAACTCATTGGGCCCTGTTTTGCAAACCAGGTACGAAATTTTTCATGCTGACGAGAACCAGCAGTGATACGCTGCTAGCGCAGTGTTTGGTAAATGAGGCATCCGCCGTAGACTGGTATATTGTGGATGTTTCCATGAATTTCCTGCATGTTTCCCGTTCCTATGGCGTTTGCTTGTTGGGACCTACTGTTTATTGGCAAAAATTTGTGGCCGAGCGCTATGGGGAAAAAGCTCCGCCTATGAATGGACAGGCTTATCATGATTATCTTTTAGCCTGGAGTGATTACTATCTGTTGCCGATGAATGAGTCCTTTCCCAAAAGTCAGGATTTTGCTGCTGTATTGCGGGCAATGAACAGGGAACTGCATCTTAATGATATGGCGCTGAGACCACAAGGGCATAGGGATAACTTTATTTCTATTTACAGCTATGCTTTGGAGTTATATCGGCAAAATAAGTTATTGCAGGCATGGGATGAAATAAATAATTATGAAAGCCAAAGTGGCAAGCGTCCTTTGCTGGGGATGCTGTTAAAGAGCTATATTCTGCGTGCACAGAAGAAATACGTTTCTGAGGTTGAGTGCTTAGAAAAACTGTTGCAGGAATACGCGGACAGTGATGATGACGAACGACTGGCTGACGCCTATAGCCTGTTGGGAGCAGGACTGCGCATGTTAGGGAACACCAGGTCAGCTATAGAGGCTTTCTTGCATTCGGCCGAGCGGGAACCTGATGTGCAGAAAAAGCTGACAGAGCTAAGCAATGCGATTTTTACAGCAAATACACTGTATGATGTCCAGCCACAGGAAATGAAAAAGATGTATAGTTTGTATCGACAGGAATTGCTGGCATTGTCAATCAAAAGTTACCCTGAACCTGAATGGAAGCATGAGAAAATACGGGTAGGATATTTATCTGCTGACTGGCGGGATCATCCTGTGGGGCATTTGACACATCCTTTGCTGTTTGCCTGCGATGAGAAAAATTTTGTCATTTTTGTATATCAGCTTAATGCCAATAGTGACAGTGTAACCGAAAAACTACGGGCAAGCAGGACTGTCTGGAGGGAAATGGCAGGAAAAAGTCATGCAGAAATTGCTGCTCAGATTCGTGCAGATGAAATCGATGTTTTGGTAGATTTAGGAGGGCATACGGCTAATAATGCTCTGCCAGTGTTGGCTTATAAACCGGCCAAAAAACAAATATCCGGGATAGGGTATTTTAATAGTACAGGAATGGAAGAATGCGATGGTTTTTTGACGGATAGATATTGTTCTCCGACTGAGTTTTCGCCATATTTTATCGAAAAAATGTTACAGATGCCGCATTGTCATTTTTGCTATCAACCTTTGATAAATATGCCGGAAATAAGTGCGCCGCCATGTCTGAAAAATGGATATATTACGTTTGGTTCATTTAATAATTTTGCCAAGGTGAACGACAAAGTGCTGGCCGTATGGCAGCAAATAATGGAGCTTGTTCCCAATGCTCGCTTATTATTAAAACACGGTTTGCTAGGCTGTGCAGAAGGGCGCGCTTTTACACAGCAACGCTTGTCCCGCATGGGCATACCCTTGGCACGTGTCGAAATGAGAGGATTTTCTGATGATTATTTATCGCAATATGGCGATGTAGATATTGCACTGGATACATTTCCCTACACTGGGGGGGTTACCACTTGTGAAGCACTCTATATGGGGGTGCCTGTCGTGGCATTAAAAGGGAACCGTCATGGAGCAAATTTTGGTTATAGTTTTTTGGCTAATATTGGTTTGTCGGAATTGGCTGCTGCAACAGAGAAAGAATATGTAGAGCTGGCGGTAAACCTTAGCTATGATATGCAGCTCCTGCATGATTTGCGTAAAACTTTACGTCATCAGATGGAAGGATCAGCACTGATGAATGCTGGTGATTATATGCGAAATTTGGAGGCAATTTACAGACATATCTTACAGGATTGAAACTCTTAGTTGGTGGGGGAAAAGGAGGGAACATGAATACAGGTGATATTCTCAATAAATATTCAGAGAAATGTTTTTTGTTTGCGGCATTGAAGAATCCTTTATGCAGTTCGGAGGAAATCCTACAGACTATCTCTGAACTGAAAGAGGTTCCCTTTTATCAAAGCAGTGAGGCAGGCCAACTGCTGGCTGAAATTCAGCAATTGGCTAATCAAGCAGTAAATAGTTGTGTTCAAATGCTTATAGAACGTGGTATTTCGCCCAATACGTCCCAGGATGAATTGAACCGTTATTTTTTGCATGCTTTGCGTGCTTTGCAATGTGGTGACTATCAGGGGGCTTTGCGCAACCTGCTGATTTACGACAGTTATAGCGAGATTATTTTTCCCTCCTATCCGCATCTTTACTGCTATCGAGGACTGGCTTGGTATGGCTTGCGTGAGTATGCCAAAGCAACATCAGATTTTTCTTCATATCTTGCTGTTTTCCCTCAGGACGAAATAGCGCATTTCTACAGGGGAAATGCGTTATTCTTCTTGGGAAAGTTGCAGGAGGCTCTGGATGACTATATTGTTGCCTTGCAGCAGCATGCCAATTTTTCGGAAGTAATAGCCAATGCGGCTATTTTGGAGCGATCACTGGCAGGTGATAAGAAAATGTTGCAGCAGTATGATGTCGGTTGGCAAGATAGTCCTTGGGAGCGAACATTGGCTTTGCCGAAGGGGATGAACTTTTGGTCAATCCCTATATTCATCAATAATTTTAATCGTCTTGGATGTTTGCAAAGATTGGTGGAGTGGCTGGTGAATGCGGGATATAAAAAAATCTATATTCTGGACAATGACTCATCCTATCCGCCATTATTGAAATATTATTGTCAGTTGGACGAAAACTGTCCTGCAGTGCAGGTTGTACGACTGAAAAAAAATTTCGGGCATACAGCACTTTGGGACAGTGGCATATTGGAAAGTATGTCTGTGGAAAGTTCATATGTCTATACGGATTCAGATGTAGTGCCTGTTGACGATTGCCCTAAGGATTTTTTGCGGCAGCTGCTGGCTATTTTGCAGCGTTATCCGTTGCTGAAAAAAGTCGGACTGGGATTAAAAACGGAGGGGATTACCTGTAGCAATGCAGCAGAAATACTAGCCCAAGAACAGCGATACTATCTACATAAAATAGAGCCTGATCTTTACTTTGGTGCTGTGGACACTACATTTGCTCTTTATCGCAATTATCGTCATTATCACTTATACGTATCTGCCCGCACCACGGGTGATTTGATGGCCTGGCATCTTCCCTGGCATTATGACTATGATAATCTGCCACCTGATGAGATTTACTATGTTAACCATGCCAACGCCTCCGCCAGTTTGGTGGCTTCCTTGAAAAAAAGCGGCACATTTTCGGAAAAAGAGGGAAATCGAACATGAAATTAGCATTATGGTGTGATATGGAACTGGCCGAAGGGTTGATTACATATCTGCCCCAGGATTTGCATATTGTCTGTATTATAGATGAAAATTTATCCGTACAAGGCCAAATGTTGGGGCAGGTTCCCGTGATATCCTTCGATGGTCAAGGCAGGAATTTAGGCAGATGTATGCTGCGGCTGCTATCTAAGATTGGGGGAGCATATGAATACTTTGGAATCGTGGATGACGGAATTTGCCAGACGGGAAAAAAAATATGATTTTCTGGGGATGGCAGAGTGCCTGTGCAGCGGACGAATGGAACTTTATCAGGAAAAGAGCAGATCAGAATCGGGCAAATTATTTTTGGATAAATTTTTGAGCGTATTTGTTGTATGTGCTTTTTCTGCCCTGGAGAGGAAGCAAGGGCAGGATGCTTTAACTTATCTGCAGACAGCAGAGGAGATTTTGACAAAAGTTCATGATAAAAGCCTGCTCATTCTGAAACTCTATAAAGGCTATGCTTATCAGGAATTGGGAGACTATGCAATAGCAGAAAAGCTCTATCTGGAATATCTGGCCTATGAGCCGCAGGATGAAACACTGTTTTTGCGTTTGGGGAATATGGCTGTAAAACAAAAGGCATGGGAAAAGGCCTTGGAGGCTTACGGTCATGCCTTGCGGATAAAGAAGAATTATCGGGAAGCTATGATAAATATCGGGATTGTGGCCAAATGTCTGGGGGATGAAGATACGGCAAAGGCCATGGCTGCAGATGCGGAAATGGAACGGCGGATTTTTGACGAGGGACAAATAGAAGAAGATCCGTACAGGTATTCGCTGGATATAAAGGATGAAGATTATCAGAATATACCAATCTTCATCAATGCCAGAGACAGATTGGAGTGCCTGCGCCAGCAAATAGATTGGTTATGGCAGGCAGGTTATCACAATATTTATATACTGGATAATGATTCGACATATCCGCCTTTGTTGGCTTATTATGATGAGATAAAGGAGCGAATAAAGGTATTATTCTTAAAGAAGAATTTGGGTTACAAGGCTTTGTGGAAAAGTAATGTACTCAATGTACTGAACATCCAGACGCCATATGTATATACAGATCCGGACATTGTTCCCGTGGAGGAATGTCCTTATGATGTCTTGAAGAAAATGTTACAGGTACTGCGTAAGTATCCCTACATAAAAAAAGTTGGCTTTGGTCTTAGAACAGAGGATATCACCTTTGCGGGCAAGGCGGCAGTTTGGGCCAGTGAAGGGGAGCGTATGATGACAGAGTTAGCACCTGAGGTATACTTTGGTGTGATTGATACAACCTTTGCTCTGTATCGGAACTTGCGTCATTATAATGCGTATGCCACTTTGAGGTTGGCAGGAAAGTATATGGCAAGACATTTGCCTTGGTATATGGACTATCAGAAGTTGTCAGCAGATGAGGATTATTATGCCAAACATGCAACAGAAGATTATTCGACTCTGAAGGTGTTGAAGGATAATGGGATGGTGAAGGAGCAGACGCTAACCAGTATTATTATTTTGAGTTACAATGCGCTGGATTATACCAGGCTCTGCTTGGAAAGCATTCGAAAAAATACGGAGAAAGGAACCTATGAAATCATTGTGGTGGATAATGGTTCTAAGGATGGCTCAGCTCAATGGTTGGCAAGTCAGACGGATATCTGCTGCATATTCAATAAGAAAAATATGGGGTTTCCCAAGGGATGTAATCAGGGCATGGAGATTGCTAATGGAACAGAGCTGCTGCTGTTGAACAATGATACCGTTGTGACACCAGGCTGGCTGGACAATATGCGTAAGGCTCTATATAGCAGTCAGAATATAGGGGCCGTAGGCTGTATGACAAATCACTGCTCCAATGAACAGGCCATCAGTCTGCCTTATCAGTCGATTGAGGAACTTATGGCGGTGGCAGGTAATTTTAATCGATCAGATGCGCAGAAATGGTATCCTTGGATGGTGTTGGTAGGATTTTGTTTGCTCATGAAACGGGAGGTCTATATGCGTCTGGGCAATTTGGATGAATCATTCAGCCCAGGTAACTTTGAGGATGATGATTACTGTCTGCGCATGCGCAAGGCTGGTTATGAATTACTGTTGTGCGGTGATACCTACATCCATCATTTCGGCAGTGTGGCCTTTGCAGGAAAAAATGATGCAGCTCGGGAAAAGGATAAAAAAGAGCGTTATAACAAACTTATTGAAAAAAATCGGGCATACTTCATGAAAAAGTGGAGCATCAAGGGAACCTATCGCAGCCACTATGAAATGACGGATCTGCTATATAAGGAACTGTCCCCTGGACAGGATGTTCTTCTGGTCAATTGTGATATGGGATACGAGCTCTTTTGGCTGAAACGTAGAATTCCTGAGGCCACGATATACGGCTTGACTTCGGATAAATTAGGTGTAGAGTTGGCCGGAAAAACTTTCCCGCTGTATGTCTGCCATGATTTTCTTGACGGATTGGACAAGCATTATCAACAGAAAAAATTTGCCCGGATTGCTTTGCTGGGAAATTATCATGAAAGACGACAGGGGGACAAACTGATACAAACATTGCGCCAGCACCTGACGGAGGATGGCTTGTTGTTTTTTGGTGATCAGGATCGGGTTTATCGCATGCCGTTTAGAGATTGATGCTGGAGGTATTATATGCTCAAGTATGTAGATTTTTGTAATTTCCAGCCGAAGACCCGCAAACTGCAATTGGATAAAGCAAGGGATTTTACAAGCGTAACTTTGGGAGCAGGTTCCTATATAGTCAATGCTGAAATGGGGATAAGTGATGATGAGGAAGCACATTTATTGGTAGGGAAATATTCATCATTGGCCCATGACTTGCATCTGTATATCGGTATTAATCATGATTATCGGCGAGTGTCGACATATCCCTTTGATAGCAATATTTTGACCGAATGGTGGGGGGAGAATACAAGTTTGCCACCACCAGCGGGAAAACATAATCACAAACAGATCATCATTGGTAATGATGTCTGGATCGGTGCGAATGTCACCATTATGGGGGGCGTGCATATTGGGAATGGAGCAGTAGTGGCAGCTAGTTCAGTGGTTACAAAGGATGTTCCACCCTATGCAATCGTTGGGGGAAATCCAGCAGTGGTCATAAAGTATCGTTTTAAGCCAGAGATTATTGAAGGCTTACAACGGTTGAGGTGGTGGAATTGGTCAAAGGAGAAGATAAAGGCTGCTTTGCCGGAAATGGCGGATGTCGAAACATTTTTGCAAAAGTATGCGATGCCTGAACCTGAATTATCAGAAAGCACTTTGCAAAGAGATATTTCACAGTTGCATCAGGAACGTCAAATATATCATTTTCGTCCGGATATTCATAGTGATGAGGGAATTTGGCGTGTTTTTATTGCTCGTTTTATGGCCAGGCAGACAATAAAGGATAATCTGGTACTGCTGTTGTGGTTGGATAATTCTCCAGAATCCGAATTTTGTACAGCAGAGTTGAAGGAGATGCTGGAAAAACGAGGTGAAGATGCACCACTTATCGTAACATATCAAGGGGATAGGTCAGTGATGGCTGATATCATTAATGATGTAGATGTGATTGTGACCACAAAAGAAGAAGAATCCATTGAAATAATCGATTGCGTGGTTTCAGAAAAAGTGCGGATCATGTACGCGTATGATTACTAGGTGGCGATAATTTAATTATCAAAAAAGGAGTGGCCTTGGCGGTCACTCCCTTTTGGTGATTGTTTTGTTTTAGGCACTGGCCTGTTCTTTGACTTCTCCTGGAATATCCCGGATGGCGTCGTCACCGCGCTGGCCGGTGCGGATGCGTACGGCATCTTTGAGTTCTGAAACGAAGATCTTGCCGTCACCGAATTTGCCGGTGCGCAGGACACGTTCGCAGGTTTCCAGTACCAGATCTACGGGAACTTCGGAAACCACGGTTTCCACCTTGATCTTGGGGGTGAGGTTCACGTCGTATTTTTTGCCCCGGTAGACCTCCTGGTGGCCTTTCTGCAGGCCGCAGCCAAATACCTGGCTGACGGTGAGGCCCAGCACGCCGATTTTGTTCAAGGCTCTGAGCAAGTCATCGAGTTTGGAGGAACGGGTAATGATTTCGATTTTGGTCAGCATGGCACTCATCCTTTCTCCGCCATATTCATCTGCATTACGGTGTTGGCCAGCATTTCGCTGGAGGAGTCAAAACCACCCAGCAGCGGGCTGGAGGTCAGCACGCCGCGAGTATAGCCGCGTTCGCCGTGTTCCACGATATCGAGGCCCGTGAGTTCTTCGGCTTCGTCAGCACGGGTATCCATGAAGGAATGTACGAGCTGATAGAGGACGAAGGAACCGGCAATGGCCAAAGCGTAAGCCACAACGATGGAGATGAGCTGAGCAACGAAGAGATGGGTGTCGCCGTAGAAGAGGCCGTTGGCACCGTCTGGATTGACTTCCGTGGTGGCCCAGAGGCCCGTGGCGATGGCACCCCAGGTGCCGCCGATGCCATGAACACCGAAGGCATCAAGGGAATCATCGTAACCGAGTTTTTCTTTGAGGACGGCTACGGCGAAGTAGCAGACAACGCCGCCAATCAGACCAATCAGTACAGCAGGCATCGGTGTAACAAAACCGGCGGCCGGGGTGATGGCCACAAGACCAGCCACGCAGCCGGAAACAGCACCGAGGATGGTGGGTTTGCCGTTGAGTTTCCATTCAGTCAGTACCCAGGAAACAGCAGCGGCAGCTGCAGCGGCCTGCGTGGTGACGAAAGCATTGGCAGCCAGAGCGTTGGCGCCAAGAGCGCTGCCGGCGTTGAAGCCGAACCAGCCGAACCAAAGGAGAGTAGCACCGAGAACCGTCATGGGAAGATTATGGGGCAGCATGGCCGTATGCTGATAGCCATGGCGTTTGCCGAGAAGCAGGCAGATGGTCAGACCGGATACACCGGAGAGAATGTGGATGACGAGGCCGCCGGCAAAGTCGAGAGCACCGAGCTCTGCCAGGAAGCCGCCGCCCCATACCCAATGGGCCATGGGGTTATAGATGAAGATCGCCCAGAGCAGGATGAAGACGGCAAAGGCAGCAAATTTCATGCGCTCTGCAAAGGCACCGGTGATCAGTGCCGGGGTGAGAGCAGCGAACATGCACTGGAAGGCTACGAAAGCCAGTTCCGGAATGGTGCTGCCTTCCAACACCTGCAGGCCAACCCCGGCAAGACCGAGCTTGTCAAGGCTGCCGATGAAACCGTTGACGTCAGGGCCGAAGGCCATGGTATAACCCAGGACGATGAATTCCACGGAAACTATCGCCAGAACGAAGAAGCTCTGCATAATGGTGGTGAGCACGTTCTTGCTGCGCACCATGCCTCCATAGAAGAAGGCCAGACCAGGAGTCATGATAAAGACCAAAGCGGCACTAATGAGTACCCAGGCCGTATCGCCAGTATCAATCATAATAAAACATCCTTTCCCTAGTAGCGATTGCATTTTGAAACATTTTCATTGGATAAGTCCTGCAAACAGAAAGCGTCCATAGTGCAGGGAGAGTTACTGCACTATGGACGCCATTGTCCTGAAAACATAAAAGTCCCTAAGTATCCGGTACCTGATACTTAGGGACGACGTTGTCCTGTTTGCTTATGGACACATTATAGAGCGTCTTTATTGTCTTGTCAATATTTTAAACCATGTATACATAAATAGACAAAATAAGGCAGATTTATGATTATTTGTTTCCCAAAATAGAGGAATTTTCCTTCTGTATGATGAATAAGCAGATGGATGGATAAATGTATGCAGCATTATTGAAGGAGGCGCAGAACCTTGGACAAGAGACAAGCAGAAGCTGACGCGGTGAAAAAGGCGGAAGAGGCCTTCGACCGCAGACGGCGAACAATCGGTTTGTTTGGGGCGCCCATCCTGGCCCTGCTGGTGTTTATGACACCCATCGCGGGGCTGACGGTGGCGGCGCATAAGTTATTGGCCATTATGGTACTGGTGGCTTTGTGGTGGATCACAGAGCCGGTGCCGATCCCGGTTACTTCACTTATTGGTCCGACATTGGCGGTTATTACCGGCGTGGTGCCCGTAGGCACGGCCTTTGCTGCCTTTGCCAATTCCATGATTTTCCTGTTTATGGGCGGCTTTATCTTAGCGAAAGCCATGATGACACATGGTCTCGACAAACGCTTTGCTTATTGGCTGCTGTCCCGCAGCTGGGTGGGTTCCAATCCGAAAAGGATTTTCTTGGCGGTAGGTCTGGCGGCGGCTTTATGTTCCGGCTGGGTAAGCAACACGGCTACGGCTGCCATGATGTTCCCAATCTGTTTAGGGCTGCTGACCTCTATCAAGGAGATGTTTGCGGCTAACGGCCGGGAAATCCATCTGCACGAGTATAAATACGCCACGGGGCTGATGCTGATGACGGCATATTCCTGCTCCATCGGCGGTGTTTTGACGCCGATTGGCACCCCGCCGAATCTCATCATGCTGGGCTTCTTGGACACCATGTGCGATATCCATGTATCCTTCTTCCAGTGGATGACCTGGGGCCTGATTGCCATGGTAATCTATTTTGCCATCGCCTATGTGGTGCTTTCCCATATGTTCCCGGCGGATGTGGATCGCATTGAAGGTGCGGATGTTTTCATTAAGACGAAGCGCGATGAGCTGGGCGGCTGGACCCGGGCCCAGAAGAACACCCTGCTGGCCTTTATCGTGGCAGTCACGCTCTGGGTGCTTCCGGGCTTTATGTCCATTGCCTTTGGCAGCACAGATCCCACGTTGAAGATGTACAATAAATTGTTCCCGGAGGCCATTGCGGCTATGGCAGGCGCTTTGCTCTTATTCCTGCTGCCAGTGAATTTCAAGGAACGCCAGTTCACATTGAAATGGTCGGAGGCCATGCAGGGCATTGAATGGGGCACGCTGATCCTCTTCGGCGGCGGCCTGGCCATGGGCGGCATGATGTATAAGACGGGCCTTTCCCAGTGGGTGGGCGACCTCATTGTCAGCTCCATGGGCGGTGCCCCCTCGGAAGTGGCCATGGTGGCCATCTTTTCGGTAATGGCCTTGCTGCTATCGGAACTCACGAGCCATACGGCGGCTACCAATATGATTGGGCCGCTAGCGATCACGGCGGCCATTTCGGCAGGCATCAGCCCCGTGCCGGTGTCGGTGGGCATTGCCCTTTCCGCATCCCTGGGCTTTATGCTGCCGGTTTCCACGCCGCCGAACGCCATCGTCTATGCTTCAGGTTATATCCCCATCACCAAGATGATCCGTACCGGTGTGTATATTGACTTTATCGGCATTGCCTGCGTCACGATTCCGTTGGCCATCTATTTCGTCAATTGGATTGTGGGCTAATGAGGAGGTTTGAGCATGCAGAATCAGAATTTGACCGAAAGCCTGGCGGCCTTCGATCCGGAAATATATGGACTGCTGCAGGAGGAGGTGCAGAAACAGCGTTTCACCTTATCCCTGCTGCCCACGTCCAATGCGGTATCGCCTTTCAGTGCTTATTTGAAGGGGAGTATCTTTGGCAATGGCTATCTGGATCATCATGCGGTGCAGAGCCATATCCGACTGGAAAAGATTGCTGAGGAGCGGGCGGCGAAGCTCTTTGGGGCGGAACATGCCATTGTGCGCATCTCTGATATTACGGCGGCCTCCCGGGTGGTTTTCCACGCCCTCTGCCGGGATGGGGATACGGTGCTGTCCTTCAATCGACGGAAGTCTGAGCATTGCAGCGGGGAACATCTTCATTTTGAATTTATTTCCTTTAGCATTGAACCGGATACGGAACTGATCGATCTGCAGCGGGTACGGCAGCTGGCTGAGGCGCGGAAGCCGCGGCTGATCATCTATTCGCCGGTGAATTATCCCCGCCATTTGGACTATAAGGAATTGAAGGCCATTGCGGAAAGCGTGGGCGCATATCTCTGGGTGGATATCGGCCAGAATGCCGGCAGTGTGGCGGCGGGATGTTCGCCCAGCCCGGTTCCCTATGCCGATGTGGTGACCTTCCCCACAGGGGATTCCCTGCGGGGGCCCCAGAGTGCGGTGATCCTCACCACGGCGAAATTGGCAGAACTTATGGATAAAACGGTGCTGGATACCGGTCATTCCATGGTGAAGAAAAATGTGTTGGCAGCTTTAGCGACGACATTCCTGGAAGCGGGCAGCGAGGCTTTCAAGAATTATTGCCAGCAGGTACTGCGCAACGCCCAGGCCTTTGAGCATGGTTTGCAGGAGGCCGGCATCAAAACGCTTTGCGGGGCTACGGAAAATCATTTGATCCTGGCCCGGCTGCCTGAGGGCCGGGATGCCCATGTCATGGCAGAGAAGTTGGGTGAAGCTGGTTTTCTAGTCAAAAGCGATCTGATGCTTACGGCAGACGAAGGCTGTACCTTCCCCATCCTGCGCTTGTCGGTGCTGGATCCCACTACCAGAGCATTGAAGGAAACGGCCATGCAGACGGTGGGCCGGGTTATCGGTGAATTTATGCTGTCGGCTGGTGATGAGGCGTCGCTGCAGAAAGCACGCACTCAGGTACGGGCGCTGTTGCTGGATAAACCGCTGTTTTCCGATGAATGGCTGCCCGCCAATATCAATCTTACGCCCGGTTATGGGCAGAAGGATCTCAATATCACCCAGGAGTTGGAGGCGGAGAAGAAAGTGGCCCAGGCTGAGCGCATGTGGAGTTTTTGGGATAGCTGAAATTTTTTAATCAAATTTTAATCTTTTTCTAATGGTAATTACAGATTCCTGCTGTATATTAAGCGCATAAGTTGAGAATTGCAAAGGGGTAGATAGAATGTTTATGGGAAAGCGTAAAAAAATTGTTGCGATGGCTCTGGCCGGTATGATGAGTTTTGGTATTGCAGGTATGGCTGTGAATGCTTCTGTTGCTGAAGCTGCCATCAAACCGGCTTATGAGGATGGCACGCACAATCAGTACAGCCATCGTCTGAAAGAGGAAGATCGCGTACATACGCAGAATGTCCGCGCGCTGAAATATCAGAAGAAAAAGGGTGAGATTTCCGAGAAGGAATTCAACAAGGAGATGAAGCGTGAACAGAAGCGTCATGATCGTGTGGTCAAAGAAGTGAAGGCTGATTACGAGAAGCATGAACATCGCCATCACTAAGCTATATTTTGCTGGCAAGCCGTCCGTTGTGGACGGCTTTTTCTGTTGCATGTTGGGGCTTAAACCGCTATAATTTATAATAGCAAAGTGTGAATAATCCTAGGCGAAGCGGGTGATGAATATGCCGTTGAAAGTTGATAGCCGTACCACCCAGGAAACGACCTTTAAGCGTGTATTGGAGCGCGATGACCGGGTGGAAGGCGGGGATACCGAGTTCAGCAGGGAACTGCTGGAGCAGGAAGATGGCCTTTCCATGGAACAGATGGACAAGCTTCTGAAGCAGATTGATGAGCAGGGTGCAAGGCTTTCCAAGACTCCAACCTACGATGAGCTGAAGTCTTACCGCACTCTGATCAAGAACTTTGTGGGGGAAGCGGTGAACCGCATGTATGAATTGCACTCCCAGGCGGGGTGGGACCGTATGGGGCGGCAGAAGGTTTATACCACGGTGCGCAGGATTGACAAGAAGCTGGAGGAAATGGCCGAAAAGATTCGTCTGGGCCAGGCCGATCAGCTGTCAATCGTGGCCAGTCATGATGCCATCCGGGGTATGCTGGTAGATCTTTATATGTAATGGTGAGGGAATTTGGAAGTTAGCTGGGCGGCCCTGACAGGCCATGCAAATGAAGTACGGGAACTGAAGACGCTCCTTACTGAGGGGCGCCTTCCCCATGCCCTGCTTTTTACGGGCAGGGAAGGCATCGGCAAGAAGCTGGTGGGGCAGATACTGGCAGCGGCCATCCTCTGTGGTCATGGGGGAGAACCCTGTGGCCATTGTGAAAATTGCCGGGCTATGGCAGCTGGGGCGCATCCGGATTATTATGAACTTCTGCCGGAGGTGCGGGGAAAATCCACCCGCATCATCCGCATCGAGGCTATCCGGGAGATGCAGACGGCAGCTTCCCGCTCTGCCGTACAGGCCGGCCGGCGGGTGGTGCTCATCGATGATGCGGACACCATGAACGAGCCTGCGGCCAACAGCCTGCTGAAAACGCTGGAAGAGCCGGAAGGGCAGGTCACCTTCATCCTGATTGCCCGGGATCGCAGCAGCCTGTTGGATACCATTGTATCCCGCTGCATGCCGCTGGCTTTTGGGGCACTTTCCCCGTCAGAACTGCAGCAGGAATTGCAGAAGCGGAATCTGTCAGCGGAGATTGCCGGCAAATTGGCGGCGCTGGCTGATGGCAGCCTCGGACATGCCCTGAAACTCAGTCAGCATGGCGGATTGGAGCTGCGGGATAATGCACTGCAGTTTCTGCTGGCATTGCCTCAAATGACCATGGGGAAGCTATGGTCAGAGGCGGCGGCCAAAAGCGAAATGGACCGCGAAAGCCTTTCCGAGTGGGTGATGTACTTCCATATGTTTCTGCGGGATATGTTGCTGCTCTACAGTGATGGGGCAAGTCCGCTCCTCTACAATGGAGATGTCCGGGAGCAGCTGACGCAGCTTCTGTCCTGGTTTCCCCCGGGAAGGCTTTTTGCCATGGTGCAGCAGACACGGGAACTGCAGCATCGCCTGCAGGCCAATGTGAACTTGCGTCTGCAGCTGGAGGGATTTTTCATTCGGTTAAAGGACTGCCATTAAGGCAGATAATATAGATATTAGGAGATTTTTATGCAGACGATTATCGGTGTCCGCTTCAAGAAGGCGGGCAAGATTTATTATTTTGCGCCGGGCAATCTGGAAATCAAGCTGGGCGACAAAGTCATCGTGGAGACCGCTCGGGGCATGGAATGCGGAGAGACCGTTATCGGCCCCCGGGAGGAAAAGGATGAGAATATCACACCGCCGCTGAAGGTGGTGCATCGCATTGCCAATGATTCCGATATCCGCCGCATTGCGGAGAACAAGGAGAAGGAAAAAGAGGCATATGCGATCTGCGAGGAGAAGATTGCAGCCCATGGTCTGCCCATGAAGCTGGTGGAGGTGGAATACACCTTCGATATGAACAAGATCATCTTCTACTTTACCGCAGATGGCCGCATCGACTTCCGTGAACTGGTCAAGGATCTGGCAGCAGTCTTCCGCACCCGCATTGAATTGCGTCAGATCGGCGTGCGGGATGAAGCCAAGTTCATGGGCGGTATCGGCTGCTGCGGCCGGCCCCTGTGCTGTGCTTCCTTCCTGGGGGATTTTGAACCGGTGTCCATCCGCATGGCCAAGGATCAGAACCTGTCCCTGAATCCCACGAAGATTTCCGGTATCTGCGGCCGCCTCATGTGCTGCCTGAAATACGAGAACGACTGCTACTGTGGCGGCAACTGCCCCCATCAGCAGAAGAAGGTCGTGCCGCCTTCCCAGGGCAGCCGGGTGGTGTCCGTGGAAGGGGAAGGCAAGGTCATCTCCCTGAACCAGCAGCGTCGTTCGGCAACCATCCTGCTGGATTCCGGCCGTACCATCGTGGCTTCCTGGGAGGATGTCATCGAAAAGGATGAGGAAGAGACCAGTCTGGCAGCTACCCTGACGGCGGCCTATGAAGAGCAGGAAAAAGTCGCGGCGGATATCATCGCCGAGGACTTCAGTGAGGGCAGGTCTTCCCGTGAAGGCGGCCATGAGAAGCGGGAACGCCGTTCCCGGGATAATCATCGCCCCCATCGGGATAAGCGCGATAAGCGGGAAGGCAAGGAAAAGCGTCATCATAAATCCCATGACAACCGCAGCAAGAACAACAAGCGGGAACGCCGCAGCCGGGAAAATCGGGAGCGCCACGAAAAATGAGAGAAGTCGTATTAGGCGCAAATGAACGGCTGGACGACTTGATGAAGAGCGGGCGGCATATCATCCAGAACACGCAGGAATTCTGCTTTTCTCTGGATGCCGTGCTGCTGGCTCATTTTTTGTCTTTGAAGTCCCGCCAGAAGGTATTGGAACTTGGTACCGGCACCGGGGTGATCCCGCTCATTATTGCCGACGAGGTGGCCCGGGTGGATGCCATCGAGCTGAATCCCGTGATGGCGGAGCTGGCCGCCCGCAATGTCTGGCTCAATGAGCTGGAGGAGAAGATCTTTGTGCAGGAGGGGGACTATCGCGCCATCCGCGACCTGTACAAGGCAGAATCCTTCGATATCGTGCTGGCCAATCCCCCCTATCGTCCGGTGGGTGAGGGGCAGGCCAATAAGCTCTCGGGCGTAGCCCGGGCACGGCATGAGTTCACGGCTACGTTGAAGGATGTGGTCAGGGCCGCACGTTTTGCCCTGCGCTTCGGCGGCCATTTCGGTATGGTGCACCTGCCGGAACGGTTGGGCGAGATCATCGTTGCCCTGCATGAACAGCAGATGGAGGTCAAGCGCCTGCAGATGGTGCAGCCCAAAGAGGGCAAGGCTCCCAATATGATGCTATTGGAAGCCGTAGTCGGCGCCAGTCCCGGCGGACTCAAGGTATTGCCGCCCTTGATTGTGCATAAGGAAGATAATTCCTATACCGATGAGATCTTGAAGATATATGGAATGTAAATGAGGCGTTTATGAACGAAAATATGATTCCCACACTCTATCTTTGTGCCACTCCTATTGGCAATCTGGAGGATATGACCTATCGTGCCGTGCGGATGCTGGGGGAAGTGGAACTGATTGCTGCCGAGGATACCCGGCATACCCGTCAGCTCTTGACGCATTTTGACATCCATACGAAGCTCACCAGCTACCATGAGCACAACAAGCTCACCAAGGGACCGGAGCTGATCGAATATATGCGGGAAGGGCATGATTTGGTCTGCGTCAGTGATGCTGGTCTGCCTGGTATCTGCGATCCCGGCAGCCATCTGGCAGGTTTGGCCATCGAAGCCGGCTTCCGGGTAACGCCGCTGCCGGGGGCCAATGCGGGCCTGTCGGCACTGATCTGTTCGGGGCTGGATACCACCCGTTTTACCTTTATCGGTTTCCTGCCCAAGACCGGCAGGAAGCAGCAGGAAGTGCTGGAATCTGTCCAGCACTATCCCGATACGCTGATTTTCTATGAGGCACCCCATCACCTGAAAGCCACATTGAAGGCCATGCATGGCGTCTTAGGTGACCGCAGGGTGGCCTTAGGCCGGGAACTGACCAAGAAATTCGAGGAATTCCAGCGTGGGACATTGACGGAGATCCTGGCGCATTACGAGGAGAATGCGCCGCGGGGCGAGTATGTGATCATCGTCGAAGGCTTCACCGGTGAAGTGACGGCCTGCGAAAATGAACTGCCGCAGGAACCAAGGGCTTGTTGCGAATATTTCATGGCTCAGGGATTGGACAAGAAAGAAGCCATGCGAAAAGCGGCCAAGGCCTTAGGCCTCAGCCGCCGCGATATCTATCAGGCCATGCTGACGGATGAATAAACTATTGTGGCATAAAAACTGCTGCACGTTGTTGAGCGTGCAGCAGTTTTTTATTTCGCACTTACTGCCGGCACCTGCAGATATCTGTCGTATTTGAAAATATGCCTGCCTTTTTACAGGTTCCAGCCATGGTGCAAGGGGCCGGAGCCCTTGCCCAGATTGAGATTGGCCTTGAGGGCGCCTGTGATATAGGCTTTGGCCTGTTGAACGGCGCGGGGAAGTGTCTCGCCCTTGGCCAGCTGGCTGGCGATAGCAGAAGACAGGGTGCAGCCGGTGCCGTGCGTGTTGGGATTGTCGATATGCTCCGCTTTCAGCCAGTGCGCACCTTCGGCGGTATAGAGCAGGTCATCTGCGTCCTGGAGGCGGTGACCGCCTTTGCAGAGGACATTGCAGCCGTATCGGTCATAGAGCTTTTGGGCCGCCTGCACCATATCCTCGTGGCTATGGATTTTTCTATCGGCCAGCACTTCGGCCTCCAGCAGATTAGGCGTGATCAATGTGGCCAGGGGCAGGAGCTTTTCCTGCAGGGCGGAAATGGCATTCTCATTCAATAGTCGTGCGCCGCTGGTGGCGACCATCACCGGATCTATGACGATGTTATTGGCTTGGTAGTGCGTGAGCTTGTCGGCGATGACTGCAATTAGGTCGCTGTCAAAGACCATGCCGGTCTTTACTGCATCCGGGAAGATATCGGTGAACACGCTGTCCAATTGGGCGGCGAGGATATCCGGTTCGGTTTTGGCCACGGCTGTTACGCCGGTGGTATTCTGGGCGGTCAGGGCGGTGATGGCACTCATGCCATAGACGCCGTTGGCCAGCATGGTCTTGAGGTCGGCCTGGATTCCTGCCCCGCCGCTGGAATCACTGCCCGCAATGGTGAGGACAGCGGGCAGCCTTCCCCTTGCGGGGAAGGTGGGTGCGAAGCGCTTGGAGGAGGCGGGAATAAGCTGTCGTAAATCGCTTGCAGCCTTTTTTATCTCTGCCTGTGCAAAGATTCCTGACACCACCGCCACGCCGGCAATGCCGGTGCCCTCCAGTTGGCTGATATTGCCGGCATCTATGCCGCCGATGGCGACAACGGGAATGGGTACGGCAGCGGTGATCTTTTGGAGTTCCGTCAATGGCAGGGGAATGGTATCTTTTTTCGTGCCCGTGGGAAAGACGGCTCCCGAACCCAAATAATCGGCCCCGGCCTGCCAGGCGGCGATGGCCTGCTCTACGGTTTTGGCCGTGACGCCCAATATCTTATCCGGCCCCAGCAGTTTCCGCGCTTCGGCAGCGGGCATGTCCTTCTGGCCGATATGCAGGCCATCGGCGTCTGCGGCCAGCGCAATATCCAGATCATCATCCACGATGAAAGGAACATGATGGCGCTGGCATAGTGCCTTTATCTCCCGTGCGCTGGCCAGAAATTCCGCAAAAGGCAGATCTTTTTCCCGCAACTGTACGCAGGTCACGCCCCCCTGCAGGGCTTGTTCCACTGCACTGGCCAGGGATGTTCCCCGCAGCCAGCGCCGGTCCGTCACGGCATAGAGCTGTAAATCCTGAGCTTTCAGCATAATAATTCCTCCCCACATGAAAAAGGTCTATTCAAAAATAGCATTTGCCAATCAATAGGGCAAATGCTATAATATAGGCAGATGAAGGTGCCGCCCAGCGGTCGCCCTCGCAGTTGTAAAAGTTTTAAACGCTTAAACCGCCGCAGTTTGGTCGCTAGGGCGGTTTATTTTTTTATCTCTATCAGGATGAGCAGGATAAGAAGCAGTACTACAATCAACTCATTCATAAGGCGAGCCCCCTTGTGAGGGCAAATATTAACCGCTAAACAGCACCGAAATAAGTATAACAAAAATCTATATCCTGTCAAGAAAAGACGCCTCATAATGGGCGTCTTTTCTTGATTTTAGAAGAACAATATCAGCGTCACCGCAATGTTGACCACGGTCGCCACGGCAACCGGGATAAAGGTGCGTTTGGCCAGATCCATCGGGGAGAGGCCGGCGGCACCGGCGACAACGATCATGACGGCTGCGATTGGCGACAGGGAACGCGCCAGATTGGACACGAAGTTCATGGGCAGTACCAGCAGCACCGGGGCAATGCCGGACAGTGCGGCCACTTTCGGCGCGAGGGGCACGAAGGCAAAGAACGTCGCGTTGCCGCTGCCGGTAATCAGGGTGGCAGCGATGATGATGGCTACGAACACGAACATCATGCCGATACCGCCAAAGCCGGCGTTCTGCGCGCCCTGAATCAGGGTATCGATGGCACCGAGGGACATCAGGCCTTTGGAGAAGGTTTCGGCAGCGACTACGAGGGTGACGACGGCAGCCATCTGCAGTCCCATGCCGTTCCAGAAGGCGCCGATATCCTTGCAGGCCTTGAGGCCGTCACGATGGCGGATGAATTCAATCAGCATGGTCAGGAAGATGCTGACAAGCGTTGCCAGGCTGATATCCATATTGATGCCCGTGTTCTCATTGAGGCCGAAGAAGAGCACTAAGAGCAATGGCAGGGTGGGCAGCAGGGCATAGAAGGAAGGCACAGCCGGCGTTTCCTGAGCCTTGGCCTGTTCCTCGGTCACGGCAGCGGATACGTCCTTGCCGGCCATTTCGTCCGGGTTCTTGGCATCGAGATGGCGCTGGACGAAGAAGTGGGTGATGGCCAGCGCCGCGATGGTGCAAAGGCCGACAGGTACCTGATACTGCATGAAGTAAGGCACGATGTCCATGCCGATGAGTTCGGCGGCAAAGATGTTGTCAGCACCGGCGGGGCCCCAGCCCGGTGCTGAAGTGGTGGCAATCACGGCGCAGGCCGCAATCCGGCTTACGCCCAGACGAACCAGCACCGGATACATCGTGACCATGAGCAACAGGCCAAAGCCCGAAGCGGAACTGATGAACATGGCCAGGAAGTTGCCCAGCACAGAGGTCAGGGCCAGCACCAGATAGGGATGGCCGAGCTTCTTCAGCGGTTTGATGGCAATGCGTACCAGCGAAGTGCTGGCGCCGATGCAGTCCATATACTTGGAAAAACCGCCAATCAGCATGATGATCATGCCGAGCTTGGCTGCGCGGCTGCTGAAAGCGAGGCTGATGGACTGGATGATATCCAGCCAAGGGGAGCCAGTGGACTGTTTGGCCGGCAGGATTTCACCCAGGCCAAAGATGAGCGCCAGCATCATCATCACGATGCCGGCGGTAAAGAGTACAGGCTGCGCCGGATACTTCTTGAGCACGAAGCGGGCAACCCAGACCACCACGATGGTGGCGATAAGAAGACCTAACATATGATACCTCCAAAATTTCTTCCGGGATGATTACAATGTTACAATTTTATATTGCGGTTTCGTTTGCCCCGGATGTAATATTGTATTATTATAATTTATATAAAAATAAAATTTAATAATACATAACTATAATACAATAACCGCTTGCAGGTGGCAAGGAAGTTTTTGCTGACAGTCATAAATTTATCTTGCAAATAATTATCAATTGCATTATAATAGCCTTGTGATGCAAACGATAAAAGTTATCATTTGTGAGGTGATGCTAATTGGGGAAAGCGGGCTTTGAACACTTGCTGGGCTTTCATGCAGCTCCCATGCTGATGGGACTCAAGACGGCCAGCCTGCTCTCGTTTCAGAAGAGCCGGTTCGATGATTTTGAGGCCATGCTGGCTGACTATCTGCCGTGTTTCAACTGCAAGGGTATATCGGTTTTCCGTCTGTCAGAAGGGGAAGAATATGTGCTCCTGCTCTTTTATCGGAAGAAGTCCCTGTTGAAGGATTTGGCTCAGCCGGCGGCGAAGAAGATACTGAAGCAGCTGGGATATCGTCATGACGATACCCTGATGGGGATGCTTGAGTATCTGAAAATGCGGATGCAGCTCAAAAAATCCTTTCCCCATGAGGTGGGCCTGTTTCTGGGGTATCCCCCGGAGGATGTAGCCGGTTTCATCCAGCACAAAGGGCAGGATTTTGCCTACAGTGGTTATTGGAAGGTGTACGTCAACGAACGGGAAACAAGGGCGCTCTTTGATCTGTATGCTGACTGTACCCAGGATTTTTGTTTGCGGCTGGAGGGGGGCGCCAGTCTCCCCGATTTAGTCAAGGCCGTATAAATAAGGAGGTTTATCTATGAGTAAAGTTGCGATCGTTTATTGGTCTGGCACGGGCAATACCGAAGCCATGGCCAAGGCTATTGAAGAAGGTGCCAAAGGGGCTGGCGGGGATGTGAGTCTCTTTGAAGTGGAATCCTTCAAGGCCTCCAGCGTGCCTGACTATGATGGGCTGATCTTTGGCTGCCCGGCCATGGGGGATGAAGTGCTCGAAGAAGGTTCCTTTGAACCGCTCTTCACGGATGCAGAAAAAAGCCTGTCCGGCAAGCCCGTGGCGCTCTTTGGCTCCTACGGCTGGGGCGGCGGCGCCTGGATGGAAAGCTGGGCCGAGCGCACCCGCGGGGATGGTGCCAAATTGTTCTCCGACGGTCTGATCGTCGAAAATGCTCCCGGGGATGCGGAACTTGCCGATTGCCGCCAGCTGGGGGAAGACTTCGTAAAGTCCTTGTGATTTGAAAATACCAATTTTGTAAGCCATAGTATACCTTGAAAAAACAAGCGAAAATATCGCTTGTTTTTTCTTATTTTTGCGTGTATAATGAGCGTAGAAAGAAAAGAAATCGTTTACTATGAGCATTTAGCGAACACAAGCCAAAGGCGCAGTGAGAGCTTAGTGTTCGTGTAAGGGCGTGTGGACACCGTTAGGTGTCCAGTAAGCTTACTATATAGATTTTAGGGAGGAAATACCATGTCTGAATCCAGATTTTCTCTGGCCCAATTGGCCAATCCTGAGTTTTTCCAAGAGAATCGCCTGCCTGCACATAGCGATCATCATTTTTATGCCGATATGGCAGAACTGAATCGCGGAGAATCATCCTTCGTGCGCAGTCTGGACGGACTCTGGCATTTCCACTATGCGAAGAATCCGCGCCTGGCGCCGCAGGGCTTTGAGCAGCCGGACTTTGACTGCCGTGATTGGGATACGATAAGAGTGCCGGCGCATTTCCAGCTCGAGGGCTATGGCGTGCCGCAGTATACGAACCAGACCTATCCCTGGGATGGACATGAAGCCGTGCTTCCCGGTCAGGTGCCGGAGCATTTCAATCCCACGGGTTCCTATGTGAAGTATTTCCGCCTGCCTGCTGGCTGGCAGAATCTCTATCTGTCATTGACCGGCGTGGAGTCAGCGGTGGCAGTTTACCTCAACGGCCATTATGTAGGCTACAGCGAGGACAGCTTTACCCCGGCGGATTTTGATCTGACGCCGTATCTCACGGAGGGCGAGAACAAGCTGGCACTGCGCGTCTATCGGTTCTCTTCGGGCAGCTGGATCGAGGACCAGGATTTCTGGCGCTTTGGCGGGATCTTCCGGGAAGTGAGCATCTATACGAAACCGGAAATCCATCTGGAAGATCTGAAAATCACGGCCCTTCCAGAAAACGATTACCAAGATGGAAAACTGACGGGGCAGATCAGCTGGTCCAATGCTGCCATGAAAAAGGTCAAAATCAGCCTGCTCTCTGCTAACGGGGAAATGCTGGCGGAGGAGGATATCACCGGGGCTGAGGGCCAGGATGCGTTTATCCTGACGGTGAAAGGCGCCAAGCTTTGGAGCGCAGAGCACCCTTATCTCTATAAACTGCTGCTGGCTGTCTACGATGAAGCGGACAATCTGCAGGAAGTCATTCCCTATAACGTGGGTTTCCGCGAATTCAAGATGGATGGCAATATCATGAAGATCAACGGCCGGCGTATCGTGTTCAAGGGCGTGAACCGTCATGAGTTCGACTGCTATCGCGGACGGGCCATGGATCCGGCGGCTTTTGAGCAGGATATCATCACCATGAAGCAGCACATTATCAATGCCCTGCGCTGCTCCCATTATCCCAACAGCAGTTATATCTATGAGCTCTGTGACCGCTATGGTTTATATGTGATTGACGAGACGAATCTTGAAACCCATGGCACATGGCAGAAGAACGGCGTGCTCTCCCGCGATGAAAATACCCTGCCCAATGACCATGATGAATGGCAGGCAATCATCCTCGACCGCGCCCAATCCATGCTGGAACGGGATAAGAACCATGCGTCCATCATCATCTGGTCCTGCGGCAATGAGTCCTGTGGCGGCAAGGATATCTTTGCCATGAGCGAGTATTTCCGCAAGACGGATCCCACGCGCCTCGTGCACTATGAAAGCATTTTCTGGGATAGAAGATACAATGCCACCAGTGATATGGAAAGCCAGATGTATACGAAGGTGGCCGATATCGAAAAATTCCTGGCTGAGCACAGGGATAAGCCCTTTATCTGCTGCGAGTACACCCATAGCATGGGCAACAGCAACGGCGGCATGCACAAGTACACGGAACTCACGGAGCGGGAGCCTCTGTATCAGGGCGGCTTTATCTGGGATTTCGTCGATCAGGCGCTGGCGAAAAAAGACCGCTATGGCAAGGACTTCCTGGCCTATGGTGGCGATTTCGGCGAGCGCTCCAGCGACTATAATTTCAGCGGGGATGGCATCCTCTATGCGGACCGCAAGCTTACGGCCAAATTGCAGGATGTGAAGTTCAACTATCAGGATTTCCATCTGCGGGTGGAAGCCGACGGCGTAACCATTGAAAATATCAGCTTGTTCACGGATGCAGCGGAATATGACCTGCATTATGAATTGCTGCTGGATGGCAGGAAGGTCTGGGAAAAGACCGAGTCAGCACCGAGTGTCAAGCCTGGGGAAAGCCTGCGGCTGGAACTTATGGACCTGCCGGTGACCGATGCCGGAGAAGAGTGTCTGACGGCAGCGCTGGTCTTGAAAGAGGATACGGCCTGGGCCAAGAAAGGTCATGAAATGGCCTTCGGTCAGGGCGTATGGCAGGTCGAGGAAGTCGAAGTGGCAAGTCCCGCTGAAGCTGTGGCCGATGGCGAAGTCAGCGGACCGGCGCATTATACTGCGAATCTGCCCTTGACGGAGCGCAGTGAGGAACCCCTGCATGTAGTACGGGGCGATATCAATCTCGGCGTGCAGTTCGCTGGCGGGGAAATCCTGTTTTCCAGTGCGCAGGGCAATATCGTTTCCTATAAATACGATGGTGTGGAACTCTTGGAGGAAATGCCGAAACCTTCCTTCTGGCGTGCCCCTGTTGACAACGATTACGGCTGCCGCCGTGACTTTGCCGTGGCGCAGTGGAAACTGGCCAGCCTTTACCGCCGCTGTGTGAAGAAGGAAATGCTGCTGGAAGGCGCTTGGCAGGAGTTCAACTGGTTCGGCCAGCTGGGCATCCAGGAATATGATGCTCGCAATGTCAGCGTGCGTTTCACCTATGAACTGGCGACACAGCCCTTATCTTCCTGTCAGCTGACCTATACGGTCTGCGCCGATGGCAGCCTGAAGACGGAGCTGGATTATGAGCAGGCAGCCGGCCTGCCGGAGATTCCGGATTTTGCCATGCTCTTCACCCTGCCGGCAGACTACAGTGAACTGCGCTATTATGGCTTCGGCCCGCAGGCCAACTATATTGACCGTCAGGAAGGGGCCAAACTGGGCATCTTCAATTCTACGGTCGCAGGAGAAATGGAAGAGTATCTGCTGCCGCAGGAATGTGGCAACCATAACGGCGTGCGCTGGCTGGAAGTCACCGACAAGCGGGGCAGAGGCGTGCGCATCAGCGGCGATATTCCCCTGTCCGCTTCGGCGCTGCCCTACAGCGCCCATGAACTCGAAAACGCCCGCCATAGCTATGACCTGCCGCAGGTGCACCATACTTATCTGCGGGCTTCGTCCGGCCAGTGCGGCGTCGGCGGCGATGATACCTGGGGCGCACCGGTACTCCCGGAATATCGCCTGCAGAACGAAACGAAACATCTGGAATTTTTCTTTAAAGGGATCTAAGTATAAGGAGGCCAATCATGATCGATTTTGACCAGTCAACCGGAATTTTCCATCTGCATAATGACCATGTCAGCTATGTGCTGCAGGTGGTGCGGGAGCGTTATCTCCTGCACCGCTATTGGGGCCGCCCCCTGAAGAAGTTCCGGGACAGCTCGCCTTTGCAGTCCATTGACCGGGCGTTTTCGCCCCAGCCGGCAGCATATCCCAATGAGCGCACGTTCTCCCTGGATGTGGTGCAGCAGGAATATCCGTCCTATGGCCATGGGGATTACCGCCTGCCCGCCTATGAGGTGCGGCTCGGCAATGGCACGACGGTGACGGAGCTCTTCTACGATGGCTATAAGATTACCAAGGGCAAGCCGAAATTTGCCGGCCTGCCGGCTGTCTATGCCCAGGAAAGCGAAGCCGAAACCCTGCATATCTATCTGCTGGACAGCCAGGGAAAATTAGCGGTGGAATTGCTCTATACCCTGATGGCCGATTCGGCGCTGCTTACCCGCAGTGCAAGATTGACCAACTGCGACAGTGAGGCCTTGGATCTCACCAATGCTGCCAGCTTTGCGCTGGATTTTGCGGACCATGACTTTGACCGTCTGAGCCTCTACGGCGGCCATGCGGCAGAGCGCAGCTTAGAGCGCGTGCCGCTGATGCGCGGCGTGCAGGAAACGGGCAGCCGCAGAGGGGCCAGCTCCCATCAGCAGTCGCCGTTTTTGGCGCTGGCCCGCAGGGATGCCGGCGAAACGAGTGGCGAGGTCTATGGCTTCAGCCTGATCTGGAGCGGCGAGGCTTCCTTTACGACGGAGGTGGAGCAGTTTGGCACCACCCGCGTCATCGGCGGTATCAATCCCTTTGAATTCAAATGGCATCTGGCTCCGCGGGAAAACTTCCAGACGCCGGAAGCCATGCTGGTTTACAGTGATAAGGGCCTCAATGGCATGAGTCAGGTCTTCCATCAGACCGTACGTGAACATATCGTGCGGGGCAGGCATCAGCATGAACTGCGCCCAATTCTGGTCAATAACTGGGAAGCCACCTATTTCGATTTTGATGAGGAAAAGATTGACAGCCTTGCCCAGTCGGCGGCGGATTTGGGCTTGGAACTGCTGGTGCTGGACGATGGCTGGTTTGGCAAGCGCAATGACGACAACAGCAGTCTGGGGGATTGGTTCGTCAATACGGATAAGCTCAAGCAGGGCCTGAAGGGCGTGGCCGCTTCTGCCCATAAACGGGGACTGAAATTCGGCCTGTGGTTCGAGCCGGAGATGATTTCCGAAGATTCGGAGCTGTTCCGTGCCCATCCGGACTGGATTCTGCATGTGCCGGATTATGAGAACAGCTTTGGCCGCCATCAGCTGGTGCTGGATCTGTCGCGGGCGGAAGTCTGTGATTATATCGTCAAGGCCGTGGGGGATGTGCTGGAGTCGGCGGAAATCGACTATGTCAAATGGGATTTCAACCGCCATCTGACGGAAGCCTTCTCCGGGGCATTGTCCAGCGAGCATCAGGGGGAAACCAAGACACGGTTTGTGCTGGGGCTCTATGATGTATTGGAACGCCTGACGGTCAAGTTCCCCCATATCCTTTGGGAGAGCTGCTCAGGCGGCGGCGGCCGCTTTGATGCGGGCATGCTCTATTATATGCCCCAGACCTGGACCAGCGACAATACAGATGCCGTCTGCCGTCTTTCCATCCAGAGCGGCACCAGCCTGGTATTCCCGCCGCTGACTATGGGCGCCCATGTATCCGTGGTGCCAAACCATCAGGTGGGGCGCGTGACCAGCCTGCAGACGCGCACCCTCTGCGCCTTTGGCGGGGATTTTGGCTATGAGCTGGACATCACCCGCATGAGCGAGGCGGAAAAAGAGCAGGTGAAGCAGCATGTAGCCCTGTATAAGAAGCTGCGTCCGACGCTGCAGCTGGGCAAGTTCTATCGTCTTCTGACGCCCTTTACTGGCACGAAGAATGAGACGGCCTGGCAGTTTGTCAGCCAAGATGGCAGGGAAGTGATCGTGCTGTACTTCAAGACCCTGGCTGAACCGGCAACACCCATCCGTACCCTGCAGCTGACGGCTCTTGACGCAGATGCGGAATACGAACTGACGGACTATCTGCCGGCCCAGCGCACAAGCATGGACTTTGGCGGGGAGAAGGCCCTTGATCAGGTGGGACAGGTATTCTATGGCGATGAACTCATGTATAATGGCTTAGGCGTGGAGAAGATTGACACGGACTTTGCCGGGTACATGTGGGTGTTTGCGAAGAAATAAAATATTCCCCAACAGCTAAAAGCTCGTTGACATGAAAATGTCGGCGGGCTTTTTGTAAATTGCAGTTTGTAGGTGCGAGCCTGAACGCTTTTGTTACAGAGCAGTGGGGCGGCGGTGGGAATACTTTTCCGCCGCTGCACTAAATGACCCGCCAGCAGAAGTACGCATCTTCCAGTAACCTGCGCCGGGCAAGTCCGGCGGCGCGTCCATCAACGAAGCATCCAGCAAATGCTGTTTGCGGGCCAGCCTTCACTTCGTTCAGGCAGTCGTTCCGCCGGCGGAAAAGCATCTCCACCGCCACCCAGAGTTACATTTGTCAATGCTGCTATGTTCCGGCTGGAGGATACAAGCACATCGATGTTCTTGTTACGGGAGAACCGGGTTCGTGCCAATTGCAAAAATCGTGGCTGGGGGCGAACGGGGGAGTGCTTTTTCTGTGGGAGCGACTGTCTGAGCGCAGCGAAGACCGGCCCGAGGCAGGCAGTTACCAGAAAGCACGTTGAAAGACGCGCCGCCGGTCTTGCCCGGCGCCATCTGGCTAAACAGCTCTAAAATTGCCGAGAGGGTCGTTTTAGCGGAAACAGAAAAAGTACTCCCCCGTGAACCCCTGACTGCGTATGAACGGGATGCCTTCAGCACGAACGCGCCGACAAACTGCAATTTATATGTGATGATAATATGCTTTGGTATTGAAATCTGAAAATTACTATTTTTATTAAACATATTGCATTATTTCCGAAACACGCTATAATAATAGATAAGGAAATCGTTTACTATTGATTAAAGCGAGAATGATTTCAATGGTAAGGCGATATTTATTTTTTAGATCTAAAGAAAACGTTTACATTTATTTTCCAAACACAATGAGGGGGATTCAGAATGGAAAATACTGTTATAACCATCAGCCGTCAGTATGGTGCTGGTGGACGTGAACTGGCAGAGATTATGGCCAAGAAGCTGGGCATCAAGCTCTATGACCGTCAGATCGTCCATATTGCCGCAGCCAAAATGGGCATTGACGATTTGAGCGAGGAAGAACTGCTGGAGATGGAAAATCAGGTCAAGCCTTTGTCCCTGAGCTTCATCCCGTTCCACTCCTTTGGCACCCATATGGGCAGCAGCAGTCAGGAGATGTTCATGAGCGAGTCGGCGGCTATCCGCAAGATTGCCAAAGATGGTCCATGTATTTTCCTGGGACGCAGTGCGGATTATGCTCTGCGCAAATTAGATAACGTTTTCTCTATCTTCGTCTGCGCAGATGATGATTTCCGCGAGAAGCGTGGCCAGGAAGTCTATGATGGCAAGAGCCTCAAGGAACTGGACAAGGAAGACGAGAAGCGTGCCCGCTATTATAATTATTATACGGGTCGCACCTGGGGCGCTGGGGAGAATTACGATTTGGTCGTGAATACCAGCTCCGGTGATCTGGAAAAGATCGCAGACGGGCTGATTGCCTATATGCGTGAGATCAAAGGCTGATTGGGGAGGACTTTAGTTATGGAGGCAGTAGCAGTGGCAGAGAAGAAAAACAGCATGTGGCCGCGCATTGCGTACGCTTGCGGTACCTTTGGCCATGACGTATTTTACGCCATGTTGGCAACTTATTTTATGATTTTCGTGACGAGTAATCTTTTCTCGTCCAACAATCCCAGCCGGGATGCTTATATGATCGGTGTTGTTACGACCATCATCATGGTTCTGCGTGTGGCAGAGCTGTTCATCGATCCGTTCATGGGTAATATCATCGACAAGACGAAGACCCGTTGGGGCCGGTTTAAGCCCTGGGTTATCGTGGGTGCTTTCGTAGCAGCCATCACGCTGGCAGCGCTGTTCACGGATTTCGGCGGCCTGACGGTTTCCAATCCGACCCTTTATCTGATTCTTTTTGCAATCGTTTACTTTATCATGGATGTGTTCTACTCCGCTAAGGACGTAGCCATCTGGTCCATGATTCCGGCCCTGTCCTTTGATTCTCATGAGCGTGAGATCACGGCAACGGTTGCCCGTATTGGTTCTGTGTTCGGCGGCCAGCTCGTTACGATCATGGTTATGCCGATTGTCCTGTATTTCTCCGTCAATCAGAATGGCGGTGCCGGCGATCCGCAGGGCTGGTTTGCCTTTGCCTGCATCGGCGGCGGTATTGCAACGCTGGGCGCAATTATCCTGGGGATAGGCACCAAGGAGCAGGAATCTGCTCTGCGTGAAAACAAGGTGGATACGTCCTTCAAAGATGTATTCAAGGTTCTGGCCAAGAATGACCAGTTGCTGTGGATAGCCTGCGCTTATTTGATTTTGGGTTTAGGTCAGAATATTGTCAATAACTTCAATCTTTACTATTTCATCTATGTTATCGGTGATGCAACGAAATTCTCTATCCTGGGTATCATCAACGTGGTTATCGGCCTGATGGCTGTGGCTCTCTTCCCGGTACTCACGACGAAATTCAGCCGCCGCAAACTGTTCTTCAGCTCTCTGGCTATCATGACGGCTGCACTGATTCTCTATGCACTGTCCGGCACCAATGTTTGGATGGCTCTGGTTGCTGCTGGTCTCTTCAACCTTCCGCAGCCCCTTATCTTCCTGGTGGTTCTCATGACCATCACGGACTCTGTGGAATATGGCCAGTTGAAACTCGGTCATCGTGATGAAGCGGTCTGCCTCTGCGTACGTCCGCTGGTGGATAAACTCTCCGGTGCCGTTACGGGTGGTATCGTAGGTCTGACGGCTGTATGGGTCGGTATGACCGGCGGTGCTACGGCTGCAGACATCACGGCTGGCAGCCTGCTGAAATTCCAGCTCATCATGTTCGCGATTCCGGTAATCCTGCTCGTACTTGCAGCCTTTGTTTATCGCGGCAAGGTTACGCTGACGGAAGAAGAACATGCCCGCATCGTGGAAGAACTGGAAGAAAAATGGGAAGACATGAATAAGTAAGATTACCCTTATGGTTCGTCGTGCAAGGCGCGTGGCGGGGAATACCTGCCCTGCGCTTCGGCAACGGGCTGAAAATATTTTTCCTCTTGGATGAGTCATTAAAAGTCAAAACTCGCTGCGCTCAAACAGCTGACTTTTAATGACTCTTTTTGTGGTGGAGGAAAAATATTTTCTTAACGCCCATTGCCTTACGCTCCGGTCAGGCATTTCCCGCCACGCTTGCTTCCGGTAATGGGAGTGCGTCTGAATTGAGTGAGCGAAAGACTGATAAGGAGCAGGAATTTTGCCGTTCTTTATCGAATTACATTTGTGATAAAAATAAATGTATCTTATATAAAAATAGTCATAGATTAGAAAGGACAGTACATATGACCAATGAGAAAATCCTGACGAAATTAGAATCCTTTGATCCTGAACTCTGCGGGCAGTTGAAGCGGGCGCTTAAGCAGCAGCGCATCACCTTGTCGTTGATACCGACCACGAATGCGGCTTCGCCGTTTGCTGCGTTCCTGAAGGGCAGTACGCTGGGGGATGAGATCATTGATCACCATAAGACGCATCATCGCAGTTCGCTGGAGCGGCTGGCGGTGGCGCGGGCCAAGGAGCTTTATGGGGCAGAGCATGCGATCGTGCGTACCGGCAGTCTGGCGATTGCTTCCCGTGTCGTGATGCTGGCGCTGTTGAAAAAGGGAGACACGGTGCTTTCCTTCAACCTGCGCAAGTCGGAGCATTGCACTGGCGATTTGCAGTATAATTTCGTGAAATTTGGCGTGGAGCCGGATACGCTGGAGCTGAATTTTGCGAAGGTGCAGTCGCTGGCGCATAAGCATCGTCCGGATATGATCATCTATTCGCCGGTCAACTATCCGCGCAATATTGATTATGCCCAGCTGCGGAAGATTGCCGATGAAGTGGGGGCGTATCTATGGATTGACTTGGGCCAGAATTCCGGACTGGTGGCTGCGGGCAAGATTGCTTCGCCGGTTCCTTATGCAGATGTGGCGACTTTTGCGGCCAGCGATGCCCTGCATGGACCGCAGAATGGTATTATCCTTTGCAAGGAAAAGATCGCGGAGCTTCTGGACAGGACCGTGATTGAGACGGGGCATAGCTCCCTGAAGAAAAATGTACTGGCGTCCCTGGCTTTGGTATTCAAGGAAGCAGATTGCATGGAATATCAGGATTATGCCCAGCAGGTCCTAGACAATGCCCGGGGATTGGAAAATGGGCTGCTCAGTGCCGGTTGCAAGCTCTTGTGCAGTCCGACGGAAAATCATCTGGTGCTGGTGCAACTGCCGGAAGGTACGGACGGGGAAGATGTGGCCGATAAGCTGAAGGAAGCCGGGCTTTTGGTCAAGGCGGAGACATTGATGACTTCGGAGGATAATATCAGCTATCCGATCTTGCGCCTGTCCAGTCTGGACAGTGCGACACGTTTCCTGCAGGCGGAGGAAATGGAGGAGGTCGGCAGGATACTGGGCCAGTTCCTCAATTCACCGCAGGATGAAGCGGCCATGCAGACCGTGAGCAAGTTCATCAAGAAACTGGTGGAGGATCTGCCACTGTTCGCCGAAGACTGGTTGCCGGAAATGGAGGCATTTGATGACGGCGATGCCGAGATGGCGATGCGGGCGATGATTCATTGGAATATTTAATTCGTGGTGATACTTTTCTTTGGCGCAAAGAAAAGTATCCAAATACCCTTGCGGGCACAGGCGAAAACGCGGACTGAAATCACATCACGTGATTTACGTCCGCAGGCGCCCCTCCATGGGCGCCGGAATGCGATACTAGGGGGAGGGGATATAATGGCTGAGCAGGTTATTCCGGAACGGGGACGGACGGTTAAGGCGGAGATCTTATTTTTTGTGATTCCAATCGTGGTTATCGGGCTTATGTTGATGGCGGGGATTATTTTCCGTTATGTGGGTTCTGCCTTTGAGGAGCAATTGACGACCAGTTCCCTGCGGAATGCGCAGGAAGTGGCCAGCGGGGTATCGTCGTGGCTGGATGCGCGGATGCTGGAGACGCAGACAGCAGCTTCTCAGCCAGCGGCCAAGAATTTGCAGAATGCGCCGGAGCTGATGAATGAGAATAACGTCTACCGGCTCAAGCTGATGGAAAAGATTTATCCTGGTGTCTATGACAGTGTGAGCTGGGGGCCGTTTGATGGTTCGGGAGTGCTCTATGGGCAGACCAAATCCGGTTTCAAGGAGATGCATAATGCGGATAAAGCCTGGTATAAGGAAACCATGACGGGGGCTAAGGACAGCTTTATGGCCTCGCCGGTCATATCCCAGGCTACGGGTAAGATCATCGTCAACTCCATCGCGCTGGCCAAGGACAGCAGCGGTGCCAATGTGGGCATGGTGCTCGCGGCCATCTATGTGGATGCCGTGATGGATAAGGTCAGCAATTTCAAGTTGGGAGAAAAGGGCTATAGCCTGCTGGTTTCCCAAGAAGGTACCTATATTGTCAATCCCGATGAAGCGTCCATCATGAAGAAGAAGATTTCTGAGGACGATGATCCGGCCGTGCGTACGCTGGGGGAAAAGATGCTCTCCGGCGAGGCTGGCGTCTATAAATTCACCCGTGCCGATGGGGAAGATATGATTGCCTTCTATAATCCCATCAAGGCAACAGGCTGGGGCATGGCCACGGTGGCCTATCAGGATGAGCTCTTTGCGCCGGTGGCTACGGTGCTGAAGATCATGACGTTGATTTCTTTGGTGCTGATCGTGCTGATTTCCCTGGGCGTCTGGATCACGGTCAACCGTTCCATGAGACCGCTGGCTGTGATGATGGACGAGATGCGTCTGCTGGCGGATGGCGATTTCCAGGATCGTCCGGCGCAGATCACGGTCAGCAATGAATTAGGTCAGCTGGCCGGGGCTGTGCGCTCCATGCGGCAGGGCGTGCGGAAGGTGCTCTATAATGTCAGTGCTTCCGCCGAAAGCCTGTCAGCGGCATCGGAAGAACTCAATGCCACCAGCGACCAGTCGGCACAGGCCTCCAATCAGGTGGCCGACAGCATCGTGAAAGTGGCGCAGGGCACCAGCGAACAGTTAGAAGCCGTAAGCTCCACCTCCGAAGCTATCGAAAATCTCAATGACAATATCCAGGGGATTGCCGGCAAGGCCGATGCCGCAGCTGCTAACAGCCGGGAAGCATCCGCTGTGGCCCGGGATAGTGGCAGGACGCTCAACGAAGCCATTGGCCAGATCAAGCGGATTGAAGAATCCACCAAGGAATCCACCAAGGTGGTTACGGCGCTGGGCGAACGTTCCAGCGAAATCGGCCAGATCGTGGATACGATTTCCAGCATTTCCGAGCAGACCAATCTCTTGGCGCTCAACGCTGCTATCGAAGCGGCCCGGGCTGGGGAACATGGCCGCGGCTTTGCCGTAGTGGCCGATGAAGTCAGGAAGCTTGCCGAATCCTCGCAGGAAGCTGCCCATCGCATTGCCACGCTGATCGAAGAGACACGCCGGGATACGGACAGTGCTGTAGCTGGTATGCAGGCGGGCAGTGAGGAAGTCCGCGTGGGCACGGAAAATATCATGTCCATGGGCGAGTCCTTCCGCAAGATCATCGAGATCGTGGAAAATGTATCGAGCCAGGTGCAGGAAATCTCTACGGCCATCACGGGTATGGCCGAGAGCGGGCAGCAGATCGTCAGCAACGTCCGCACCATCGGCGAAACAAGCCGCAGTGCTGCTGAAGAGGCAGAGACCGTATCGGCGGCCACCGAAGAACAGAGTGCCTCCGTACAGGAAATCGCCCATGCCAGCAACGAGCTGGCCAGGATGGCGATGGATCTGCAGCGGGAAGTGCAGAAGTTCAAGGTATAATAATGTTGAGGGAATGTATATGCTAAATCCCGAGGGGGATGTTCCTGCGCTAGTACGCGCTTCGCGTGTAAAACGCGCAGGAACATCCCCCTCGGGATTTGTGTTACGTTTTTGAATTCGTTGTATTTGGGCCGATTAACGGATTTCCGGCAGCAGGCCGACTTTTTTCTTGGCCTTGGTCAGCGTCTTGCGGGCGATGTATTCGGCTCGTTCCGCGCCCTGCTTCATGAGTGCTTCGAGGTGCTTGCGGTCCTTCATCAGTTCGTTGTATTTTTCACGTACGGGTTTGAGCTCATCGGCGACGGCCTGGCCGACTACGGCCTTGAAGTCGCCATAGCCTTTTCCGGCGAATTCGGCTTCGATTTCTGCCATCGTTTTTCCCGTAATAGCGGAATAAATGGTCATCAGGTTGCTGACGCCGGGCTTGTCCTCGCGGAAGCAGACCACGGCTTCGCTGTCGGTGACGGCGCTCTTGAATTTCTTGAGGATGACGTTTTCCTCGTCGAGGATGGAAATCGTCGCCTTGGGATTGGTGTCGGACTTGCTCATCTTGCTCGTGGGCTCCTGCAGGCTCATGACGCGGGCACCGGCCTTCGGGAAGTAGCCTTCGGGCAGCTTGAAGATCTCGCCGTAGTTATGGTTGAAGCGGGTGGCAATATCGCGCGTGAATTCGAGGTGCTGTGTCTGGTCAGCGCCAACGGGTACGTAGTCAGCCTGATAAAGTAAAATATCACCAGCCATAAGTGCCGGGTAGGTGAAGAGACCGGCATTGATGTTTTCGGGATGCTTGCTGGATTTGTCCTTGAACTGCGTCATGCGGCTGAGCTCGCCGAACTGGGAGCAGCAGCTCATGATCCAGCCCATCTCGGCATGGCTCTTGACATGGCTCTGGACGAATACCAGGCTCTTTTCCGGATCGATGCCGCAGGCCAGGAGCAGGGCGAAAGCCTGCAAGGTCTGCTGCTTGCGCTTGGTGGGATCGATATGGATGGTCAGGGAGTGCAGGTCAGCGATGAAGTAGTAGCAATTGTATTCCTCCTGCATTTTCTGCCAGTTCTTGACGGCGCCCAGATAATTGCCCAGCGTGAAGACACCCGTGGGCTGGATACCGGAGAGGATGATCTTTTTCTCGTTTGCGTTTTCCATGATGTTTTAGCTCCTTTGCTTGCCGGGGAACTAAAAAATCCCCGACAGAAAAATATTTCTGTCAGGGACGAATTCTTCGCGGTGCCACCCTGTTTCATGGCCAAGCCATGCCCTTAGCGAGATACTAACATACCTCCGACAACTAACGGGTGTCCTCCGTCGCAGCCTACTAAGCAGCAAAGACTTTTCAGTGCGCCCTCAGCGGTCCATTTGCCAGCTTGTGTTCTATCCGGCTCGCAGCATCCCGGACTCTCTGGAAAAGCATGACTGACGTTATCTCCGCGTCAACGGTTTATTTAACTGTGAAAATAATAGCACCAGGAGACTTGTTTTGTCAAGAAAGTGTGAAGGAAAATAAAAATACCGTGGCGAATAATACAGATTACAGGCAATTGCTAATCTTTTATTTCGCTGGGGAGGCGGCCAATTTGGATAGAAAACTGCGGGTACTGATTACGGATGATTCGAAGCTGCTGCGCAAGAAACTGCGCCAGGAGCTGGAATCCTTGGACTGTGAGGTGCTGGAAGCTCAGAATGGCAAGGAAGCAGTGATGCTCAATCTGGAAGAACAGATTGACTGTGTATTCTTAGATATCGTCATGCCGGAAGTGGGCGGCATCGAGGCTCTGCAGGTGATAAAGGAAGTGAATCCGGATCTGCCGGTGGTCATGCTGTCTTCGGCAGGCACGCCGCAGAAACTGATGACCACCCTCAAGATGGGGGCGATGGATTTCATCCAGAAACCCTATACCAGCGAGCAGATCAGGAAGGCAGTTGAGACGGTGCGAAGGAAGGTCGCTGCCAATGGTCAGTAATTTCAGCATAGTTCAGTGTATTTACAATCGGGGGAAATACACGCCGGAGGAAATAAGGAGGATTCTGGCGAATGCCGAACAGGATGAATCATCTGCGGCAAAATTGCTGGCCGATGATGCGGTGGATGTCAGTCCGGTACGCACGGCGGTACTGCAGGCTATGGGCAGTGATTATATTCCTGCCTGTCAGCATTATCCGGCCTATGTGGAGCTCTTTATCCAGTCCCTGAAGAATATGCTGCATACAGAAGCGGTGGTGGAGTCGGTGCCCTGTGAGGAGGATGAGGCCATTCCCTGCTATGGAACATCCCAGTGTCTGAGCGGGGATATCACCATGGCTGCCGGCCTTATTGCCAGTGAACCGGTGTATCTGAAGCTGGCAGAACGCTATAGTGAGGAAGAACTGCTGGAAATGGATGAAATGGCCCGGGACAGCATCGAGGAATTCATCAACGTGCTCAATGGCATGTTCAGCGTGGAGCTGGGGGAGAAGGAGATCGAAACGGATTTGGAACTGCCCCGCTTTGGGGAAAATATCAAGCCCCGGGGCAGTAATCAGCTGCGGCTGCGGGTACACAGTTCCGTGGGGTCTTTTCAGGTGGTTATGGCCACGGATGAATTTTTTTGATCTAATCCACTGAAAAAGGATAAAATCATAAAGAAAAGCCTGCTTGACCTATTTTCTTATAGGCAAGTGGGCTTTTTGCGTGGTATAATTATAAAGAGCGTTAATGAAATAAATTTCGTATATCAAAAGGGAGAGCTGAAATATGCTGGAATTGAAGAATATTTCCTTCCATGTAACCGAGGGCGACAGTCAGGTGGATATCATTCAGGACCTGAGCCTGACTGTGGACAATCGGAAATTTGTGGTCATCACGGGGCCTAATGGCAGTGGTAAATCCACACTGGCCAAGATCATTGCGGGCATTGAGCAGCCCACCTCCGGCCGGATTTATTTGGATGGACAGGATATTACCGATAAAAGTATTACCGAGAGAGCACAGATGGGCATCAGCTTTGCCTTCCAGCAGCCGGTGCGTTTTCGTGGCCTGCAGGTCATTGACCTGCTGCGACTGGCTGCCGGCAAGAAGATTTCCCATATCAAGGCTTGCGATTATCTCTCGGAGGTAGGGCTCTGTGCCAATGATTATCTGAACCGGGAAGTGAACAGCTCCCTGTCCGGCGGCGAACTCAAGCGCATTGAGATTGCTACGATCCTGGCCCGCAAGACGAATCTGTCCATCTTTGATGAGCCGGAGGCAGGTATTGACCTTTGGAGTTTCCAGAACCTCATCCGCATCTTTGAGAAAATGCGCAATGAGATCCAGGAAAGTTCCATTATCATCATTTCCCATCAGGAACGCATCCTGCAGATTGCCGATGAAATCATCGTGCTGGCCGATGGCCGGGTACAGGAGCAGGGTCCGGGGAATATTATTCTGCCCAAGATCATGGACACTGAGGTCAGCATGCCCATGTGCCGGAAGTTTCAATAAAGGAGAGGTCGCTCTATGGTAAAAATGGATGAAATACAGAGAAGACTGCTGTTGGAGGTGGCAGACCTCCATGATGTGCCCCAGGGGGCGTATAACCTGCGGGCCAACGGCAAATCGGTAGGCCGCAGCAGCAGTGCCAATATCGAGATAACCTCCAAGGAGGATGGCAGCGGCATCGATATCCGCATCAAACCCGGCACCAAGAATGAAAGCGTGCATATTCCGGTGGTCATGAGCGAAAGCGGCCTGAAGGAAACAGTCTACAATGACTTCTATATCGGCGAAGGGGCTGATGTGGTGATTGTGGCCGGCTGCGGCATCGACAACTGCGGTCATCAGGATTCGGAACATGACGGTGTGCATCGCTTCTTTGTAGGCGAGAATGCCAAGGTCAAATATGTGGAGAAGCATTATGGCTCCGGTCAGGGCGATGGCCAGCGCATCCTGAACCCGGTCACGGAAGTAACCATGGAAGCGGGCAGCTCCATGGAGATGGAAATGGTGCAGATCAAGGGCGTGGATTCCACCAGCCGCACCACCAAGGCCAATCTCAAGGCCGATGCCAGCCTGATTGTGCGGGAACGCCTGATGACTCATGGCACGCAGTATGCTTACAGTGAATACGAGGTGTCACTGGATGGCGAAAATGCCAGTGCCGATGTGGTGTCCCGCGGTGTGGCCAAGGATAAGTCCTATCAGAAGCTGGATCTGCGCATTGTGGGCAATGCCGCCTGCCATGGTCATACGGAATGCGATTCCATCATCATGGATGAAGGCCGTATCTTGGCGGTACCGTCGCTGGAGGCCAATAATGTAGATGCCATGCTTGTGCATGAGGCCGCTATCGGCAAGATTGCCGGCGACCAGCTCATCAAGCTGATGACCTTGGGACTGACGGAAAAAGAAGCCGAGGAGCAGATCGTCAACGGGTTCCTGAAATAACCTGAAATAATTTTCGGCGAATTTTCTTATAATTCCCTTGTGTTATCGTGTATTTCGCGTTATACTATGTAGAAGATTCTATTTTTTGATAGGAGGGCTAGATGATGAAACACATCAAGACGGTCAACAAACCATCCATGCAGAAGACCCTGAAAACCGGCGGTTGCGGCGAATGCCAGGCTTCCTGCCAGTCCGCGTGCAAGACTTCCTGCACGGTAGGCAATCAGGTTTGCGAAAAGTAAGCAATTGCTTTATTATGGGCCTTCCCCTTGGGGAGGGCTTTTTACTTTTATTTCTGCTTTGTGTTAGTTAGGAGTTATAATGAAAGCTAAGATTCATAAATTCGTGCAGAATGGTACCTATATATTATTGGATATCAACAGCGGTGCTGTGCACGTTATCGATAAAATGATCTATGATATCATGGATACCTTTGACGGAGAAAATGATGCCGCTGTCGTCGCTGCTTGGCAGGACAGCTATAAGAAGGCAGATCTGGAAGAAGCTCTGGATGAACTCCATGCGCTGATGGATGCCGGCGAACTCTTTGCCCCGGACATTGATGTGCCGCCGACGTTCAAGCAGAAGGGGCTCGTGAAATCCCTGTGCCTGATGATTGCCCAGGACTGCAACCTGCGCTGCAAATACTGCTTCGGCGATGGTGGCAGCTACGGTCAGGAACGGGCCATCATGAGTCCCGAGACGGGTAAAAAGGCTGTTGACTTCCTCATAAAGAGCAGCGGTCCCCGCAAGCATCTTGAGATGGACTTCTTCGGCGGTGAACCGCTGATCAACATGAAGACCGTCAAGGCGGTGACGGAATACGCCCGCCAGCGCGAAAAGGAAACGGGCAAGAAGTTCAAGCTGACGCTGACCACCAATGGCCTCTTATTGAATGATGAAAACATCAAATGGCTCAATGACAATGACTTCTCGCTGGTGCTGTCTCTCGATGGCCGCAAGGAAGTCCATGATGCCATGCGTCCGGATGTGGGCGGCAATGGTTCCTATGACCGGGCCATCAAGAACTTCCATAAATGCCTGGATTCCCGCAAGGGCGGCGATTGGGACTACCGCGGTGTCTACACCTACCTGCGCGGCACCTACACGAAGAACAATATGGACTTCACCAAGGACGTGCTCTCCATGAATGATGAGGGCTTCGATATCCTGTCCATGGAACCGGTTGTGCTGAAGGACAGCCCGCTGGGCTTCACGGAGGAAGACCTGCCGCGCATCTATGCGGAATACGACAAGCTCACCGAAGCTTATATGAAACGCCATCACGAGGGCAAGGGCTTCTTCTTCTTCCATTTCAATATGGATCTTTCCAACGGCCCCTGCGTGGCCAAGCGCCTGTCTGGCTGCGGTGCTGGTCATGAGTATTTCGCTGTGGCGGAAAATGGTGACCTCTATCCCTGCCATCAGTTCGTAGGCCGAGAAGGCTATCGTTTGGGCAGCCTCGATGAGGGCGTAACGGACATGAAACTGCCCCAGTACTTCCGGGAAAGCCATGTGCTCAACAAGGAAAAATGCCGCGACTGCTGGTCGAGATTCTTCTGCTCCGGCGGCTGCCATGCCAATGCGGATCTCTTCCATGGCGATATCCGCCAGCCCTACGAAGTGGGTTGCGAGATCCAGAAGAAGCGTCTGGAATGTGCCATCTATGTGCAGGCCATGCTGGAACTGGAGAAAATGGAAAAAGAAGCCGAAAGAGCATAAGCATAAATATCATTTATGATGACTACAGCCTCCCCTTTTGGGGGAGGGAAACCGCGTAAGCGGTGGAAGGGGCTTAAGGAAGGAAATTGACTAAGCCCCTTTTGTCACACTTACGTGTGCCACCTCCCCCATAGGGGGAGGCTTTTTTATTACTTCCACCCCTATTTTTCATCCGAAAACACTTATTATTTATTCGTTGAGAATTTTTTGAAAAAAATGTGATGCATTCATAGAATAATTGCTGTAATTTATGATAAAAAGATTGACATTTGCGGGGGAGTTATTGTATTATAGTCTCTGTAAGAACTGAAACTTCTAAAAAATTTAGGGGGTATTTTTCAAATGGCAGTAAAAGTTGCTATCAATGGTTTTGGCCGTATTGGCCGTCTCGCTTTCCGTCAGATGTTCGATGCAGAGGGTTATGAAGTAGTTGCAATCAACGACCTCACGAGCCCGAAAATGCTCGCACACCTGCTGAAGTATGATTCCACGCAGGGCAAGTACAAGTACGCTGACAAGGTAGAGGCTGGCGAAGACAGCATCACCGTTAACGGCAAAGAAATCAAAATCTACGCTGAAAAGGATGCAAAAGACATTCCTTGGGGCAAGCATGATGTAGACGTAGTTCTCGAATGCACTGGTTTCTACACTTCCAAAGAAAAGGCTTCTGCACATCTGGCTGCAGGCGCTAAGAAAGTTGTTATCTCCGCTCCGGCTGGTAACGACCTCCCGACTATCGTATACAACGTTAACCATGAAACCCTGACGAAGGAAGACAAGGTTATCTCCGCTGCTTCCTGCACGACGAACTGCCTGGCTCCGATGGCTAAGGCTCTGAATGACCTGGCTCCGATCCAGTCCGGTATCATGTGCACGATCCACGCTTACACTGGCGACCAGATGACTCTGGATGGCCCGCAGCGTAAAGGCGACCTCCGTCGCAGCCGTGCAGCAGCTTGCAACATCGTTCCGAACTCCACGGGTGCTGCTAAAGCTATCGGCCTCGTAATTCCTGAACTGAAGGGCAAACTGATCGGTGCTGCACAGCGCGTTCCGACCCCGACTGGTTCCACGACGATCCTGAACGCTGTTGTCAAGGGCGACGTTACGGTTGAACAGATCAACGCTCAGATGAAGAAGGAAGCTACGGAATCCTTCGGTTACAACGAAGAAGAAATCGTATCCAGCGATATCGTTGGCATGCGTTTCGGTTCCCTGTTCGATGCTACGCAGACCATGGTTAACCCGGTTGAAGGTGGCACGCAGGTACAGGTTGTATCCTGGTACGACAACGAAAACAGCTACACGAGCCAGATGGTTCGTACGATCAAATACTTCGCTGAACTCGGCTAATTATTTGACTGTAGCATAACTTCATACTACGAAGATCTATTGAGGTCCGGCCTGGCAAACTTGGGCCGGGCCTCAATTTATTATTGTGGAGGTTTACAAATGGATAAGAAAACCCTGAAAGATATTGACGTCAAAGGTAAAAAAGTATTTGTCCGCGTTGACTATAACGTACCCTTCGATGAAAATCAGAACATCACCAACGACACCCGTATGGTTCGCACGCTGCCGACCATCAACTACCTGCTGGACAACGGCGCTGCTGTAATCCTGGCTTGCCATATCGGCCGTCCGACCGAAGCTCGTGAACCCCAGTTCTCCACGAAGCACCTCGTTGCTCATCTGTCCGAACTCCTGGGCAAAGATGTGAAATGGGCTTCTGACTGCGTGGGCGAAGTTGCTGAAAAAGCTGCTGCTGACCTCAAGGCTGGCGAAGTCCTGCTGCTGGAAAACCTCCGTTATCACAAAGCCGAAAAGAAAAATGATCCGGAATTTGCAAAACAGCTGGCAAGCCTCGCTGATGTAGCTGTTGACGACGCTTTCGGTGTATCCCACCGCGGCCATGCTTCCAACGCTGGTATCGCTCAGTATGTGGAAGTTGTTGCCGGTTTCCTGATGGAAAAAGAAATCAACTACATCGGCAAGACGCTGGAAGCTCCGCAGCATCCGTTTGTTGCCATCATCGGCGGCGCTAAGGTTTCCGATAAGATCGGCGTAATCAGCAACATGATCGATAAAGTCGACAAGATCATCATCGGCGGCGGCATGGCTCATACCTTTGATGCAGCTAAAGGCCTGCCCATCGGTGCATCCCTCTGCGAACCGGACAAGTATGACCTGGCTCGCGAATTGCTGAAGAAAGCAGAAGACAAGGGCGTAGAAGTAATCCTGCCGGTTGACCTGGTTATCGCTGACAAGTTCGCTGCTGATGCCAACACCCAGATGGTAGACGTGGACAAAGTTCCCGATGGCTGGCAGGCACTGGATTCCGGTGACAAGACTTCCGAAAAATACGTTGAAGCCCTCAAAGGCGCTAAGACGGTTGTTTGGAACGGTCCTATGGGCGTATTCGAATTCGACGCTTTCGCTAAAGGCACCCTGGCTGTGGCTGAAGCTGTTGCTAAGGCAACGGAAGAAGGCGCTATCTCCATCGTTGGCGGCGGTGACTCCGTAGCAGCTCTGAAGAAGACTGGCCTCACGGACAAGATTTCCCACGTTTCCACGGGCGGCGGCGCAACCCTCGAATTCCTCGAAGGCAAAGAGATGCCGGGCGTGGCAGCTATTGCAGATAAGTAAAATATAAAATAATAATATATGGGAGGCTATTATAATGGCTAGAACTCCGATTATTGCAGGCAACTGGAAGATGAACAACACGATCAAGGAAGGCGTTGAGCTGGTTAAGGCTCTGGCTCCTCTCGTTAAGGATGCTACGGTAGACGTTGTGGTTTGCCCGACGGCTACGGCTCTTTCTTCCGTTTGCGAAGCTGTTAAAGGCACCAACATCCATGTTGGCGCACAGAACGTTCATTGGGAAGCAAAAGGTGCTTTCACGGGCGAAATCTCCACGGGCATGCTCAACGAAATCGGCGTAGATTACGTTGTACTTGGCCACAGCGAACGCCGTGACTACTTCGGTGAAACGGATGAAGGCGTAAACAAGCGCGCTCGTGCTGCTTTTGCTGCTGGCATCACGCCGATCATCTGCTGCGGTGAATCCCTGGAAATCCGCGAAGCTGGCACTTACATCGACCACGTTGTGGCTCAGATCAATGCTGCTCTCGAAGGTTTCGAAGCTTCCGAAGTTGCAAAACTCGTTATCGCTTATGAACCGATCTGGGCTATCGGCACGGGCAAGACGGCTACCTTCGAACAGGCTGAAGAAGTCTGCAAGGCTATCCGTGAAGCTGTTGCCAAGAAATTCGACCAGACGGCAGCTGACGCTATCCGCATCCAGTACGGCGGCAGCGTGAAACCGGCTACGATCAAAGACCTCATGCAGCAGCCGAACGTTGACGGCGCTCTCGTAGGCGGTGCTTCCCTGAAGGCTGAAGATTTCAGCGCTATCGTAAACTTCTAATCTGTGTTTCTTAGAAGGAGCATATAAAAAACATGGCAACTCTTAAAAATGCACCTGTGGCCCTCATCATCATGGATGGCTGCGGCCTCGGTGACAAAACCGACAAGAACAACGCTGTACAGGTAGCCAACACGCCGGTACTCGACGGACTTCTTGCAAACTATAAGACCAGCCAGCTGCAGGCTTCCGGCGAATACGTCGGCCTGCCTGACGGTCAGATGGGCAACTCCGAAGTTGGTCATACCAACATCGGTGTCGGCCGCATCATCTATCAGCAGCTGACCCGCATCACCCGCGACATCAAGAATGGCGACTTCTTCAAGAACGAAGCGCTGATGTCCATCGTGAACGGTGTGAAAGAGCAGAACGGTGCCCTGCATCTGATGGGCCTCGTTTCTCCGGGTGGCGTACACAGCCATCAGGATCACCTCTATGCTCTGCTGGAAATGGCCAAGAAAAACGACATCAAGGAAGTGTATGTGCATGCATTCCTCGATGGCCGTGATGTGCCGCCCCAGAGTGCTCAGCCTTATCTCGAAGAACTCGAAGCCAAGTGCAAAGAGATCGGCGTAGGCTGCATCGCAACTGTCAGCGGCCGTTACTATGCTATGGACCGCGACAACCGTTGGGAACGCGTGGTCAAGGCTTATGAAGCTATCGCTCATGCCGAAGGCGTCAGCGCTGACAGCGCTGTAGCCGGCCTCAAGGCAAGCTATGACAATGAAGTCAACGATGAATTCGTTGTTCCTTTCGTGGTCAAGGGCTATGAAGGCATGAAGAACGGCGACGGCGCCATCTTCTTCAACTTCCGTCCGGACCGTGCCCGTCAGCTGACTCACTCCTTCGTGGATGAGACCTTTGACGGCTTCGAACGCGATGAGAACCTCAAGGTTCCCTTCGCTACGTTCTCCCAGTATGAAGACGGCATGAACGCTCTCGTAGCTTTCCCGCCTGAATCCATCAACAACACGCTGGGTGAGATCATCCAGAACAAGGGCATGACGCAGCTGCGCATTGCCGAAACCGAGAAGTACGCACATGTTACGTTCTTCTTCAACGGCGGCGTGGAAGAACCCTACAAGGGTGAAGATCGCATCCTCGTTCCGTCCCCGAAGGTTGCTACTTACGACCTCCAGCCGGAAATGAGCGCTGTGGAAGTTACGGATAAAGTTGTAGAGGCCATCAAATCCGGCAAATACGACTTCATCATCCTCAACTATGCAAACTGCGACATGGTTGGCCACACGGGCGTATTCCCGGCTGTTATCAAGGCTGTGGAAACCGTGGACACTTGCGTAGGCCGTTTTGTGGATGCCATCCGCGAAGTTGGCGGCGAGGTCTGCATCACTGCTGACCACGGCAATGCCGACAAGATGATGGACTATGAAAACGACCAGCCCTTCACCAAGCACACCACCAACCCCGTACCCTTCATCGTGGTATCTGACCGCGTGAAATCCGTACAGGATGGTGCCCTCTGCGATATCGCCCCGACTCTCCTGACGCTGGCAGGCGTGGAGATCCCGGCTGAAATGACGGGCAAGAATCTGGTGGAACTTTAATCAGCGGATAGAGGCAGTCTCCCTTGAGCAAGGAGGGCAGGCATCCGCCTGCCTATGCTAGCCCCTTGCCCGAGGAAGATCCTCAAGTATTATATTTTAGAAAAAGAGAGGAATACGAACAATGATTGCTTATTCACAAAAAGTGGAAGACATGGCATGCGTAGCCCAGGAAGTACACCATGGTGCTGCTCCCATTCCTGAAGAAGGCAAATGGGTAAAATCCAAGAACGTGCAGGACATCAGCGGCCTGACTCACGGTATCGGCTGGTGCGCACCTCAGCAGGGTGCCTGCAAGCTGACCCTGAACGTCAAGGAAGGCATCATCCAGGAAGCTCTCGTTGAAACCATCGGCTGCTCCGGTATGACTCATTCCGCAGCTATGGCAGCAGAAATCCTGCCGGGCCTGACGGTTCTCGAAGCTCTGAACACTGACCTCGTATGCGATGCCATCAACACCGCTATGCGCGAACTCTTCCTGCAGATTGCTTACGGTCGTTCTCAGACTGCATTCTCCGATGACGGTCTGCCCATCGGCGCTGGCCTTGATGACCTGGGTAAAGGTCTCCGCAGCCAGACGGGTACGCTGTACAGCACCCTCAAGAAGGGTCCCCGTTACCTCGAACTTGCAGAAGGCTATGTAACGAAACTCGGCCTGGACAAAGAAAACCGCGTAATCGGTTACGAAGTTGTTCAGCTGGGCAAGGTTATGGAAGCTGTACGTGCTGGCAAAGATGCTAACGAAGCTATCAAAGCCAACACCAGCACCAAGGGCCGTTTCGCTGACGCTGTCAAGACGATCGATCCGCGTGAAGAATAAGAAACACTTTCCGCGATATTTCTGTAAGTAAAAGAGAGGAATGAATAGAATGTCATTATTCGAAGGCTACGAACGCCGTATTGACCAGATTAATGAAGTTTGCAAAAAGTATGGTATTGCTTCCATTGAAGAAGCAAAGACCATCTGCGATGAAAAGGGCGTAAAAGCTTACGACATCGTAGGCGACCTGCAGCCGATCGCATTCGAGAATGCAAAATGGGCTTATACCCTCGGCGCTGCTATCGCTATCAAGAAGGGCTGCACGGCTGCTGCTGATGCTGCCAAAGCTATCGGCGAAGGCCTCCAGGCTTTCTGCGTACCGGGTTCCGTTGCTGACCATCGTAAAGTAGGTCTGGGCCATGGTAACCTCGGCGCTATGCTTCTGTCCGAAGAAGCTGGCTGCTTCGCATTCCTGGCTGGTCACGAATCCTTCGCAGCTGCTGAAGGTGCTATCGGTATCGCTCAGACGGCTAACAAGGTTCGTAAGAACCCCCTGCGCGTTATCCTGAACGGCCTCGGCAAAGACGCTGCTCAGATCATCAGCCGTATCAACGGTTTCACTTTCGTGGAAACGGAATACGACTTCAAGGCTGACAAAGTTAACGTTGTGAACGAGATCGCTTACAGCGATGGCCTCCGTTCCAAGGTTCGCTGCTACGGCGCTGAATCCGTACAGGAAGGCGTTGCTATCATGAAGCTTGAGAAGGTTGATATCTCCATCACTGGTAACTCCACCAACCCGACCCGCTTCCAGCATCCGGTTGCAGGCTGCTACAAGAAAGACTGCATCGAAAACGGCAAGAAGTACTTCTCCGTTGCTTCCGGCGGCGGTACGGGCCGTACGCTCCATCCGGACAACATGGCCGCTGGCCCGGCTTCCTATGGTATGACTGATACCATGGGCCGTATGCATGGTGATGCTCAGTTCGCAGGTTCTTCCTCCGTTCCGGCTCACGTTGACATGATGGGCCTCATCGGCGCTGGTAACAACCCGATGGTTGGTATGACCGTTGCTGTAGCTGTTGCTGTACAGGAAGCTATGAGCAAATAATTAAAGCTTGATTGCCTGCTGGCATGATGGCCAAAGGACTCACAATTCTTTTCAAAAGGATTGTGAGTCCTTTTTTGTGCCACGGTGGCTGCGGGAAGAGAAATTTTCTGGACAGATAGCAGGATTTCAGGCTGGCATGCAGAATTATTACAAGTAGTCAATTGGAGAAAGGGTGTTTGGATTATGAATCGTTGGGGAAAGGCTTTAGGCTGTGCGTTGTTGGTATCGGCATTGGTTGGGGGAGGATCTGTGGCTAGTGCCATGAATGTCACCGGCGTAAGCAAGGCCATGACCATTGGCGATAAAACGGTGACGGCCAGCGACCAGGAGGGCAACAAGGTGAAGTTCGTCACTGATGGCAAGGTCCTGCGGCTGATGAGTGCGGATGGTGCGGAGGATTATCTTTCCTTCAACAGCTTCGATGGCATCTATACAGGCGTAAGCTACAGTGTGCGGGCAATTGAGACGGCAGATCCAGCCATGCGCCTCTATGAGATTGCAGCTGACCGTCAGGGCAAGAGCTGTGGTTATTGGTTGGTGGGCAAGCACAGCAGTGGCGTCTGGACTACCTACGTATCCTGGAACAGCTTTGCCAATCTGGGGTTCCGTACGGATAGATGGCATCAGCTGAAAACCACCATTGAGAATCAGCAGTTGGTCGTTACGAGCTATGACAGCCGCGGCAGGATGGATTGGCGTGCCCAGGTTTTCTGGAACGACAAGGACGGCTGGTTCGGGCTGAAAAGATTTTAAAAAAAGATATTGACAGAAGCACCGGCTTTCGCATATAATATATTTTGTCAGTCACGAACTGATGAAATTGCTGATTTAGCTCAGTTGGTAGAGCAGCTCATTCGTAATGAGCAGGTCGTAGGTTCGAATCCTATAATCAGCTCCATATTTTCGCTGATTTAGCTCAGTTGGTAGAGCAGCTCATTCGTAATGAGCAGGTCGTAGGTTCGAATCCTATAATCAGCTCCATTGAGATCCATGGCCTCGCAATGCGGGGCCTTTTTGCTGTTTACATAAATAGATTTATTTTGTGGCACGAAAAAAGCCTTCCCTTAGGGAAGGCGATAATGCAAAGTGGCGGAGTGGAGAGGATTCGAACCTCCGCACCGGTTACCCAGCCTAACGATTTAGCAAACCGTCCTCTTCAGCCTCTTGAGTACCACTCCATATGGCGGAGAGGGTGGGATTCGAACCCACGGTGCCTTGCGACATCACCGGTTTTCAAGACCGGCTCCTTAAACCACTCGGACACCTCTCCGTAAAAGCAATATAATCGTAGCAGAAATCCGCAAAAAAGTCAAATTATATTGCTATTTTTATGGGGCAAGTGTATAATCATGGTAACGGTTTACATAGTTACGCTAGATGCGAAAATTTTGCTGGAAGCGCGGTAAGGAGTGTGTATCGTGAAGCTTGACAGCTTGAAAATTGTATTGGCATGTTTGGCAGTAGCTCTCTTTAGCTGAGTCTGTGGATGGATGGCAAAGAGTGGGGCAGGGGCGCCTGGGGGTGTCCCTGCTCTTTCTATTTACATATATATGGCTGATGTGGTAAAATTTTCACTAGGTGGGCAGGAATCTGCTCTGGTTATGACGAATGGTAAATAAGATTGAGCCTAGGAACCAGAATGGTTCCCAAGAGAGGGGAATGCTTCATGACCACAGATGATACACTTGTAAAACCAAAAGTTAAGATAAAAGTATTCGGCGTGGGCGGTGGCGGCAACAGCGTACTCATGCGCATGGGCCAGCACAATGATTTGGATATTGAGCTTTATGCTGTGAATACGGATGCCAAACAATTGCAGCGGGTAGCGGAAGTCGGCGTGAACTGCATCCAGATCGGTGAAGTACTGACACGGGGCCGGGGAACTGGCGGCAATATCCAGCTGGGTGAACAGGCCGCCAAGAATGATACGGCCAAATTGCAGGCCGCCATGAATGGCGCAGACATGGTCTTTGTTACGGCGGGCATGGGCGGTGGTACCGGTACCGGCGCAGCCCCGATTGTTGCCCGGCTGGCCAAGGAAATGGGCATTCTTTCCGTGGGCGTAGTGACAGTGCCCTTTTCTTTTGAAGGAAATCGGAAGAAGAAAGCTGCTCAGGATGGCATTACGATGATGCAGTCCCAGATGGATGCCTTGATTGCCGTGGAAAACGATAATCTGTCCAAGCTGCCGGAAAATCGCCGCATGTCCCTGGTACAGGCCTTTGAATGTGCGGATAATATTTTGAAGCAGGCCATCAACTGTGTGGCGGAGCTGATCCTCACTACCGGTGTGATCAATGTGGATTTCGCCGATGTCACGACAATCTTCCGTCAGAGTGAGTCCAGTGATGCCCTGCTGGGCATCGGTGTCAGTGACCGCAGTGCGGTGGATGCTGTGAAGATAGCTGCAGAAAGCCCCTTGGTGGACAAGGATCTGTCCGGTGCCCGGGGCATTATCCTCAATCTGACAGGTGACAGCACCCTGAGCCTTTATGATGTGGATGAGGCTTCCCAATATATCGTCAAGCATACGGATCCGGAGGTCAATATCATTCTGGGCACGGTGCAGGATGAAAGCATGAAGGGGAAAGTGCAGGCAACCATCATTGCCACGGACTTTGCCGACAGTGTGGTCATGAAGGCACCGACAGTCAAGGTACCGGAAAGCGCCATCAAGCAGGAGACCTTGCAGAAGGAGACGTTCCAGCTGGATACGCCGTCTTTCATGAGCAAGCCTAAAGCAGAGGCAGCACAGCCTTTTGCGATTCCTGCCTTTAAGTTGGCGGATGGGCTGGATCAGGATAAGCATTAAGAGAGGAATAGCGATCGATTTGAGTATACATAGATTTTCCCGCACGGAATTGTTGCTGGGGCAGCAGGGCTTGAAACACCTGGCAGCTGCAACGGTAGCGGTGTTCGGTGTAGGAGGCGTAGGTTCCTTTACCGTGGAGGCACTGGCACGAGCCGGTGTCGGCCATCTGGTATTGGTGGACAATGATGAGATCAGTCTGACCAATATCAACCGGCAGCTCCATTCTTTGAGCTCCACAGTGGGACGAATGAAGACCGAGGTAATGCGGGAGCGCATTCTGGATATCAATCCTGCGGCGCAGGTAACCGTAATCAATGATTTTTATCTGCCGGATAATGCCGACAGATTTTTTATTACCAGCTACGATTATGTGGTGGATGCCATCGATACAGTGGCGGGGAAGGTCAGCCTGGCAGTGGAATGCCAAAAACGACATATTCCCGTCATGGCCAGTATGGGGGCCGGCAATAAGCTGGATCCTGCCCGGTTCGAAATTACGGATATCTATAAGACAAGTGTGGATCCTTTGGCCCGGGTTATGCGCAAGAAGTTGAAAGAACAGGGCGTAAGGAAGCTGAAGGTGGTGTATTCCACCGAGCAGCCGCGGCAGGTGATTTTGCCGGCTGATGGTGTGGCAGAGAAGAAAGGTAGTGCCGGTCGCACGGCACCGGGCAGCATTTCCTTCACACCTTCGGTGGCGGGGCTGCTTATCGCCAGTGAAGTGGTGAAGGATCTGACTGGTAATTTCGGGGAGGCAGAGAAATGAAGATTGCAGTATTAGGCTGTGGCCGTTGGGGCTCCTTTCATGCCTGGTATGCCCAGCGTATTGGTCATCAGGTGATGCTTTGGGGACGTAAGGGCTCGAAGCATTTGGCCGCTTTGCAGGCAACGCGGAAGAATGAGTATCTGACACTGCCTGATGCGGTGGAACTTACGGATGATCTGGCCGGGGTGGTGGCCTTTGCCGATATTGTCATCATTTCCATCAGCGCCCAGAAACTGCGGGAATTCTGCCAGCAGTTAAAATTTCTGCCGGATTTGACGCAGAAGAAGTTTGTGCTTTGCATGAAGGGGCTGGAAATCGGTACAGGTAAGCGGCTGACCACCATTATGGCAGAGGAACTGGGCACAGACCTGAAGACAGCTGTCTGGGTGGGGCCCGGTCATGTGCAGGATTTTGTGCGGGAGATTCCCAACTGCATGGTGATTGCGTCCAAGGAAATGCAGCTGACCAAGGATTTGGTCACGGCCTTTGCCAGCCCGTTGATCCGTTTTTATTACGGTGAGGATCTGTTGGGGACGGAAATCGGTGCAGCGGCGAAAAATGTCATGGGCCTGGCAGCGGGGATGTTGGACGGCCTGAACTACAGCAGCCTCAAAGGTGCTTTGATGGCCCGGGGCACCCGGGAACTCTCCCGTCTGATTGAGAAGATGGGCGGAGATAAGATGACGGTGTACGGCCTGTCCCATTTGGGGGATTATGAAGCCACTCTGTTCTCCCACTTTAGCCATAATCGCTGCTTTGGTGAGGATTTCATCCGGGGCAAAAGCTTCACGAAATTGGCCGAAGGCGTATACACAGTGGAGGCCTTGATGGACATTGCCCGGGAGTATCAGCTGGAACTGCCCATTTGCGGGACGGTCTATGCGATTATTCACGAGCATAAGGATCCGCAAGAGGAGCTGTTGAAATTATTTTTGCGTGACAACAAGGCCGAGCAGGAATGAGGGCTGTGTTGTCAGGATTAGGAAGGTTTTTTAAAAGGTATAAGGAAAGATGAAACAATTCCCCTTTGCGATAAATACAATCAAAGAGTTGCAAGATTGCGTGGAGCAGGTGCGGGAGGAAAGCCGGCAGATGCCGGCGCTGTCCAGTGTGTTGGTGTCCGTGTTCATGGACACCAGTAAGGTACAGATGCTGACCGATATTCAGAAAGGCGTACAGGCTGTATTTCCGGAAGCGCAGATCATCGGTGCTGTCTCCAGTGGTGAATTGGTCAATGGCAGGCTGCTGGATCAGGGCGTTGTGGTGAACTTCACCTTCTTTGAGAAGGCTGCGGTGCGGGTATTTGCTTATGATTTCCAGGAGAGGAAAAGCAATACGGCGGGCCGGGATCTGCTCTCTATTCTGCAGGCTGACAAGGAAGCGGCGGCAGTGGAGGTGATCTCTGCCGGCTTCCATTTGGATATCAATCCCTTTTTCAAGCAGTTGTCTGCCTCCCGCCGGAAGATTGTCTTCTTTGGCGGGCTGGCCGATGATGGCAGCTTAGGGAAGAACGGTCTGGTCTTTACCCATAAGGAGCAGATCCGCCATGGTGTGGTGGTGGCGGTTTTCAGTGGCAAGGATCTCCATGTGCAGGCCAAGTCCAGTTTCGGCTGGAAGCCCTTGGGCCGCACCATGACGGTGACCAGGATGGATGGGGATTTCTGCCTGCAAGAACTGGATGGCCGTCCGCCCTTGGAGGTCTTTGAGAAATATCTGGGCATCCGGAATACGGAGAGCTTTTTGGTGGAGGCCCTGACGTTTCCCTTTTACTTTGAACGTCATGGCACTACGCTGGCCCGTCATCCCCGCCGCTGCCGCGATGATGGCAGCATGATGTTTGGCGCTGATTTCCGGGTGGGCGAGCAGGTGCGGCTGGCTTATGGCGATCCGGGCGAGATCATCGACAACGCTATGTCCCTGCAGGAGAAGATGGCCAGCTTCAAGCCGGAGGCCATCTTCGTCGTCAGCTGCGTGGCCCGTTGGATGCTGTTGGGCAGTGATACGGAAAAGGAGCTGGCCATCAGCAAACATTTGGCCTCCTCGGCAGGCTTCTATGCCTATGGTGAGTTCATGCGCAATGAGAACGGGGAAATCATGGTTTCCAATATGACCCTGGTGACCATCGGCATGCGTGAGGGCTTGAGCCTGGGACGGCAGTCCAATGTGGTGCCGCCACGCCCCAAGCTCAATCAGCATCGCACTTTGATGACCAGACTGGTGCATTTCATTGAAACCACGTCCCAAGAACTGGAGGAGTCCAACCGGAAGCTCAAGCATCTGGCCCAGATCGACCGGCTTACAGGACTCTTCAATCGCGGGGAAACGGAAGCCAATCTGCGGGAACTCCTGAAGCGTGCCCAGAAACTCAATGAGCCCTTATCGGTATTGATGATGGATGTGGACGATTTCAAGGTAATCAATGACAGTTATGGTCATGCTGTCGGTGACGATACCTTGAAGAAGATTGCCAATATCCTGCAGATGAATACCCGCCGGGGGTCCGATGTCCCCGGGCGCTGGGGCGGCGATGAATTCTTCGTGGTTCTGCCAGGCTCCGGGATCGAACGGGCCAGGATCATTGCGGAGCGGGTAGGTCGTTTGATCAACGAACAGGCTGTCCTGGAGGATGGTTCCATGGTCACCACCAGTATCGGCGTGGTGACGGCTGCTTCGGATGATACGCCGGATACCTTATTCAAGCGGGCTGATGGCGCTCTCTATGAGGCCAAGCAGATCCGCGGGAAGAATAATGTGGTTGTGCATTAAATTTATTTTACAGGGAGGAACGTAATGGACGTTTTAGCGGGGATTATCTTTATTTTCATGTATATGGTGATCGTGTCGGAGAAGATCCATCGTACGGTGGCGGCTATGCTGGGCGCTACCTCGATGATTCTGCTGGGCATTCTGTCTCAGGAGACGGCACTGCATCATGTGGACTTCAACACACTAGGGCTGCTGGTGGGCATGATGGTGCTGGTTGGTGTTACCAGTCACACGGGGCTCTTTGACTTCGTGGCCATCAAGGCGGCCAAGGTGGCCAAGGCGGAACCAAAGCGGATTCTCATCTATCTGGCGCTGATCACGGCGGTGTTTTCCGCCTTTTTGGACAACGTGACCACAGTGCTGTTGATGGTGCCGGTGACCTTCAGCATAACTCAGAAACTTCATCTGAAGGCAAATCCGTTCCTGCTAACCCAGATCATCGCCTCCAATATCGGTGGCACGGCAACTCTTATCGGCGATCCGCCGAATATCATGATCGGCAGTGCGGTCAAGGAATTGACCTTTGTGGCTTTCATTGAAAATCTGGCACCTATTGCCATCCTGAACCTGATCATCGTGATTTTCCTGGTGGAAATCATTTACAAGAAAGGGCTTCATACTAAGCCGGAACTGCAGGCTGAACTCATGGCCATGGATGAGCATAAGTCCCTGAAGGACCGTCGCCTGCTGAAGAAGTCGCTGTTTGTATTGGGCTTGGTCATCCTGGGTTTCTTCACCCATTCCTTCACCCATATCGAATCCTCGATGATTGCCTTGACGGGCGGCTTCCTGCTGCTGCTTTTGGCAGGCGGCAGCCATCATTTGGTGGAAAGCTCCATGAAGTCCGTGGAATGGGCGACGATCTTCTTCTTTATCGGTCTGTTCATTGCCGTGGGCGGTCTGATTGAAACGGGCATTATCGGCAGCATGGCCAGCCATGCGGTGGAGCTCACCGGCGGTGATGTGACCGCTACGTCTCTGCTGGTGCTCTGGCTCAGTGCGATCGTTTCGTCGGTGCTGGATAACATCCCCTTCGTGGCGACGATGATTCCGCTGATCCAGAATATGGGGGCCATGGGTGTCAGCAATCTGGAACCTATCTGGTGGAGTCTGGCGCTGGGCGCCTGTCTGGGGGGCAACGGTACCCTGGTCGGTGCTTCGGCTAACCTGATTGTGGCCGGTCTGGCAGCAGAACGCGGCGTGAAGATCACCTTCATCAATTATTTCAAGATAGGTTTTCCCATCATGCTCTTGACGATTGTACTGTCAACGGTGTATGTTTATATCCGGTACCTGATTTGACCGGTGTATGGCTCATAAATTCCGGTGGAATTTATGAGCCATATTTTTAACTAAATGTTTTTATTGGCAGGACTTTTTGGCAAAAAAGCGAAAGCCTGTACATTGAAGGAGGAGTTTTTCTTGGCAAAATTTGGCGGGCGTGGTTATGGCATGGCCATTCTCTTTGTGGTGATTGGCGCAATCCTGGGGGGAATTTTGGGACAACTGCTGACAGGCGTTGAGGCCTTAAGCGGTGTTATGCCCTATCTGGTGAATACCTTTCCCGTATTTGATACATCGGCATTCACCATCAATCTTTATGTAATCCAGCTGACCATTGGCCTGGCCTTTGCGCCGAATCTCATGAGCATCCTGGGCATCGTCATTGCCCTGGTATTATTCCGCCGTTACTAAGAAAGGAGATTGTATTATGTTTATTTTGGCATCGGGTTCACCGCGGAGAAAAGAACTCCTCCAGCAGATCAAGGCCCGTTTCGATATCCGTATCAGCGCAGCCGAGGAGTTGTCCGGCGATACCTTAAGTCCCGCAGAGCTTGTGGAAAAGAATGCGGCGGCCAAGGCGCTGGCTGTGGCGCGCATCCATCCCAATCAGGCGGTTTTGGGCGCCGATACGGTGGTGGCTTTGGACGGGCATACCTATGGAAAACCGGACAGCCGCGAGGATGCAGTGCGGATGCTGAAGGAATTTTCCGGCAGGACACATCAGGTGCTCACTGGCATTGCCTGGGTGAATAACGAACACCTTTTCACTGATGTGGTGGTTACTGAGGTGGAGTTTGCCCAGCTGGCTGATACGGAAATCGAGCGCTATGTGCAGAGCGGGGAGCCTATGGACAAGGCTGGCGCCTATGCCATCCAGGGGGCAGCAGCGGAGTTCATCGTGGGCATCCATGGTTCCTTCACCAATGTGGTGGGCTTGCCCCTTAATGCGACGGTCCGGTTGGCGCGAAAGGCAGGCGTGAATTTGTATGGCGATTATGGTGAGGGATTTGCCCCCTGAGGAGCGTCCCAGGGAAAAATTACTGCTTTGCGGTGCGGCGGCCCTGAGCAATGCAGAGCTTTTGGCCATTTTGCTGCGCAGCGGTACAAAGAAAAAATCCGTGCTGCGCATTGCTGAGGAGATCTTAGCCCATATCAAGGAGCAGGGACTGGCCGGTATGGTGCATATTTCCGTGGCGGAACTGGCAAAGATCGATGGCATCGGCAAGGTGAAGGCCCTGACCTTGCAGGCGGCGATTGAGCTGGGGCGGCGGCTCTCTGTCCAGCAGGCGGCAAAAATTGAGATCATCCATGGGCCGGAGGACGTGGCGCATTACGCCATGCCCCGTTATCGTTTCGAGCAGAAGGAGCATTTTGCGGTGCTGCTGCTGAATACCAAGAATCATATCTTAGGGATGCCGGAGGTGTCCGTGGGGAGTTTATCGGCTTCTGTGGTACATCCCCGGGAGGTGTTCCGGGCGGCCATCGATTATGCGGCAGCCTCTATGATCCTACTGCACAATCACCCCAGCGGCGATCCCACCCCCAGCCGGGAGGATATCGCCGTCACCGAACGCATGGTCAAGGCAGGAAAAATCATGGACATCCCCGTGCTGGATCATGTGGTGCTGGGGAATGAACGCTTTACGAGCTTCAAGGAGCAGGGGCTTATACATTAAAGAAAAAAATCTGAAAAAAAAATAGTTTGCCTGTTATCAAAATAACTATCTTGTGTTACAATAAGGTAGTTATTTTTATTTTGACAATGTACGCTGTGGAACTTGCGGCGTAGATATATGGTTATCTGAAGGGAGTTTTTGGACAAAATGTGGAGTCTGTTTGGTGGTTTTTCGCACGATATGGGTATTGACCTGGGCACGGCTAATACGCTGGTGCATGTGAAGGGCAGAGGCATTGTGCTGCGTGAACCTTCCGTAGTGGCAATCAAGAGCGACACGGGCGATGTGCTGGCTGTGGGTGAGGAAGCAAAACAGATGATTGGCCGTACGCCGGGCAACATCATCGCCATTCGTCCCATGAAGGATGGCGTTATCGCAGACTTTGATGTGACGCAGGCCATGCTGAAATACTTCATCCGCAAGGCTATGAACACGAAATCCTTTGTGCGTCCCCGCGTGGTGGTCGGCGTTCCCTCCGGTGTTACAGAAGTGGAGAAGCGTGCCGTAATCGATGCAGCCCAGCAGGCCGGTGCCCGCGAAGCTTATTTGATTGAAGAACCCATGGCTGCAGCTATCGGTGCAGGCCTGCCGGTGGAAGAAGCTACCGGCAGCATGGTGGTTGATATCGGCGGCGGCACCACGGAAATCGCTGTGATCTCTTTGGGCGGTATCGTAGTGAGCTGCTCCATCCGTATCGGTGGTGATGAGATGGACAGCGCCATCGTGCAGTATATCAAGCGCATGTACAACCTTATGATCGGTGAGCGCACGGCAGAAGCCATCAAGGTGACCATCGGTACGGCTATCGTGACGCCGGAAGCTGACAAGACCATGGAAATCCGTGGCCGTGACCTGGTTTCCGGTCTGCCGAAGACTTTGACCATTCAGGCCAAGGAAATCCGCGAAGCCCTCAACGATCCCATTTACAAGATTATCGATGCGGTGAAGGGCACGCTGGAGAAGACGCCGCCTGAACTGGCAGCAGACGTTATGGACCATGGCATCATGATGACCGGCGGCGGTGCGCTGCTGACGAATCTGGACAAGCTGCTGTCCCATGAGACGGGCATGCCGGTGCTGGTTTCCGAAGATGCCCTCTCCTGCGTAGGTGAAGGTACGGGCCGTTCCCTGGAGAACATCGAACTGCTGAAGCGCGTGGTTATGACCAGCAAGAAGCTGAGAAGCTGATATAAAAAATGAGTAATCGTGTAAGAAGAGATAAGGAAGACGGACGCAAAGGCTGGGCCATGGTGTTTGTCACCATCAGCCTCTTTTGCATCATATTTTTTGCGGCCCGGGGCCGTTTCCAGGCACCGGTGAGCAGCCAGGCCGTTTCGCTGGTGTTATCCCCCTTCCAGCAGGCTGTGTCCTGGGTTGCCAATGAAGTCCATTATGTCACTGGGGCAGTCTGGGAGATGGCTACGCTTTATGAGCAGAACAAGATGCTGCGCAATGAAGTGGAGCAGCTGCGGGGGATAAACCTGCAGGCCAACGAAGCTCTGGCAGAAAATGAACGCTTGCGGGCCATGGTGGGCTATACTCAGTCTGCCCGTCAGTTTGATATGGTAGCTGCCCGGGTGATTGGCCGGGAGTCGGATACCTGGTCCCGGATGATCGTCATTGACCGGGGCACGGCCAGTGGCGTCAAAGAGGATATGCCGGTGGTGACACCGCAGGGGCTTGTAGGCCGGGTGGTGGAAGCCGGACCGAATTCTTCCAAGGTACAGCTGATCTTAGATCCTCGCTCCTCAGTAGGGACCATCGTCCAGCGGGCAGAATCCCGGGTAACGGGCATTGTGCAGGGCGATATGGATAATCCTACTATGCCGCAGATGGTGAACATTCCCAAGAATGCGGATGTGGTTGAAGGGGATGTCATCGTCACCTCTGGTTTTGGCGGCATCTTCCCTAAGGGCATTATCGTGGGGCTGGTGAGCAGTCTCAAAAATGATGATGGCGGCCTGTTGAAGATCGGCGTATTGGAATCGGCGGTGGACTTCCAGAAGCTGGAAGATGTACTGGTGATTACCGCCTCCCGTGAGGCACCGCCGGAACCCATCAAACCGCCGCCACAGACGCCAGGCACAGAGACGGACCCGCAGGCACAGGCAGCTGATAAAGCGGAGGCGCAGCAATGAGCGGCTATTGCAAGCTGGCCATCTTCGTCGTGATGCTCTATGTGCTGCAGACTTCATTTTTTCCACTGATTGCCTATCATGGCATCAGTCCGGATTTCATGTTGCTGCTGACCGTGTCCTATGCTTTTTTGAAGGGGACGGAAAAGGGCACCTTGATGGGCTTTATCACAGGATTGATGATGGATCTGGCCACGGGAACTTTTTTCGGCATTCATGCCTTCACCCATCTGATCATTGGGAATATCTGCGGACGTTTTGCCAATCGGGTTTACAAGGAACAGTTTTTCCTGCCAGTGTTCGCATCTTTAGGGGTAACGACGTTTAACTATTTTATTTTAGCGTTACTTATGGTATTATTAGGTTATCGCTTTAATCCGATCAGCAACGTGCAGGTTACATTGCTGCCCATGCTGATCTACCAGCTGGCGTTTGCCTATCCGGTGCATTATCTGACCTATCAATTGGATAAGAAACTCAGCTTAAAAGATACAAATTGATTAAGGCACCTTAGGGTGCCTTTTTTATGGGAGAGATAATTTTTGGTCGAAAATGACGAATATGGCGGCAGAATAAATGTCCTGGGTTGGTTGTCCGTGCTGGTCATTGCTGTCCTGATCGGACGGGCGGGCTATCTGCAGATCTACGATGGTGAGCATTATGCAAGGCTGGCGGAGGGAAACCGCATCCGTATCATTCCCACCATGGCGCCCCGTGGGACATTTTTTGACCGCAATGGGCAGCTGCTGGTGCAGAATCGTCCGGGCTTTGCCGTATCCCTGATGCCGGTGATGACCAAGATCGATCCGGTGGTCGTGGAGCGTCTGTCGGAACTCTTGAAGGTGCCGGTGGAGGAAATCAACAAGAAGATCGAAGCCCATACCGGCTTTGACCCCATCCGCATCAAGGCGGATGTGACACCGGACATCGTTACCATCATCGAAGAACAGAAGAATATTTACCCCGGTGTCATCATCGAGGTACAGCCCATCCGCGACTACATGAATAAGGAAGAAGCGGCTCATACCTATGGCTATGTCAGTGAGATCAACGACATGGAGCTGGAGAAGAAAAAGGATGAGGGCTATAAGAGCGGTGATATCATCGGCAAGTTCGGCCTGGAAAAGATTTACGATAAGGAACTGCGCGGTGAGAACGGCGGCCAGCAGGTGGAAGTCGATGTGACGGGTAAGCCCGTGCAGATCATCGGCAATAAGCCGCCGACGCCGGGGGATGACCTGTATCTGACCATCGATAAGGATCTCCAGACGGCGGCGGAAAAGGCTGTGGATGAGCAGCTCAAGCAGATCCATGCCAATGCCGCGGCCGCTGTGGCCATGAATCCCATGACAGGGGAAATCTATGCCATGGTGAGCCGGCCGGCCTTTGATCCGAACCTCTTTGCCCATGGCATTTCCGCCAAGGATTGGAACAAGCTCAATAACAATCCTTACCATCCCATGGATAACAAGGCCATCACCGGTGAATATCCGCCGGGGTCCACCTTCAAGATCATCACGGGTACAGCTGCGCTGACCGAAGGGGTGGTAACGCCTTCGGAGCTCATCATGGACAGTGGTCATCACTGGATCATCCCCAAGGGCAATGCTGAGGGCGAGGCCTTGGGCCTGATCAATTTCCAGCAGGCCATGGCCCATTCCGATAACGTCTATTTCTATGAGATGGGCAACCGCCTGGGCATTGACCGGTTGGAAAAATACGCCCGCATGTTCGGCCTGGGCAAGATCACGGGTATTGACCTGCCCTATGAATCCGATGGTCTGGTGGCTAACCGCCGTTATAAGGAGAAGAACTTCGAGGATGGCGAATGGTATCTCTCGGAAACCTTCGATGCGGCTATCGGTCAGGGCTTCAATCTGGTGACGCCGCTGCAGGCCGCCATGGTCATGGGGGAGATTGCTGCTGATGGCAAGCGTTACAAGCCCCATCTGGTCAGCCGCATCGTAGGCCCCGATGGCAAGACGGTGAAGGAATTCACGCCGGAGCTTCTGGGCACGTTGGATGTACCGGCGGAGGATATCCAGCTGGTGCAGGCCGGTCTCCATGATGTTACCAAGTATGGTACCGCTGCCAGCATCTTCAAGGGATTCCCCATTGAGATCGCCGGCAAGACCGGTACGGCAGAAAATCCCCATGGCCGTGACCACGGCTGGTTTGTGGCCTATGGTCCCTTTGGAGATCCGAACATCGTGGTAGCTGTCATTGTGGAACAGGGTGGTTTCGGTTCCCAATCCGCGGTGCCGATTGGCCGCAAGATTCTGGAAGCCTGGTTCGGCCTCAATAAACCGGATCCGGCCAAGCAAGCAGCTGATGGGCAGAAAAAACAGTAAGTAGACTATATGATATAGAAACGAGGGCAGCCATGAGTGAAGATATTGTAAAAATCAAGGGAACTTCCCTTGGGTTACAGCTGAGCTTTGCCCCGGAGGCATCCTTTGAAGATGTGCGGGAGAATCTGAGGCAGAAACTTGAGTCTGGCACCACCTTCTTTTTGCGGGGCACCTTGGTGCTGATTCCCCGGGATGTGTTCATGGGCAGCGAAAGAGATGAACTTCAGCATCTGTTCCATGAGTATGGCCTGATCTGCCGTACCCAGAAGCCGGAGGCAGAAAAGGTACAGAAGCCGGAAACAAAGGCACCGGCACCTACACCCCAGCCGGCATCGCCACCGGTCAATGAGCCTGAGGACCTAAAGCCTCAGGAGATGGTGGTGGTCAACAAGACGCTGCGGGGCGGACAGGAGATCCGCACGAAATCCTCGGTGCTGGTCTGCGGCAACGTCAATCCCGGTGCCCAGATCATCGCCGGAGGCAGCATCGACATCCGCGGCACCTGCCGTGGCATGGTGCATGCCGGGGCCTATGGTGACAGTACGGCATTTATCATTGCCGACCACCTGATGCCCACCCAGATTCGGATATCCAATCTGATCGCCCGTTCCCCGGACGAAATGGAAAAGACCGACCGCGCAGAGCGCGCTTCCATAAAAGATGGTCAAATCGTAATCGAACCAATAGAAAGGCAGGATAAGACAATATGAGTGAAATCTACGTAATTACCTCTGGCAAAGGCGGTGTTGGCAAGACTACGACCACGGCTAACTTAGGTATGGGACTGGCTATGCGGGGCAAGAAGGTTGTTCTGGTGGATACCGATACGGGCCTGCGGAACCTCGATTTGATGCTGGGCCTGGAAAACCGCATCATGTATGACCTGATTGACGTGACGGAAGGCCGGGTGGCTTTCAAGAAAGCGCTGGTTCGTCATAAGAAATATGAAAACCTCTTTTTGCTGCCGACTTCCCAGGTAAAGGATAAGATGTCGGTAAATCCCGAACAGCTGGTGAAGCTCTGCGATGAGCTGCGCCGCGAGTTTGACTATATCCTGATCGACTGCCCAGCCGGCATCGAGCAGGGCTTCAAGACAGCAATCGCTGCTGCGGATACGGCTCTCGTGGTGACCATGCCGGAAATCGCCGCTGTCCGCGATGCGGATAAGATCATCGGCGAGCTGGGCCGCGCTGACAAGGATAATATCAAACTGATTGTCAACCGTATCCGTCCCTCCATGGTGGAAAGTGGCGAGATGCTGGATATGGACGATATCAACGATATCCTGTCGCTGGACTGCATCGGTCAGGTGCCTGATGACATCAAGGTCGTTACGGCAGCCAACAAAGGTGAGCCCTGTGTGGCTTCCGATGACAGCCAGGCAGGGCAGGCTTACCGCAATATCGTGTCGCGTATGCTGGGTGAGGATGTGCCCTTTATGGACTTCCATAAAGAAGGCTGGTGGACTCGTCTCAAGCATATGTTCAGAAGATAAGGAGGGGTTATATGTTGGACGCATTGATGAAAATATTTGGCAAGAAGGAGCAGTCAGGGAAAATCGCCCATGACCGCCTGAAAGTGGTGCTTATCCATGATCGTGCAAATATTTCCCCTGAAGTCATGGATAATCTGAAGAATGATATCATCAAGGTGATTTCCAATTACATGGAAATCAACCAGCATGATATGGAAATTTCCCTGGCCAATGATGATGATTCTGTGGCTCTTGTAGCCAATATCCCCGTCAGCAGCATGAAGCATGACAAGGGCTGAGGGAAGAGTTGAACAACAGAAATGACTAAATCCATTTTACGCCGTACAGACATTACACTGCTGGCGGCAACCGCCGGCATCATCATCATGAGTCTGGTGATCATCGGCAGTGCTACCCATGTCAATACTCCCGGTGAGGAGCGGTATTGGTTCGTGGCTCGCCAGGGTATCTTTGCGGTGGTGAATATCGCTTTTGCAGCTTTTTTGATGAACTTCGATTATAAGGTGCTGCAGGGCTACGGCAACAAGCTCTATATCTTCAACCTGATCATGCTGGTAGCCGTCATGTTGGTGGGACAATCGGCATTGGGTGCCCAGCGCTGGATTTCCATCGGGCCCATCAGCATCCAGCCTTCGGAGTTTTCCAAGATCATCATGATCGTGTCTTTGGCCACCATGCTGGAGACCCGTGTGGGCAAGCTCAATACGCTGCATGATCTTTTGCCGGTAGCGGCTTATGTGGGCCTGCCCTTCCTGCTGGTTTTGAAGCAGCCGGATTTGGGCACATCGCTGGTATTCATGGCCATCTTCCTGGGCATGGTCTTTGTCTGCGGTATCAATCTGCGATTGCTGGGAGGGCTCTTTGCTGCCGGCATTGCCATGATGCCGATACTCTGGCATTTCCTGAAGGATTATCAGAAGATGCGTATCATGGTCTTTATGGATCCCAATGTGGATCCGTTAGGATCGGGGTATCATATCATCCAGTCCAAGATTGCCATTGGCTCCGGTATGCTCTTTGGCAAGGGGCTCTTTGAGGGCACTCAGAGCCAGTTGAACTTTTTGCCGGAGAACCACACGGACTTCATCTTTGCCGTGGTGGGTGAGGAACTGGGCTTTATCGGCGTTGTGTGTCTGCTCCTGCTGTATCTCGTGGTACTCTGGCGCGGCGTGCAGATCGCCAAGGACGCCAGTGATATCTTCGGCCGTCTGCTGGCCGTGGGCATCACGTCCATGCTGGCCTTCCATGTGCTGGTCAATGTGGGCATGACTTTGGGCATCATGCCGGTAACCGGTATCCCCTTGCCGCTCATGAGTTATGGCGTCAGCTCGCTGACGACGAATATCATGGCGATTGCGATATTGCTGAATATCCAACTTAGAAAAAAGAAACTGGAATTTTAGGGAAGGCTCCTTTCGGGAGCCTTCTCTTAAATCTTATATGTGTATGAGCTGAATGAAAGATGTATGGAGGAAGAAAATAAATGGTACAACTCAATCATGAGGTGCTCCAGTCGGTATTGAAGCCGTCCCGTTATACCGGCGGCGAATGGAATGCAGTGGTCAAGGATTGGGATAAGGTGGACTGCACCTTTGCCTTGGCTCTGCCTGACGTCTATGAAGTAGGGATGAGCAACTTAGGCCTGGCGATTCTCTATGAGATCCTGAATCGGGAAGAGCGGATTGCTGCTGAGCGTGTCTATGCACCCTGGACGGATATGGAAGCGGAGATGCGCAGCCGCAATATTCCGCTGTTCTCCCTGGAAACGAAGCAGGAACTTTCAAAGTTCGATTTCTTCGGTTTCTCCCTGCAGTATGAGATGATCTACTCCAATGTGCTCAATATGCTGGATCTGGCGGGGATTCCCCTCTGGGCCAAAGAGCGCGGTGAGGATATGCCCTTCGTGGTGGGGGGCGGCCCCTGCGTCTACAACGTGGAGCCCATTGCGGACTTCTTTGACTTCTTCATCGTCGGTGAGGCGGAAGAGGTCATTGTGGAAGTCGCGCATGCCTTTATCCAGTGGAAGCAGGCAGGGCGTCCCGGCGGCCGGCGTGGTTTCCTGGAGCGCCTGCTGACACTGGATGGCGTCTATGTGCCCTCCTTCTATGAGCCGAAATACACGGCGGCCGGCCACTACGAAAAGCTGGAACCGCTGCATGATAAGGCTAAGTCTGTGATCTTCAAGCGTGTCTGCAGGAATATGGACGAGGCCACAAGTGTCGAGCATCCATTGGTACCTTCTATGGATATCGTCCATAACCGCGCCATGCTGGAACTCTTCCGTGGCTGCTCCCGGGGGTGCCGTTTCTGTCAGGCGGGCATCTGCTATCGCCCGGCCCGGGAACGCACCGAGGAAAATCTCAAGCAGATGGCCCGTCAGCTCGTGGACAGCACGGGCTACAATGAAATGAGCCTGACTTCCCTGTCTTCGGCGGATTATTCCTGCTTAGGCCGTCTGGTTGACGACCTGATGATGGATTTCAAGGACGAAGAGGTCAGCTTCTCCCTGCCCTCCCTGCGCATTGACTCCTTCTCCATCGATTTGGCCCACAAGATGCAGCAGGTGCGGAAATCCGGTCTGACCTTTGCGCCGGAAGCCGGCACCCAGCGCCTGCGGGATGTGATCAACAAGGGCGTAACCGAGGAAAACCTTATGAACGCCTGTGCTTCGGCCTTCAAGCAAGGCTGGAAGCAGGTCAAGCTCTACTTCATGATGGGTCTGCCCACGGAAACCGATGAAGACGTTATCGGCATTGCCAAGCTGGCGAAAAAAGTCGTGGATCTCTATACGGAAATCAAGGGCAAGCGGGGCGTCAAGGTCACGGTGTCCGTGTCCTGCTTTGTGCCGAAACCCTATACGCCCTTCCAGTGGTTCGGCCAGCTGCCCATCGAGGAATTCCAGCGCCGTCAGGAACTGCTGAAGGAGCATATCACCGACCGGGCCATTACGTTTAATTACCACGATGCCCGTCTGTCTGTGATTGAGGGCGTATTTGCCCGGGGTGACCGTCGTCTGAGCAAAGTCCTCTATCAGGCTTGGCAGGATGGTGCTAAATTCGATGGCTGGACGGATCTGTATCATCATGAGATCTGGCTGGAAGCCATGGAAAAATGCGGCATTGATGGCAGCTATTACAGCCGCCGTACCCGTGACTTCAATGAAGCACTGCCCTGGGAAATCACTTCGCCGGGCGTGAATAAGGAATTCCTGTTGCGGGAATGGCAGAAGGCCATGAACGAGGCCTTGACGGAAGACTGCCGCCGGGGCAAGTGCTCAGCCTGCGGTATCTGTCCGAATCTGGGCGTCCATGTGATGGATTATGCCAAGGAAGAGGCCGCGCGGGGCTATCAGTCGCCGGAACTGCCGAAGAAAGTCCATCGCGATCCCAAGGATTCCGGCCGTCCCCGCACTCTGTATAAGTTCCGGGCCGAAATCACCAAAGGCGAAGATCTGCGCTATGTTTCCCATCTGGACTATGCCAATATCTTTATCCGCGCCTTCAAGCGCTCCGGTCTGCCGATGGCTTACTCCGAGGGCTTCAACCATCATATGAAGGTGTCCTTTGCGTCGGCCCTGTCACTCGGCGTGACAAGCGTCGCCGAGTATATGGAGTTCGAACTCCTGAAACCCGTCTGCCAGCCGGAAGTATTCGATAAATTGAAGGCCCAGCTGCCGCCGGGCGTGGAGCTCAAGGAGCTTCGTGAAGTCAAGACCAAGCAGAAAGCTATGATGGCACAGGCTGATGAAGCCAAATATGCAGCTTATATGCCGCTCTATGGGGATTATGCCCTTGCCGAAGCGGCAGTGAAGAAGTACAATGAAGCCGGTGAAGTGAATTATCAGCGTGTTACGCCGAAGAAGAAACGCGATATTGAGCTGAAGAAGTATATGAAGCAGCCGGTAGCGATTTCCTGCGAAGGGAATGAGTTGATCTTGGCTATTGATATTGCGATTACGGATAGCGGCAGCGTGAAACCTAGCGAGGTTATTGCGGCTTTGGTGGAACAGTTTGAGATGCCTGTAAAAGCTACAGAGGCGAAGATTGTTCGCACAGCGATGCTTTCTAATGGTAAAAGGCTTGTGGAACTTGTATAATTCGTGCGTGGTACTTTTCTTTGGCGCAAAGAAAAGTACCCAAAAGAAAACGTGGCTCAAAATCCCATCACGGGATTTAAAGCCACCAGCGCTCATCCTTGAGCGCTGGGCAACGATATAGATTTATGGGCTTCGATTCAGAAGTATAAGCCTTCCCCTTGAGGGGGCGGCGAAGCCGCGGGAGTCCGGTGGACTCCCCGGGAGGGGACCGCGTAGCGGTGGATGAGGTGTAAAATGATTGACTTAGGGGAGGTGAATGGATGAAATCTATACTTGTAACTGTCGTACCTGAGGAGATGAAGGTCGCTGTGATGGAGGACGGCAAGCTGTCCTCCATCGAAGTAGAGCGTGCGACTCATAGTCATCTGGTCGGCAATATCTATAAAGGACAGGTGCAGAATGTGCTGCCGGGGATGCAGGCAGCGTTTGTGGATATTGGGACCGGGAAGAATGCGTTCATGTATATCGGCGATGGGATGCCGGCGGATATGAAGCAGGCACTCTCCAAGCCGCAGAAGATCCATATTGGGCAGCAGATTCCCGTGCAGATCGTGAAGGACGCGATCGGTTCCAAGGGGCCGCGGGCGACCACGCATATCACGCTTCCGGGGCGGCATGTGGTGCTTTTGCCCACGGCGGCCTATATTGGGATGTCGCGGCGCATCGAAGAGGAGGCGGAGCGCACCCGGCTGCATGATATCGCTTCGCGCATCTGCCCTGAGGGCATGGGACTGATCATCCGCACTGTGGCGGCCGGGGCCAGCGAAGAAGCCCTGCGGGAGGATGTAGAATATCTGGCCAAGCTCTGGCATTCGCTTATGTCCCGTTTCAAGATGAAAAGCAAGGGAGCCAATCTCCTTTACCGGGATGCGGATCTGATCATCCGCATCGTACGGGATAATCTGACCGCTGAGGTGGCGGAGATGCTGATTGATGACCAGGCCGTCTATCAGCGTGTGCATGATTTCGTGAAGCTGCTGTCTCCGGAACTTTTGCCCAAGATCAAGTTCTATGAGGACAAGGAGCCGCTGTTCAAGGCTTATGGACTTGACGAAGAAGTGGCGAATCTCGGCAGCCGGACGGTGGAACTGCCATCCGGAGGCTTTCTCGTGCTCGATAAGACCGAAGCCCTGACGGTAATCGATGTGAATACCGGCAAGTACACGGGCAGCACGAACTTAGGTGAAACCGTCTATGCCACCAATCAGGAGGCCGCCGAGGAAATCATGCGGCAGCTGCGCCTGCGGGATATCGGCGGCATCATCATCGTGGATTTCATCGATATGGAAAAAGAGGAGCAGAAGGAGAATTTGCTCTTGCACCTGCGGGAGCTGGCCAAGCTCGATCCGACCAAAACCAATATCGTGGATATCACGAGCCTGGGCCTGGTGGAAATCACCCGCAAGAAATCCCGGCAGAACCTCGACAGCATCATCTACAGTGAATGTCCCATCTGTCATGGCCGGGGCCGGGTGGAATCGCCGGAAACGGTCAGCATCCGCATTGCGGCCGATATCCGCCGCATGGAGCATAAATCCCATGCCGAAGATGGCTATGAGATTGAAGTCCATGAGACCGTGGCCGAAGAACTGCGGCACAATCAGCTGCTTATGAACCTGGCGGCTGAATTTGCCATGGATATCAAGGTCACAGCGGCACCGGGCATGCATCCTGAGAATTATTCCATCCTGCAGCAAAACTGAATGAATAGCAAAAGCAGACGGCTGACATTGGTCAGCCGTCTGCTTTTGTTTTCGTAGACTCTTTCATTCGACGTTGTTTTTCCTTGCGCAGGCGCTTGTTTTCATACATGCATTGGTCTGCCCGGCGGGCAACGTCAATTACATGGGAGTCAAGCTGCGCATCGTATACGGCCAGCCCCATGGTCACATGTGCCTGTTCCCAGTCGGAAACGGCTGCAGCACAGAGCTCCTCCCGCTTTTGCCGGAAGAGGCGGAACAGCTCATCCCTGTTCTGGAAATCTTCCCCCCGCAGGAGGACGGCAAATTCATCTCCGCCGATGCGGAACACGGGACTGTGCTTGAATGTGCGGCAGATCAACTGGCTGGCAGTCTTGATATACACATCGCCTTTGTCATGGCCAAATACATCGTTGATGTATTTGAGATTGTCGCAATCAAAAACGCCCACGGCAAATTCTAATGTATTTTCGGGATTTTCCAGTTGTTCCTGTAATTTTTGTATATAGGACTCATAGCTGGCTTTGTTATGGACGGAGGTCATCGCATCGATATAAACCTGCCGGTTGAGGTGGTTGATATGTTCCTGTGTTTGCTTGATGAGCTGTTTGAAGGTCTGGGTTAGTAGTCCAACCTCATCGTTTTCGTTATAATCCAGTGCAATCTCATAATTGCCGGCGGCAACCTGCCTGGCCGATTCCGTGAGGTCGCGGAGCGGTTTGGTGATGCGCTCGGCAAAGCGCAGCATGATGAAGCTGACAAGCAGCAGGATGATCAGCGCAGCGAAGAGGATGCGCCGGATCAGGGTTTGCCAGCCGCTGTTGATTTCCGCTAATGGAACGGTTACGTAAAGCTGCATGCCATTGCTCAGGGGGAGCCAGACGGCTTCCTTGTTGATACCGTTGAAATGATAGTGGATATGCTGGTCGCCGATAACCTGGTCTGGGGCCCCCATGGCTACTTTCTCGCCGTATTGCAGGACGGAATCCATCTGCGGATGATAGACGATATTGGAATCCGCATCGAGGATGAAGGCATAGCCATGCTCAAAGAGTCTGATCTTGCCTGCCTCCTGAGCCAGTGTCTCATAGTCGATTTCCATGCCGATTACTCCCACGAATTGCTTCTGCCAGTAAATCGGCACGTTGTAGGAAATCACCCGGGTGCCCAGATTTTCGGTATCATAGGGAGGCAGCCAGATGCTCTTGCCGAGCATCTTGGGGATGGTGAACCATTTGGGGGCGGCAGGGATATTGGTATTGTATTGGGTCAGGTCGGTTACGAGATGTTCGCGAAAGTTGTCTTCGTCTGTTTTTACATACCAAAAGCCTTTTACCGTCGGTGAGAATTCCGGATCAATCCGGAAATAGTAGGTCAGCACACCATGGGTGTTGGCCGCAACTTTATTGAACAGCTGACGGGTATGTTCGACCTGATTTTCCAATTGGTCGTAAGGCATGTCATCAAAGCTGTCCTGTACAAGCGTAGCAACTGTGTCCGTGGAATGTTCCACGCTGTCAAAATAGGATTCCAGATGCATGGCCCCCGTGGTGCATTTCAGATGCAGCATCTGATCGGTATCGCTCTTGCCCAGCTCCCGAATGGAGAAAACGCCAATCAGCGTTGCAATGCTCAGGGCAATGATGATGGATAGTACCGTCAGCAGGGTGAATCTGGTACGAATGGAATGCATAGGAAAGCCTCCTCTTATAGCGGCATTTCTTCTATGTGTATATTCCATGCAAACAGCAAAAAACCTGCCAAAGGCAGATTTTTATCTCTGCTGCCAGCTGCCACTGTTAGGGGTTTTATAACTTTTTTTAAAAAACATTGCTCTATATTGTCAAAAAAAGTATAATGAATCTAAATGGTTATACTAACTATGAAGTTTGGGATATAGATTGAGAAAGAGGCAGGAAATGGATATCAAGGATATGCGGGCGTTTTACGCCATTGTTGAGGAAGGAAATATCAGTCATGCGGCGCAGAGGCTGGATATTGCCCAGCCTGCCTTATCGCGGCAGATGAAGCGGCTCGAAAGCTCTCTGGGTGTGCAGCTCTTCGAGCGTGGCAGCCGCCGTATCCGGCTTACGGATGCCGGCCGGGTGATGTACACCCGCGTCGAGCATATCCTGGGCATGGTGGATGGCACGGTGCGGGAAATCACGGAGATTGGCTCCGGTATTGCCGGTTCCGTCCGGCTGGGCACGATCACGACCTCCGGAGCACTTTTGCTGCCGGAGCTGATCTCGGAGTTCCATTCCCGCTACCCCAATGTGACCTATCAGATCTGGGAAGCGGAGGGCGCCCGTATCCTGGAACTGCTCGACAACAGGGTGATTGAGATCGGCATCACCCGCACGCAGGTGGATTCCAAGGTCTATGAGTCCATCGTGCTGCCCAATGAACCGTTGGTGCTTATCATGAACAAAGAGCAGGAAATCGGGGCTGACAGCACGAAGGTGGAACTATCAGAACTTAGGGACCAGCCCATCATCGTGCCGCTGCGCTGGCAGTCGGTGTTTATCGCCAACTGCCGCAAGCTGGGCTTTGAGCCGAAGATCGTCTGTGTCAGCGACAGTATCGTGCAGGATCTGCTGCTGGCCAAGATGGGCATGGGCATGGCCCTGTTGCCGGTGTCTTCCAAAACCCTGCTGACCGATGGCAATCTGATCTACAAGAAGCTGGTGGAGCCGGAGATGAGCACCCATACCGTGATTGCCTGGCTCAAGAATCGCACGTTATCTTCCTCGGCGGAGCATCTGATCGAGCTCTTCCGGGAAATGTTTTTAGGGACTGGCAAAAGATAGTCTCAAAGGTGAAAGGGGAACCCGATTATGGAACTTACAGATGTAAAAGTTGGTTTGCAGAATGTTGTTACCGAAGAAGTCACCCAGGAGAAAACCGCCCGCGCCATGGGCAGCGGTTCCCTGCCTGTCTATGCGACGCCGGCCATGACCTGCCTGATGGAAAAGGCCGCCACGGAAACTCTCGAAAGCCTCGTGCCCGAGGGTTGGACTACTGTGGGTATCAGCCTCCATGTGGCCCATAAGGCAGCTACGCCTGTGGGCATGAAGGTGCGGGCGGAAGCGGAGGTCACGGCTGTGGAAGGCCGTAAGGTGACCTTTACGGTGCGGGCCTTTGACGATGCCGAAGAGATCGGTGTAGGCACTCATGAGCGTTTTGCCGTGCAGAAGGAAAAGTTCCTCAGCAAGGCGCAGGCCAAACATTAATTTTTGATTATAATTCACGGGCAAGGCTTTTCAAACCTTGCCTTTCGTTATATTATGTATGTATACGCAACGAAGCAGGAGGGAAAGTGGATGGTTAAGCCAAGGATTTTTATCGTGGAGGATGAACGGCGGATTGCCCGTTTTTTGCAGATCGAGTTGGAACATGAGGGGTACGAGACAGCTACAGAGGATAATGGCCGCAAGGCTCTGGACCGCATCGTGCAGGGAGATTTCGACCTGGTATTGCTGGATGTCATGCTGCCGGAGATGGATGGCATGGAAATCTGCCGCAAGGTGCGGGAGATTTCCGATGTGCCCATCATCATGCTGACGGCCCGTGATGATGTATCCGATATGGTATCGGGCCTTGATCTGGGGGCCGATGATTACATCACGAAGCCCTTTGACATGCAGGAGCTTCTGGCCCGTATCCGCCGCGCCCTGCGCAGCCACTACAAGGAACGCCCCGACGATGTGGACGAGAACGAGCGCCTGACGGTCAAGGATCTCATCATGATTCCCAGCCGCTTTGAAGTGCGGGTAAAGGGCGAGTTCGTGCAGCTGACCAAGAAGGAATACACCCTGCTGGAATACCTGTTGCGCAACAAGCGCAACGTGCTGAGCCGCGAGCAGATACTGCAGGCGGTCTGGGGATATGATTACAACGGGGATACCAATGTGGTGGATGTCTATATCCGCTATCTGCGCTCTAAAATCGATGAACGGTTTCAGGAGAAATACATTCATACGGTGCGGGGCATAGGTTATGCTATTCGGGATTAAAGCCTGGCTGCGCCATCCGAGGCTTATGTTCGACCGCCTGCGCTATGCGCAGATTTCTACGAAAATAACCTGTTTCTATGCGGCAGTGCTGCTGCTGGTGCTGATCCTGACCAGTACCCTGACAGGCCTGGGGGTATTCTTTTCCTTCTACCATCAGGCTGAAGTGGAACTGGAAATGAGTATGAATCACGTGCTGGAGGTGCTGGAGCAGGGACGTTCCATCGACTCTGACTTTGGCCGTGATGATATTGTCTGGCCCGGGGTGGTGCTGCGTATCACCGATATGACCGGTCAGATCGTCTACGAAAATGACAGCCGATTCCCTTCGTTGAAGCGAATCGAGGAACATAAGGTCAAGAATCCGCCCTTCTGGGCCAATAAGAAGATGCAGGTGCTGCAGTTCCGCAATGCCACCTTCTATCATGCCCGCATGGATGTGGAGTACCGCGGTCAGATCTATCAGATGCACTTCTTCAAGACCATCACGGCGGAGAAGCATTTTTTGGAAACCCTGCAGAAAATCCTGTTCCTGATGACCATTTTGGGGTTCTTTCTGGCGCTCTTGGGCGGTTTCTTTGTCAGCCGTCGTATCTTGCAGCCCATTCGGGACATGATTGTCACGGCCCGGAAGATCGAGGTGGAGAAGATGGATTGCCGCCTGCCGGTACCGCCGGCCCGGGATGAGCTCATGGAATTGGCAGAGACCTTCAATCATATGCTGAACCGCCTGGAGGCGGGCTTCAAGCAGCAGCAGCGTTTCGTGTCAGATGCCTCCCATGAACTGCGCACGCCGGTAACGGTCATTCTGGGCTATTCGGATCTTCTGTCCCGTTGGGGCCGGGACGATGCTGAGGTGCTGGATGAGGGCATTTCCTCCATCCGCTCAGAAGCGGAGAATATGCAGCAGCTGATTGAAAAACTGCTGTTTTTGGCCCGGGCAGATCAGAAACGTCAGGTGCTGCACAAGGAGAATATCGAGCTAAGCGAACTGTTGGCCGACGTCATGAAGAAAATGCAGCTGGTGACCAAGGAACATTCCGTAGAACTCCTGCAGAATGATGATGGCCTGATGTATGGCGATCTGGTGACCGTGCGGCAGATGTTCCGTATCTTCCTGGACAACAGCAAGAAATACACCCCGGCAGGCGGGCGGATTACCGTGACTTCCCGTTATGTTGAGGAGGAGCAGGGAAAATTCATGCTGGTGGACCTAGCCGATAACGGCATCGGCATTGCGCCGGAGGATCAGCAGAAGGTCTTTGAGCGCTTCTACCGGGTGGACACTTCCCGTACCAAGGCTCAGGGTGTCAGCGGCACCGGCCTGGGGCTCTCCATTGCCAGCTGGATTGCCGAGCAGCATGGGATTGAAATAACCATGAGCAGTGCCTTGGGCAAAGGGACAACTATACATTTGAAGATACCATTGATATAGAGATCTTAGGAAAATTCCTGCCAAGGCAGGAATTTTTTCATTTGTGTAGAATTTACATAAACATTGAGAGATGCTGAACTAAGCGGAATGTATGGAGAGGATGAATTTTTAATGAAGGTTTTGGTCACAGGGGTGACAGGTCAATTAGGCCATGATTGTGTAAATGAATTCTTAAGCCGTGGAGTGGAGGTGCAGGGCGTGTCCAGCAAGGACTTTTCCCTGACGGATGGTGCTGCCACGGAAAAATATATCAAGGATTATCAGCCGGATGTGGTGATCCATTGTGCTGCTTATACGGCTGTGGATAAGGCGGAGGAGGAACCGGAACTCTGTCAGGCCATCAATGCGGAAGGCACGCGCCATGTTGCTCAGGCCTGCGCTGAAATCGGTGCCAAGATGGTCTATATCAGCACGGACTATGTGTTCCCTGGGGATGGGGAGGAGCCTTATGCTGTGGATGCACCCAAGGGGCCACAAAACGCCTATGGACGTTCCAAGCTGGCCGGGGAAGAGGCTGTGCAGGAACTGCTGACGAAGTATTTCATCGTGCGCATCTCCTGGGTGTTCGGCATCCATGGCAAGAACTTTATCCGCACCATGCTGAATCTGGCCAAGAGCCACAAGGAACTCACCGTAGTAAGCGATCAGATTGGTTCGCCGACTTATACCCGTGATCTGGCGGTACTGCTGGCGGATATGGTACATACAGAGCGTTATGGTGTTTATCATGCCACCAATGAAGGCTTCTGTTCCTGGGCTGAGCTGGCTGCCGAGGTATTCCGGCAGGCTGGCCGTGAGGTCACGGTTACGCCCGTTGACTCATCTGCCTATCCCACCAAGGCTGTGCGGCCGAAGAATTCCCGCATGGATACGGGAAAACTTACAGAGAATGGTTTCAAACTGCTGCCCCGTTGGCAGGATGCGGTAGGCCGTTATCTGATTGAATTACAAAATGAAGCGATATTGTGATAATATAACCCTATACTGTCCTTCAGATGCGTACATATTCGAGAAATGTGTACGCAGTTTTCTTGTTTTAATGGCAATAGTTCGCCGTGAAGAAACATTTTTGTCATATTCTCTTGCCAAAGTGTAAAGTATAGTATATACTAACACATGTATAATATAGGTGAACGCACTTATCGTAATACAAGAATTTTTTTGAAGGAGGGGGATTAGCATGTTTAGAAAAGTTGGCAGAAAATATATGGAAACTGCCCTGATCAAGCTAATCGCAGTTGGTTTAGTAATTGGTATCATCATCGCCCTGGCTGCACCGGGAATGGTGCCGTTGGTGGCCATATTCGGTGATTTGTTCGTCCGGGCTTTGAAAGGTGTGGCTCCGGTATTGGTGTTCGTGCTGGTCATGAACGCCATGGCCCAGAAAAATGCAGATGCCAGCGCCTCCATGAAGCCCATTGTCCGGCTTTATGTGCTGGCTACATTCTTTGCATCCTTAGTGGCGGTAGCGTATTCCTTTGCCTTTCCGACCACCTTGCAGCTGCAGCTGGCAGATGCTAAGCTCACGCCGCCCAGTGGCATCTTGGAAGTCCTGCACAATCTAGTGCTGAATGTGGTGGATAATCCCATCCATGCCATTGCCAGCGCCAATTACATCGGCATCCTGGCCTGGGGTGTGCTGACGGGGCTGGCTCTGCACAGCGCTTCGGACAGTACGAAGGAAGCTTTGAATGATTTTGCCAAGGCTGTGACGAAGCTGGTGCAGTGGGTAATCCGCCTGGCACCATTCGGCATCATGGGCCTGGTGGCAGATGCCATCGGCACGAATGGCGCCGAGGCCATCATGGGTTACTTCCATCTGCTGGCGGTGCTCCTAGGGGCGTTCTTCTCAGTAGCTTTGATCATGAACCCGTTGATTGTCTATATGCACATTCATCGCAATCCTTATCCGCTAGTGCTGACCACCTTGCGGGAAAGCGGTCTCTATGCCTTCTTCACGAGAAGTTCGGCAGCCAATATTCCGGTCAATATGGAGCTCTGTGAGCGCCTGGGCCTGCATAAGGATACGTATTCCGTTTCCATTCCGCTGGGAGCCACCATCAATATGAGCGGCGCGGCCATCACCATTGCGGTGCTGTCCCTGGCCTGTGCTCATACGCTGGGCATTGACGTTGACCTGCCCACGGCCCTGCTGCTCTGCATCATCGCTACGGTTGGTGCCTGCGGTGCATCCGGCGTGGCCGGCGGTTCCCTGCTGCTGATTCCCGTGGCCTGTTCGTCCTTCGGTATCAGCAATGATATCGCCATGCAGGTGGTTGGCGTCGGTTTCATCATCGGCGTACTGCAGGATTCCTGCGAAACGGCCCTGAACAGTTCCAGTGACGTGCTGTTTACGGCAACGGCGGAACTTACCAAGAAAGCAAAAGACGGCACCCTGACCGATGCGGATATGGTGCTGAAAAATTAATATAGGCTGATCTATATCGTGCTGCTAAGACGCCCCAGGGGCTGGCAATATTTTTTCTGCGCTGAGACGCAAGTCGTCAAACGCTCCGAAAAAACATCGCCAGCCCCTGGGGCTTAGTACGTATTAATAATAAACGTCATTGAGAATGCCAGGCCTTTCTCTTGAGGGGAAGGTAGTGGATGAGGTGGCTGGTGTTAAAGAATAATACAATAGTGGAAAAATGTCCATAACAGGTGTATAATAAAGAAAATCATATTCCATCAGTCGTGGACAAAGAAGGCGAAAGTATGGATTTACAGGATGCGAAATGGCGCAAGCCCGTGATTTTTGGCAGTGTTTTTCTATTATTGGCCGGGGGAGCAGGGGCCTATTATGCCGGGGCGGCAGAGGAGCCGGCCCCGGTGCTGCAGTCTGACAAGCACAGGGAGGAGCAGCCAGCGGAGCCGCCGGAAATCAAGGGATTGCAGCAGGCCAATGCGTCACAGGAACTGCGCAATCCCTTTTCCCTGCTCCATGAACGGGAGGGGGAGATTGCCGAGGCCGGCAGGGAGGAGCAGAAGCCGCTGCCGGCAACGGCAACAGAACGAGCTGCCGTCACGCCGGTGGCAAAGAAGCAGAACGTGCCCGTGCCCAAAGTAAGGCAGGCCAATATTATTCTCTGTGGTATTGTGGAAGGTGCCGGCGGGCGGCTGGCGCTTTTGCGGACGGGAAACAGTACGGTGACAGCTGGCTGTGGTGAGATGGTGGACGGCTGGCAGGTTACGGATGTGGGAGCTGAGTCGGTGACGGTGGCAAGAGCTGGACAGGTGCGTCATTTGCCGCTGGCCATGATGCAGATGGGGGCGAAATGATGCATAAGACAGTCAGAAAGATTTTCGTTATGGGATTATGTTTTTTTCTGTTCGGACATGCTGATGGGCTGGCAGCGCCGGTGCGCCTGCATGTGGAAAATGCGGCCACCGGGGCCGTGCTGATGTCAGTGGCCCGCATGGGCGGCTTCAATCTGCTGTTGGCAGATAATATCGGCGGCACAGTCACGGTCAATGTGAAAGAGGAACCGGAGAAGATTCTGGAACTCTTGGCAGCATCCAAGGGACTATTGTTGGAAAAATATGCGGGTGTCTATGTGGTGACGACACCAGCCCAAAGCAATACCCTGCGGCGGGTACATATGTACAAAGCGCAGTATGCCCGGCCGGAGGATTTAGCAAAAGTGGCAAATTTATCTCTTTTTGCAGGAGGAGAAAAGTCCCAAACGACGAAACTAAAGAGTAGTACAGGTAAGTCAAAAGTGACTGCGGAACAGAAAAATCCAGTTTCCCGTGTCATGGTGGATGAATCCGCTGGTGCGGTGCTTTTTTACGGTACGGATGCAGAGGCCCAGAAGGTACAGCAGGCCATGCAGCAGGTGGATATCCCTGCTAAGCAGGTCAGCATTGAGGCGGAAGTCGTAGCTATTTCCCGCAATGCGGCGAAGAATCTGGGCATTGAATGGGAATGGTCAAAGCTGCCCCAGTATCCAGAGCATAGCAAAACCTATCGCAATGCCGGCAAGAGCAATGAGCGGGTAGAGGTGGAAACCAAGCGCCGTTATAACGGCAAAGGGGATAATATCCCCGGCATTATCCGTTTCGGCAGAGGGCCGGAGGGCTATCCCTTTGAATTCTACTTTGGTGCGAAGCTCAATGCCCTGGTGACAGATGGCAAGGCGAAAATCCTGGCCAGACCCAATATCACCACCATTCAGGGACATGAAGCCATCATCAATATCGGTGGCGATGTGCCGGTGCCAACCCAGACGGTAGCCGAAAACAGTACGACCAATACGGTGACTTATCGGCAGGCGGGAATCATCCTGCGCTGCACGCCGCGGGTCAACAGCGACGGCCAGATTACAACGGAAGTACATACGGAGGTCAGCACGCCGGAATTTGTGACGGATCTGAAGGCCTATCGGTTCAACCGGCGCAGTGCCGATACCATCGTGCGGCTGCGGGACGGGGAGACCATGGTGATTGGCGGCCTGATCAGCAGCGAGGAATCCCGCACCATGAGCAAGGTGCCTTTGCTGGGAGACCTGCCCTTTTTCCGCATGTTGTTCCGAAATACCCAGCATAATCATACGGAATCCGAAGTCATGATATTCCTAAAGGCCCATGTGTTGTGATATAATTATGTTATAATGTGCATGCATATCAGTTATGAAGACTTGTAAAGGGGAATAGATTATGGCCATTAAGATTTTGATAGCAGACGACCACGCGTTGCTGCGACAGGGCATCAAGCGTGTCCTGAATTTCGAGGACGGTTTTGAGGTTATCGGCGAGGCTGAGGATGGCCAGGAAGCGGTGGCCCGTACCCTGATGTTGCAGCCGGATGTGCTGCTGCTGGACATCAATATGCCGGGGATGAGCGGCCTGGACGTAGTCAAGCAGCTCAAACAAGCGGAATGCGAAACCCGCATCATTGCCCTGACCATTCACGACAGCGACAATTACGTGCTGGAAATGCTGAAAAACGGTGCGCTGGGCTATCTGCTGAAAGATGTGGAACCAGCGGTGCTCATCAAGGCCATCCATGTGGTTAATGGCGGCGATGCCTTCGTTTATCCGGAGCTGGCAGAACGTCTCTTCGGCAGTGCCACGGTTACTGATGATGTGGAGAACCGGGCCAGGGAAATCCTCGACGAGAGCCGGGGCGAGCGTCTGACCTCTCGGGAGATGGATGTGCTGGAATGCGTGGCCAAGGGCTTTTCCAATCAGGATATTGCCAAGGCCCTGGGACTCAGCGAAAAGACCGTCAAGAATCATATGACCAGAGTCCTGCGGAAACTCAAGGTGGAGGACCGTACCCAGGCCTTGGTCTATGTGTTGAAGAACAAGATCATTTCCTTGGAATAAGGGTGGAAAATATCCTTAGGCAGAAGTCCGTTTTTTATGGATTTCTGCTTTTTTTTCGTGTCTGTATAAGGTATAATAGGAATAGTAGAAAAATATGAATCCGATTCGTAATTGAGAGGTATTCACGAAATAAATTTGGAAGGTGATTACGGTGCTGTATCCGCTGAATCTCGATTTGACTGATAAAGTTTGTGTGGTCATTGGCGGCGGTCAGGTGGCCGGGCGCAAGGTCAAGGATCTGCTGGCGGCCGGAGCGAAGGTTACCATCATTGCACCCCAGCTGTCAGAGGGCTTGCAGAAGCTGGCCCTGAGCGGCCAATTGAACTGGCAGAAGAGCGATTATCACCCGGGCATGCTGCTGCATCTGCAGCCGCTATTGGTGTTCTGTACGGCCAACGATAAGATTGCGAATCTTACCGCCATTGCCGAGGCTAAGGAAATCGGCGCATTGGTCAATGCTGCCACGGCACCGGAACGGACGGATTTTTCTGTGCCTTCGAAAGTGGCGCGGGGCGATATGCTGCTGACCATATCCACCGGCGGCGTGAGCCCTGCCTTTGCCAAGCTCCTGCGTGAGCGGCTGGAGCTGGAATACCCGGAAGAATTCGGAGATTTTTTGGAACGGTTAGCAGTATTGCGTCAGGAAGTAAAGGGGAGGCCGGGGGGCAGCCGGGAGCATGAACGGCTTTGGCGGCAGGCGCTGACGCAGCGTGTGATTGATTTAGTGAGAGCTGGTCAGTTAGACCAGGCGGAGGAAGAGGTAAGAAATGGAATTATTGATGCTGGGGCTCAACCACAAGACGGCGCCCGTTGATGTGCGTGAGCGTTTTTCCATTCCCAAAGCGGCTGTAAAAAGCGGTTTGGCCAATTTAGGGGAGTATGAAGGGATTCTGGAAGCGGTGGTATTATCCACCTGCAACCGCAGCGAGATGTATGCTGTGGTGGAGAAGGCAGATCGGGATTTAGCCACCTTGAAGCAGTTCCTCTTCGACCTCACGGGCAATGAGGAAAATATTGACGAATATCTCTATCACTATGCCGATGAAGAATGCATCGACCACCTGTTTCGGGTGGCATCGAGCCTTGACTCGCTGGTATTGGGCGAAGGACAGATCCTTTCGCAGGTCAAGGAAGCCTATGCCATGAGCCGGGAGGCGGGCACGACGAGCACGGTGCTCAACACCCTGTTCCATCGGGCCATTGCCACGGGCAAGCGGGTGCGCACAGAAACCCGCATCCAGTTCAACTCCGTATCCGTGAGCTATGCGGCCGTAGAACTGGCACGTGAGGCCTTGGGTGAACTTCATGAGGCCAGTGCGCTGATTTTCGGCGCCGGGAAGATGGCTGAACTTACGGCCCAGCATCTCATATCCCATGGCGTGAAGAAAATCTATGTGACCAACCGCCATATCGAGCGGGCGGAGCTTTTGGCCGCGCAGTTCAATGGTGAAGCCGTGCCTTTTGAGGAGGCTATGAAGCGGGCCGTGGATGTGGATGTGATCGTGACTTCCACAGGTGCGCCCCACTATGTGATCAAGCCATGGGAAACCCGCCAGCTGATGACCAAGCGCAAGAGCCGGCAGCTCTTCCTGATTGATATTGCCGTGCCCCGTGACGTGGATCCGGAAGTCGGAGAAATCAAGGGCGTAACCCTTTATAATATCGACGCATTGGAAGAAGTGGTGGACGAGCATATCGAAGAGCGCCGCCACGAAGCCAAGCAGGCCGAAAAGATCGTGCAGGAGGAAGTGGATTCCATCATGGAGCGCTTCCAGTATCTGTCCTTCCGTCCGTTGATGGCCAGGCTCTCCGACCGCTGTGAGCGCATCCGCGCCCGGGAGGTCAAGCGGGCCAGCTCCAAACTGCCGGACCTTAATGAAGAGCAGTGGCGGCAGGTGGAGCATATGAGCCGCATGATCGTGCGCAAGATCCTGCGCATGCCCATGATGAAACTCAATTCCGCCGCAGGCACGGAACAAGAAGAATTTTACATCGAAGCCATGCGGGCGCTTTTTAAACTGGATACGATAGGAGAGACGGCAAACAGTGAAGAACACGATTGTTATCGGTACGCGCAGCAGTAAGCTGGCGTTATGGCAGGCAGAATACGTAAAAGGCCGTTTGGAGGAAGAATATCCGGGACTTACCGTAGAACTGAAACTGATGACCACCAAGGGGGATAAGATTCTCGATGCCCCCCTGGCCAAGATTGGCGGCAAGGGGCTCTTTACCAAAGAGCTCGAAATGGACATGCTGGACGGCGGCATCGATTTGGCGGTGCACAGCCTCAAGGATATGCCCACGGAGTTGCCCGCAGGCTTATGCCTCGCCGCTATCACCAAGCGTTTCGACCCTGGTGATGCCGTGGTCAGTCCCAAATTCAAGACATTTGACGCGTTGCCTTGTGGCGCAAAAGTAGGTACTTCCAGCCTGCGCCGCAAGGCACAGCTTTTGCATGCCCGCCCGGACCTCAATATCTGCGACCTGCGGGGCAATGTGAATACAAGACTGGCCAAGCTCGAAAGCGAGAACTTCGATGCCATCATCCTCGCCGTAGCCGGCCTCAAACGTCTGGGCTTCGGCGAGCGCATTACCGAGGTGCTGCCGCAAGAAATGGTACTGCCTGCTGTGGGGCAGGGCGCCTTGGCAATCGAAACCCGTGAGGATGATGCAGAAATGCGGGAAATGCTTGCCTTCCTCAATGACGAAGCCACAGTACACTGTGCCAAGGCCGAGCGCGCCTTCCTGGGGCGCGTAGAAGGTGGCTGTCAGGTCCCCGTCGGCGTCTATGCTGTACCCGCCGAAAAAGAAGAGATTCAGGTAGAAGCCGTGATTGCTTCACTTGACGGCCAGCGCCTCTACCGTGACAAAATCAGCGGCAAGGTCGAAGACGCGGAAAAACTCGGCGTAACACTGGCCGAAAAACTCCTCGCCGCCGGCGGAAAATCAATTTTGCAAGAACTCGGACTGCTACAAGAGGCAGCCAATTAAAGCCTTCCCCTTGAGGGGAAGGGGGACCGCGAAGCGGTGGATGAGGTGTCGTTTTTGCGGTAACTCTATTAATAAAGAAAAGGGATGACATAAAGAATGGCAGGAATGGTTTATTTAGTAGGTGCAGGCCCCGGAGATTACCGGCTTATCAGCATGAAGGCAGTGGATTGCCTCAAGATGGCAGACGTTGTCGTCTATGACCGTCTGGCTGATGACCGCATCCTGCGCTGGGCCCCGGACGATGCCGAATACATCTATGTGGGCAAGGCCTCCAGCAATCACACGATGAAACAGGAAGACATCAATCAGCTGTTGGTGGACAAGGCAAAAGAAGGCAAATGCGTCGTACGCCTCAAGGGCGGCGATCCCTTCGTCTTTGGCCGGGGCGGCGAGGAAGGCCTGCTGCTGCGGGAAAACAACCTGCCCTTCGAAATCGTGCCAGGCATCACTTCGGCCATTTCCGTGCCGGCTTATGCGGGCATTCCTGTAACCCATCGGGCGGTGGCCACATCCTTTGCTGTGGTGACAGGTCATGAAGATCCCACCAAGGGCAAGAGTAACATGCGCTGGGAACATCTGGCCACGGGCGTGGATACGCTGGTATTCCTGATGGGCGTAGCCAACCTGCCGCATATCACGAGCAAATTGATTGAAAACGGCCGCAGTGCCGATACTCCGGCCGCTGTAATCCGCTGGGGCACGAAACCGGAACAGCGCACGCTTGTGACCACCGTGGGCAAGGCCGCCGAAGATGTGGCCAAGAACGGCATCAAGCCGCCGGCCATCTTTATCGTAGGTGAAGTGGTCAAGCTGCGCGACAGCCTGCAGTGGTTCGATAATCTCTCCCAACGACCTCTGTTTGGCAAGCGGATTCTCGTAACCAGAGCACGCAGTCAGGCATCCAAGCTTACGGCGAAATTGGAGAACCTCGGAGCAGAGGTATTCGAAGCGCCGGCAATTTCTATGGCTGATCCGGCTGACAACTATGCGGCGCTCGATAAGTCCATTGACCATCTGCAGGATTATCACTGGCTGATCTTCACGAGCGCCAATGGCGTAGGCCGTTTTTTTGCCCGCCTGTTCAAGGCCGGCAAGGATGCCCGTGCTCTGGGCTATGCTAAGATTGCCGCAATCGGTTCGGCTACGGCAGAGAAACTCCATCAATACGGCTTGAACGCCGATGTAGTTCCGGCTGAATACCGGGCAGAAGGTGTGCTGGAAGCCCTGAAGGGCAAACTGCCGCCCCATGCGAAAATCCTGATTCCCCGTGCTGAAGAAGCTCGGGAAATCCTGCCGGAAACTTTACGGGAAATGGGCGCCGAAGTCGAAGTCGCCGCCGCTTACCGCACGGTCTGCGGTCAGGTGGACGGCGAAGCGCTGGCTGCTGAAATCAAAGACGGCCAGTTTGATATGGTGACCTTCACGAGTTCTTCCACGGTCAAGAATCTCGTGGAAATCATCGGTTCGGCAGACCTCTTGAAGGATGTCAAGACCGCCTGCATCGGCCCCATCACTGCCGATACGGCTAAATCTTTGGGCATTGAGCCGGACATCGTAGCAGAAGAATATACCATTGATGGCTTGGTAGAAGCCATTTGCAAATAATAGGAGATGTTAGTCATGTATGAACAGAAACTCCGTCCGCGCCGTATGCGCATCAGCCCCGCTATGCGTGCCATGGTGCGCGAGACCAGCCTGTCGGTAAAGGATTTTGTCTATCCTCTGTTTGTGGTGCCGGGCGAAAAAGTCCGCGAGGAAATCCCTTCCATGCCGGGATGTTTCCATCTGTCGGTGGATGAAGCCGTCAAGACCGCCAAAAAGTGCTGGGAACTGGGTATCCCTTCCGTAGAAGTATTTGGCATTCCCGAATACAAGGATGCCGACGGCAGCAGCGCCTGGGATATGACGAGCCCCGTGCAGCGGGCCATCAAGGCTATTAAGGCCGAGATTCCGGAACTTATGATCGTGGGCGATGTCTGCATGTGCGAATACACCGACCACGGTCATTGCGGACATCTCGAAGGTCATTATGTGGATAACGATGCGACGCTGAAGCTCCTGCAGAAGGTGGCCGTATCCCAGGCCCAGTGTGGTGTAGACATCATCGCGCCTTCCGATATGATGGATGGCCGTGTGGCTGCCATCCGTGAGGCTTTGGACGAAAATGGCTTCCAGAATGTATCCATCATGAGCTATGCGGTCAAATACGCTTCGGGCTATTATGGTCCCTTCCGTGATGCGGCTGATAGCGCACCGGCTTTCGGTGACCGCCGCCAGTATCAGATGGACCCGGCCAATGCCCATGAAGCCATCAAGGAAGTAGACCTCGATATTGCCGAAGGCGCTGACATCATCATGGTGAAGCCGGCTCTGGCTTACCTCGATGTAGTCCGTCAGGTGCGTGACCATATCCATCATCCGGTGGCTGTTTACAATGTCAGCGGTGAATATGCCATGGTCAAGGCTGCCGCCAAGAACGGTTGGATTGATGAAAAGCGCATCGTTATGGAAACTCTGCTTTCCATGAAACGCGCCGGTGCTGATATCATCATCACCTATCATGCTATGGATGTGGCTCGCTGGCTGAAGGAGGAAAACTGATGCTGAACCTGGAAAAATCCGCTGCTGCTTTTGCTGAAGCCAAGGAACTTATGCCCGGCGGCGTCAACAGCCCCGTGCGTTCCTACAAGAGCGTGGACTGCAATCCGCCGTTCATCGACCATGCTTTAGGGGATAAGATTTACGATATCGACGGCAATGAATACATCGACTATGTAGGCTCCTGGGGCCCGATGGTTGTGGGCCATGCCCATCCCAAAGTCGTCAAGGCTTTGCAGGAAGCCGCAACCCGTGGCACGAGCTATGGCGCACCGACCTGCATTGAGTCGGAACTGGCCAAACTCGTGATGGAGGTTTATCCGTCTATCGAAACCATCCGCATGGTCAACTCCGGCACCGAAGCCACCATGAGCGCTTTGCGTCTGGCACGCGGCTATACGGGGCGGGAAAAGATCGTGAAATTCATTGGCTGCTACCACGGCCATAGCGACAGCCTGCTCGTAAACGCCGGTTCCGGCATGGCCACCTTCGGCGTGCCGAGTTCGCCGGGCGTGACCAAGGGCACGGCACAGGATACCATTTCCGTGCCTTACAATGATGTGGACGCCATTACGAAAGTAATGGAAGAAGTGGGCGACCAGGTAGCCGCTGTCATTGTCGAGCCGGTGGCCGGCAATATGGGCCTCGTCCTGCCTCAGCAGGGTTATCTGCATAAGCTCCGTGAACTCACTGAAAAACATGGCGCATTGCTGATCTTTGATGAAGTCATGTGCGGCTTCCGGGCTTCCTTAGGCGGTGCGCAGGCGGCTTATGGCATCACGCCGGATCTGACCTGCCTTGGCAAGATCATCGGCGGCGGCCTGCCCGTGGCAGCCTATGGCGGCCGCAAGGATATCATGGCCAAAGTTTCCCCGTCCGGCCCGGTCTATCAGGCTGGCACCCTCTCGGGCAACCCGTTGGCCATGACCGCAGGCCTCGCAACCCTGCAGATCATCACCGCCGAACCCGAAGAAGGCAAGGCTGACTACAGCCGTGAGCTGACCTTAAAGACGAAGAAACTGCTGCTGGGCTGGCTGGAAAAAGCCAAAGAAGCCGGCGTTACCATCCAGGCCCATCAGGCCGGTTCCATGTTCGGCATCTTCTTCAGCGACAAGGATGTGCTGAACTACGAGGACTCCTGCAACGCCGACCAGGAGAAATTCAAAGTCTGGTTCAAGGCCATGCTCGAACAGGGCATCTACTTGGCCCCGTCCCAGTTCGAAACCCTCTTCATGAGCGGCGCCCATACGGACGAAGATATCGAGCGCACCATTGCAGCGGCAGAAATCGCCTTTGCCAAAGTGGCGGCAATGTGAAAAGGATAAATTTTCTAATAAATTGACATATGTCCTGTTTTTTGCTATTCTGTTATCGTTAATTTCTTGTATAAGCCCATGAATATGGTATGGGCGTTTCTACAGGCAACCGTAAATTGTCACAGTCTACAAGGAAAACGAAGCATTGACAGTTGAAGCTTCCTTTTTCTTGCGGTGACTTATGAGTCCGCCTGCTAAGAAAGAGGAGGCTATTATTTTTTATGCAAGTTCAAGCAAGTCAGTCTTTCCTGGAGCGGTTCTTTAAGCTCTCGGAAAAGGGAACCACGGTACGCACGGAGATTATCGCTGGTTTCACCACCTTTATCGCCTTGGCGTATATCATGTTCGTCAACCCGAACATCCTCGCCGATGCCGGCGTGCCTAAAGAGGCTGCCATTGCATCCACCATCTGGATTGCGGCGCTGTCCACGATGATGATGGGCGTGTTCGCCAATTACCCGGTGGCTTTGGCACCGGGCATGGGGCTCAATGCGTTCTTCGCTTACTACGTCTGCGGTGTGTTAGGACTCCACTGGACGGTAGCGCTGGGCGCAGTATTCTTCTCTGGTTTGCTGTTTTTGATCCTGACCATCAGCCATGTGCGTCAGGCCATCATCAACGCCGTGCCGCAGAATCTGCGCGTGGCTATCGGCGTGGGTATCGGCTTATTCATCGCGTTTATCGGTCTTAAAGGCACCGGCCTGATCGTCAGCGATCCCGCTACCTTCATCACGCTTGGCCATGTGACTAAGCCGGAAACGGCGATGTCCCTGTTCGGCCTCGTGCTCACTGGTGTACTGATGGCCCGTGACGTGCAGGGCTCCATCCTGATCGGTATCATCGCTACGACGGTCCTTTCCATGGTGCTGGGCTATTCCCCGGTTCCGCATGCGTTCTCCGATGTGGTCAGCACGAGCCTGCCGCATATGGGTGAAACCTTCGGCAAGCTGGATATCATGGGTGCCTGGAACTACGGTATCCTGTCCATCATCTTCACCTTCACGGTCGTCGAACTCTTCGATAACATGGGTACCTTGATTGGTCTCACGGCTAAGGCCAATCTCGTCAAGAAGAACGGCGAGATCGAGAATCTCGACAAAGCCCTGAATACCGATGCTGTGGGTACGATCTTCTCCGCAGTCTTCGGTACTTCCACGGTTACGTCCTATATCGAAAGCGCTGCCGGTATCGCAGCGGGCGGCAAGACCGGCCTCACGGCTGTGACCGTTGCCGTACTCTTCCTCGTGTCCCTGCTGTTTGCACCGCTGATTGGCCTCGTGCCAGGCTTTGCCACGGCACCGCCGCTGATCCTCGTCGGCGCCCTGATGATGTCTGAAGTTGGCAAGGTGAATTTCGCCGACTTCACCGACGGCCTGCCTGCCTTCCTGACCATCATCATGATGCCAATGACCTCGTCCATCGCCAACGGCTTCGCTTTCGGTTTCATCAGCTACGCGTTCATGAAATCCCTGTCCGGCAAGGCAAGGGAAGTCAGCCCCATCATGTGGCTCGTCAGCATCGCTTTCATGATTAACCTGTTTATGCGTTCCTAAGTCCATAAGCTATTCCAGCGGCTATCCGCCGTGCCCACAGGGCAAGAGCGGATAGCCGCTTTTGTGATGCCTGAAAGTAAGTCGAAAAAAGAAGGGAAAAATCGATTAATGTCGAAAATTTAGACTATAGAAACAGAAAATTGGATTGAATTGCGGCAATAATCTTCTTTCATGATCCATATGAACATCAGGAATAGATTACTATCTAAGAGGGTGAAGGTAATGGCTATAAAGAGCAGACTCTTATCCAGTCTTAAATCCATATATGTGTCCCTGAACATGGCCGAGAACGAACACCCACAGAAACTGCATCCTATCCTGCATCGCCTGACCGAGGTCAGAGACTTATGCCAGATGGGGCTGACCAAGAGCAATTATGATGTCAGATATGGGGAAGCCTACGATACCCTTATTATGGCTATCAAGCAGATACTCTCTGGGAAAGCCGGAAAAGATGCCGGAGAGATTGTGGGACTGTGCAAGGAACTCTTGGAGCATATTATGGCTGAGACCGACAAGGAGAAACATTTCAAAAAAGAGATGGTGTTCCTGCCGTATAAAGCCAGCATGTGGGACAGCCTGGAGAGTGTATGGCGGGCTGCTTATGAGGATAAGGATAATTGTCTGGCCTATGTGATTCCTATTCCTTACTGCGACAGGAATCCGGATGGGACAGCCAAAGAGTGGCACTGCGAGAGGGATTTGTTCCCTAAGGATGTGCCTACTTTGGATTGGCAGGAAGTGGATTTGAAGACCATGCATCCTGATGTAATTTTCTTTCATTACCCTTATGATGATTGCAACAGGGTAACGAGCCCCAGCGAGGAATTCTACAGCAGTAATCTAAAAAAGTGTGCGGATAAGTTGGTGTATATTCCTTATTTTGTTACAGGAAAGGAATTAAAACCGAATTTCATTCAAGAACCGGGCGTAAATAACGCGGATTATGTCATTGTAGAAAATGAGAAAATTAAAGCGATTTACGAGGAGTACTATTCAGGAGGAGAGCTTCCTGAGGGAAAGATCCTCGCTCTTGGTTCGCCTAAATATGACAAGGTTATCGCATCAAGGAAAGAGGATTATCCCTTGCCTGAGGCTTGGGAGCGTCTTGTAGCTGGACGTAAAATCATTCTTTACAATACCAGTCTGCAAGCACATTTGATATATTCGAATAGGATAATCGAAAAGCTGTATTCGGTGCTCTTATATTTCAGAAGCAGGAAAGATTTGGCGTTTTGGTGGCGTCCTCATCCGCTTATGGAAGCAACGCTGGATTCGATGATTCCTCAGGTAGCATCTGTTTATCGTGAATTGCGTGATGCTTACTTGAAGGAAGGCTGGGGAATTTATGATGACACACCTGAGCTAGAACGTGCCATTGCATGGAGCGATGCCTATTATGGGGACACCAGTTCTGTAGTGGAGCTATACAGTAAAACTGGAAAACCAATTATGATACAGGACATGGAAGTTACGAATATTGCATAGCAGGAGGCGAATGATTTTGTTCAACGACAAGACAATTCTGGTTACGGGCGGTACGGGATCCTTCGGCAAGAAATTCATAGAAATTTTGCTTGGCAGATATAATCCAAATCGGTTGATTGTTTATTCGCGTGATGAATTGAAACAGTTTGAGATGCAGCAGAGATTCAATAATCCGTGCATGCGTTATTTTTTAGGGGATGTGAGAGATAAAGATCGCCTAAAGCGTGCGATGTATCAGGTGGATTATGTAGTACATGCAGCAGCTATCAAACAGGTTCCGGCAGCAGAGTATAATCCTATGGAATGCATCAAGACTAATATACATGGAGCACAAAATGTGATAAGTGCTGCAATAGAATGTGGCGTGGAAAAAGTGATAGCCTTATCTACCGATAAGGCGGCAAACCCTGTCAATTTATACGGAGCGACAAAACTTTGTTCGGATAAGCTGTTTACAGCAGCTAATAATTTAGTAGGTGATAGGGTAACTCGCTTTTCGGTAGTGCGCTACGGTAATGTTGTCGGTTCCAGAGGATCGGTTGTTCCATTCTTCAAGAAGCTGAGAGAGGAGGGGGTAGATTCACTGCCTATAACAGATGAACGCATGACACGGTTTTGGTTGAAGCTTGAAGATGCTGTTGAGTTCGTGTTCAAGAGCTTCCAGCGTATGCATGGTGGAGAGATTTTTATTCCCAAGCTTCCATCTATGCGTATTATGGACTTGGCCAAAGCCATTGCGCCAGAGTTACCCACCAAAATTATTGGTATCAGGCCGGGGGAGAAACTCCATGAAGTGATGTGTCCGGCTGATACCTATTATGATACCTTGGAGTTCGATGACCATTTTGTTATAAAACCTTCGGTCAAGTTTTCAAATGTAGATTACGAGATGGATGCATTAGGTGAAAAAGGTCATCCTGTACCAGACGGCTTTGACTATAATTCTGGCAACAATCCACATTTCCTTACGGTAGAAGAATTGAGGGAGATGAATCCCTGATGATTTACTATGGCAAACAGAGTATAAGCGAGGATGATATACAAGAGGTCGTAAAGGTTCTTCGTTCAGACTTCCTCACCCAGGGCCCTACGATAGAGCGTTTTGAAAAGCGTGTGGCAGAGTATTGCGGTGCTAAGTATGCCGTGGCAGTTTCCAATGGTACGGCGGCACTGCATATAGCTTGTCTGGCTGCTGGCCTTGGCAAGGGGGATGTGCTTTGGACAAGCCCTATTACCTTTGTGGCTTCTGCCAACTGTGCTCGTTACTGTGGGGCGGATGTTGATTTTGTGGATATTGATGCCAACACTTATAACATGAGTGTGGAAGTGTTGGAGGAAAAGTTGCGCAGTGCCAAGCGGAGGCCCCAAATGGTGGTACCTGTGCATTTGGCGGGGCAGTCCTGCGATATGAAGCGCATTCATGAGCTGGCGCAGGAATACGGCTTCATGGTAATGGAAGATGCTTGTCATGCCATGGGAGCTGATTATCTCGGAAAAAAAGTAGGATGCTGTGAATTTTCCGATATGGCGGTATTCAGTTTCCATCCGGTGAAAATAGTGACCACTGGCGAAGGCGGCATGGTTTTGACCAATAATGAAGGTCTTTATCAGAGATTGCTGCTGTTTAGAAGCCATGGCATTACAAGAAATCCTGATTTGATGACTCATGAAGCGGATGGGCCTTGGTACTATCAGCAACTGGAATTAGGATTCAATTATCGCATGACGGACATACAGGCGGCCCTGGGTTACAGCCAGATGAAGCGTGTGGATGAGTTTGTAGCCAGAAGGCGGGAACTGGCGGCACGGTATGAAAGCTTGCTGGCTGACTTGCCTGTGCGTACGCCGTATGTGCTGGAAGGGGCAGAGCCTTCTTGGCATATATATGTGGTTAGAGTTGATTTCAGCAAGGTCAAGAAAAGCAGGCAACAGATATTTAAGGAAATGCGTGAGCGAGGCATTACGCTCAATCTTCATTATATTCCTGTGCATACGCAGCCGTATTATAAAAAACAAGGATATTGTGTTGAAGAATATCCTGCTGCTTTAGAGTATTACAAGGAGGCAGTCACGTTGCCATTGTATTACGGTTTAACTGACGAGGAGCAGGAGATGATAGTGAAGAGATTACTGGAAGTGTTGAAATAAAGGGGATAAGCATATGTCATATTTAACAGAACAAGAGGAGTTTTGGGCGGGAGAATTTGGCAATGAATATGTTGATAGAAATAATTATAAAGGTATTGTAGCAAGGCGAATGTTACTCTGGGCTAATATTCTGAAAAATCGGGAGGGTATCGATTCTGTATTGGAATTAGGATGCAATGTTGGTATGAATTTCCACACGTTGAATATACTTTTACCAGATGCCCAATTGTATGGTGTGGAGATAAATAAAAAAGCAGCTTCTATAGCCAGAAATATCCCTGGAGTTACAATTTATAATGAATCAATATATGATTTTAATGAAGATAAGAAATATGATTTGACATTTACTAATGGGGTCATGATTCATATAAATCCAGACAAACTTCCAATTGTGTATGAAAAACTTTATAAGAACAGCAAACGTTATGTTCTGGTGTCGGAGTATTATAACCCTACGCCCGTAGAGGTGGCATACAGAGGATATGAGCATCGCCTGTTCAAACGTGATTTTGCGGGAGAAATGCTAGATATTTTTCCAGATTTGCGATCAATTGATTATGGATTTTTCTACCATCGTGATGTTAATTTTCCTTTGGGGGATAATACTTGGTTCCTTATGGAAAAGAAATACAATGAATAGCAGTTCCAAGCGGAGGTGTATAACATTTGAGCGCTATTGCAATTATTCCCGCTCGTGGAGGGAGTAAGCGTATACCAAGAAAAAATATTAGAAGTTTTTGTGGTAAGCCTATTATAGCTTATAGTATCATTGCAGCTTTAGAAAGTAATCTTTTTGAAGAGGTTATCGTTTCTACTGATGACACTGAGATAGCTGATATATCGCAGTCCTTTGGAGCACAGGTTCCTTTTTTTCGTAGTGATGACACATCTGACGATTGTAGTACGGTGGATGATGTTTTGCGTGAGGTGCTTGATGCATATAGAGCTCGGGGGAGATTTTTTCAAGAGATGTGTTGCTTGTATGCTACTGCCCCTTTTGTGAGTGGAGAGAAACTAAGGCAGGCACACAAAATATTAAGTGGAGATATTGAGCAGGTATTGGCGGTAGCAGAGTATTCATTTCCCCCTCAGCGAAGTAACGTCATTCGTGATGGATATCTTGTTTACGCTTACCCTGAATTTTATACAACTCGCAGTCAAGATTTGGAGCCGGTCTATCATGATGCAGGGCAATTTGCTTTTTACAGGCTGTCTGACGAAATGGAATTCAGAGATGATCGCATCGCACCTTATATTTTGCCGGAACTTGAGGTGCAAGATATAGATAATCCATCAGACTGGAAGCTGGCGGAATTGAAATTTCAATTAATGCAGCAAAAGGAATGAGGCGAGTATGTTTCAACTACATGAAAAGATAAATAGGGGTGGTATCTACATCATAGCAGAGATGAGTGCCAACCATGCTGGAAAATTAGAAAGAGCGATGGCGATTGTAGAAGCGGCAAAAGAGGCTGGTGCAGATTGCCTCAAAATACAAACATATACAGCGGATACTATTACTATTGATTGTGATGCTCCTTGTTTTCAAATCCATGGAGGATTGTGGGATGGTTATAATCTTCATGACCTTTATATGGAGGCTTTCACTCCTTGGGAATGGCAGCCTAGGATTAAGGAATACTGTGAGAAGCTTGGCTTGGACTTTTTGAGTACACCTTTTGACTCTACGGCAGTTGATTTTTTGTCTGGAATGAACTGCGAAGCTTATAAGGTTGCGTCTTTTGAGCTAGTGGATATTCCTTTGATTGAATATGCAGCAAGACTCGGCAAGACCATGATTATAAGTTGTGGAATGGGGACAAAGGAAGAAATTCAAGATGCATTGAAGGCTTGCCATCGAGTGGGCAATGACGATGTCGTTTTATTGAAATGTTGCAGTGAGTACCCTACTAATCCAGAAAATCTAAATCTTGCTACTTTAACCGATATGCAGGCTTTTGGTGTACCTTTGGGGCTTTCTGACCATAGCATGGGATATATAGCGGATGTGATGGCTGTTGCCCAGGGAGCATGTGTAATTGAAAAGCATTTTTGCCTTTCAAGGCAGGAAAAAAGCCAGGATTCAGCCTTTTCGATGGAGCCTGCAGAGTTTAAGGCTATGGTAGATGCGGTGCAAAAAGCGGCATTGATGCGGGGAAAAGTCCAGTATGGGCCAACTGAAGCAGAGGCAGAGGAGTACAAGTGCCGCCGTAGCCTTTTTGCAGTGCAGGATATTCCGGCAGGGACGATACTTACTAATGAGAACGTTCGTAGCATACGTCCATATGATGGCTTGCCACCCAAATACCTGCCCCAGGTGTTGGGCAAGACGGCGAAAGTTGACATTGCCTTTGGAACACCTCTTTCGTGGGAACTTGTGGAGTGAGATAAAGTGAAAGTAGCGATGATGCAGCCGACTTTTCTTCCTTGGCTTGGATATTTTGAACTGATAATGAAAGTGGATTTATTCGTCTTTTGTGATGATTTTCAGTTTGTTCGAAAAAGCTACCATCAAAGAAACAGATTGCTTTTTGGAAAACAAAATGTTACTGACATTACAGTTCCAGTCAAGAAAAAGGGCGTATATCAGCAGAAAATAAATGAGGTCGAAATCCGGGAGGACTTGCCGTGGCGTACCAAGTTGTGGAAAAGTATAGAATTAAACTATCACAAAACGCCATATTTCTCAGCATATAAAGACAAAATAGAGCCATTGATAGTGCAGCCTAAAGAAAATTTAGCAAAACAAAATATGGAGTTGATAGAATGCATAAGTTCTCTTATAGGAGCTAAAACTGAATTTATACGGAGTTCTGAACTTCACGCTATAGGAGCGCGCTCAGAACTTGTGAAGAATCTTTTGCATGAAGTTCATGCGGACAGCTTTTATCAAGCACACGGTTCGTTTCCCTATATGAATGAAGATGGTGTTTTCCCGTTGCGTGATATTCCAGTGTATTTCCAGGATGCGGTTCCTATACCTTATAGACAATATAATAATAGTACTGGACAATTTGTTCCATATCTTTCGGTTTTGGACGTTCTTTTCAATATCGGAGCAGAAGACACGGCCAAGATTGCTTCCTGCATGACGGAGCACTGGCTGGCTTGGACTGAAATGTTAAATATACATCAGACATATCATGTCTGATAAAATGCTCATCTCATATTTTAGCAGGAGTGGACATGATGGAGAAGAAAAGGGTTGGCATTATTACATTGCATAACTGGTTCAATTATGGCTCGATGTTGCAGTCGTATGCAGGACAGAAAAATATTGAGGCATTGGGTTATGAATGTGAACTTATTGATTTCAGACATCCGCGTGTTGATAACAACCGTTCATATAAGCTATATAAGCCATCTGAAGAAGATGCTGAGATTGCGAAAAGATTTCGCGGGGAGTTAGTGAGGCGAAAAGCAGCTTTTGAAAGCTGGTTGCCTTTATACAATCTTAGTCCGCGCCTGTACAGTTCTGAGGAGGAACTGAAAGGAAACACGGATTATGATATCTATGCCACTGGCAGCGACCAAATCTGGAATGTGAATTTTCGCATGGCTTCCAGTGCATACTTTCTGGCTTTTACGGATTCTCACAATAAGGTAGCGTTGGCTTCTTCTATTGGTCGTTGCAAGTGGGAGAAGTTGGGAAACTATGCACAGCATATAGAAAAATTCCGTCAAGTTTACATTAGGGAGCAAGCAGGGGCTGATTATCTGTCTGAGCATTTGCCGCATATGAAGGATAGGATTGGCGTGATGTTAGATCCAACCCTCCTGGTGAGTAGGGAGGATTGGGAGGCAGTTGCCAGAGAGTCTTCTTTCGGAGAATGCAGTAGGGGAGACTATATTGCTTGTTATGCTACTTTGGATGAAGAAATGGAGCATATGCTGCCCATGCTTGAGGAACTTCATCGCCTTACGGGGCTGAAGGTTGCTCTATTTGGCATGATGCAGCCCCGGTTTGCAGATTATATCGAAAATGTGGTGGATGTAGGCCCTCGTGAATGGCTTTCGCTTATTGCCAATGCTTCTTTTGTCCTAACCCATTCCTTCCATGGCACAGCTTTTTCCTTGAAATTCCAGCGACCGTTCATTACTTACAATGACAATTTGGAGAATCCACGTAAGGAAGGTATCTTAAAGAAGTTTGGCTTGCTTGGCCGTATTGCTCATCAGGCAAACGAGATAGAGGAAATTTATAAGACGGCAATAGATTTTGAGACTGTTGGGAAATATATGAAGGTTGATATAGAAGAATCTCGGGATAAGCTGAGGAGGGCTCTTGATGGTTGCAGATGAGAAATGCACCGGCTGTGGTGCCTGTAGGGTGGCTTGTCCTATGGGAGCTATAGCCTTGAAGGAAGAGACGGGAGGATTGAAGCCACGCATAGATAGAGAACTGTGTACTGAGTGTGGTGCTTGTGAGAGAGTCTGTCCGGTGGCTGGCAAGGCTGTTATTCCCCAGCATTCCATGAGGAAAGCTGATCTGTTTGTGAACAATAATTTCTTTGATAGGGGCGTTTCCTCGTCAGGAGGTTTTTTCAAGGCCTTATCCGATTATGTCTTCTCTAAGCATGGTGTGGTGTATGGCGCAGCATGGTGCAACGAATATACTGCGGTCAACATGGTGCGGATAAAGAACCCGGATGATATCTATCAGTGCATGGAGAGCAAGTACATACAGGCAGATACATGCAATACCTTCCACGAGGTGGAAGAAGATTTGCGTTCGGGGCGTTTGGTTCTTTATGCGGGAACTCCCTGCCAGATAGCTGGCTTGCATGGCTGTTTGGGGCAGGATTATGAAAATCTGCTGACACTAGAGGTGTTTTGCCACGGTGTGCCTGCAGTGCATATTTGGCAGTCGTATTTGCGAGATTATCATGGACATGAGGATGTAATACGCTATGTGCATTTCCGTTACAAGCGACGTGGTTGGTGGGAAGCACAAATGAAAATACAGTACGCCCACGATGAATATTTGTCTTCGTTTAGGAATACAAACGATTCCTATATGTTTGTATTCCTAAATAACTACTCTCTTAATCAGGCTTGCTATGACTGTCCTTTCCGTAAGAGGGAACATGCCGGGGATTTTTACATCGGAGACGCCTGGAACATTAATAAGATCAAGCAAAACATGGATGATGACCGTGGCATTTCTATGGTGGTGACTTTGACTGAAAAAGCGGAAAAAATCCTGTCTGAAGTTTCCAAGGGCAACAACGTCTTTCCAGTGACTTTGGAAGAGGGCGTATGTAGTTCTAAGGATTTGTTTCAGTCTAAGATGCGCCCTGCTATATGGGAGAAATTTCAGCAAAAAGTATGGGATGAAGGTTTCAAATCAGCATACGAACTAATCATGGAGGAAAGGTCAACAAATGGAAAATAGAAAACTATGGAATGAACTTTATAAGGAAGCAAGGCATCGCATTAAATATCCTGCTGAAAATGTCATACGCTTCGTGCGTAAAAATTTTATTTGTAATGGAAAGGAAAAAATATTGGATTTAGGTTGTGGAGCGGGACGGCATGTGATTTATCTTGCCGATACGAACATCGTTCCATACGGAGGGGATTTCTCTGCTTCTGCCGTGTCCTATACAAAAGATATACTGGAGCAACTGGATTACAGCCAGTTTGTTGGCAACATTATAGAGACCACAACCTACAACCTGCCTTTTGAAGATGATTATTTTGATGGTCTGATCTGCTGGGGCGTCCTTTACTATATGGACAAGACACATATCAAAGAAAGTGTGCGAGAAATATACAGGGTGCTGAAAAAAAATGCTTTGGCATTGGTGCTCATAAGGACTGTGGAAGATTACCGCTGTCAAGATGCCAAAAGGCGCGATGCAAAAGAGGTTGAGGAACGTACTTTCATGCTGGAGGAACAGGAGACAGCCAAGTCCGCAGCTAAGGAGGACGGTATGCTTATGCATTTCTTCACAAGGGATGAGGTGCAGGAGCTTTTTGCCGATTTTAGTGAGATTACGGTGGATACAGTGACTCAGACACATGAGAATGGCAGCTATCAGGATCAGGATTTCCTGATTACGCTGAAAAAGTGATTTGCAGCAGAGGTGGGATTCAGCCATGGTGGTTATCAGGGCGGACGGCAATGGAAAAATAGGCATGGGGCATTATATGCGCTGTTTTGCCATTGCCCATGAACTCAGGCGGCGAGGGGAAGAAGTGTGTTTCCTTCTGGCGCCGGATGCGGATGCAGGTGCAGTCAGGGAACAAGGATATCCTTTGCATCAGCTGGAAAAGATAGCCGAGCCTTTAGGCTGGGACGCTACAGAGGCTGCTGAATGGCTGAAAGGGCAAGAGCAGGCCACTGTTTTTATAGATACCTACCGCATTGATAGCAAAGCAATGGCTCTATTGTCTGATGCGGCGCATAATGCTTGCTATATGGATGACCTCTATGCTTTCGATTACCCTATTGCAAACATAATCAACTACAATTTGGAGGCGGGGAAGGAATCCTATCAAGGTCTGCTGACAAGCAAAACTGAACTGTATATCGGGCCGGCTTACTATCCAGTGCGGGAAGAAATATTGCATGCCAAGGTTAAGCATTTGCGTTTAAAAGCAAGACGGATACTTATCACCACAGGAGCCACAGACCCTTTGCACATAGAACTGGCTCTGTTGAAAAGAATAGTGCAGGACAAGCAATTGCTTGCCTTGGAATTAATCGTTCAGTGCGGGCTGTATTACGAAAAAGATTATCTGGAGGAACTTCAGGAGTTTTCAGCACAGTATGATTGTATTCGTTTGCAGGGATGGACTAAGGATATGGGAGCACTGTACGCTTCCTGCGATATTTGTATTGCCCCCGGCTCTAGTTCCATGAGTGAGGCAATGACAGTAGGTATTCCCTGTATCAGTTTTGCTTTTGTGGATAATCATTTGAATCAATGCCATATCATGGACGAAAAAGGGTTGGCTCCATATGCAGGAGATTTTCGTAAGGAGTCGGAGAAAGTTTGCCAAAGGATAGAACACTTCCTGTTGTATTTTTTGGATATTGAAAATCGAAATTTTGCGAGGGCTCAATTTGCTGGAGTATTTGATGGCAAGGGCGCGGCTAGGATTGCAAAGATTCTGGCCGCGCCACAGCGCAAAGCGCGCCACAGCGCAAGTAAAGAATGCAGAAGAATTATAGGCATCAGAGCATCTGCAATTCTCTATAATTTTATTCTTTCAAATCATATTCAAGGTACTGTTTTGATGCCTGCTAACATTTGCGAGTGTGTGCCAGCTATATACAAAAAAGCAGGCATGGATTTCCTTTTTTGTGATATAGAGTTTGGCACGTGGGTACCTGATGAAGATGAAATATTGTCTTTTCTTGTATCTAGACCAGATATCAAAGTTCTTCATTATAACCGTACCTATGGTGAAATGGGAGATCATAGTGAATTTTTCCAAGAAGTAAGAAAGAGATTTCCTTCAGTTATCATTGTTGATGACCGTTGCCTTGCACTGCCAGATTGGCGAGGGGAGGATTGTCAGGCAGATCTTACTATCTATAGCACGGGTAATACTAAGCCAGTATGCGTAGGCAAGGGGGCATTCGCATTCTTGAAAAAAACGTGGAAATATGAAAGGTATCATTTGGAGGGAGATACAGAGGCTGCAGATGTGGCTTTTGATGCTTCTATAAAGAGATGTCATGCGGAACATAAAAGTGCAGAGTGGGATATTTTGCTAGATAACTGGACAGATCCGGCACAGATGCCGGGGGAAGATTATGAGCAGGAAGTGCTTACAGAACTAGCACATATTGTGACACATAAGGCTGCTATTAATAAAATTTACAAGAAATTGCCTAATGCATTGCCTGATGGGATGCATGACTGGCGGTATAACGTATTAGTAAGGAATCAAGATGAGTGCATGAAAAAGTTGTTTCAAGCGGGACTTTTTGCTAGTAAGCATTATCTAGGGTTGGGGAATGGATACTTTAGTGAAAAAAGTATACCTAATTGTGATTGGTTAGCTCGGCATATTATTAACTTGTTTAATGATAATAAGTATACAGTGAATATGGCAAGAAGAACAGTTGATTGCATAATGTTTTAGTTGAGAGTAGTGAATAACCTATGATAATAAATGAATTGAACATAAAAAGGCTAGGATGGTCGGAGTTATTGCTATCGTTAGATAGGATAAGTATTGCTCCTAAGGATGTAAATGAGTTGAAGATTATGCATACGTTACCGGAATCATGGTTGAGTTATGCTAATGAAAAGTTAGTAGTAGTCTTTTACGCTGGTGTTAACTTCCAGGCTAAATATCATGCGAGTATAATAGAACGGGCACAGAGTTATATTAATTTGCTAAGTGCACTGGGATGCAGTACTAGTAATATGCGAGGTGTTGTGCTTTGGTGGTTTGATGATGGTTCGCTTAGAAAGCTCATAGAAGCGGTAGATGATGAAAATGAGCGTAAAAAACTTGAACGGACATATATGTGGACACTGCAAATACATCTTGCTACGGCAGTGCATGATGAAAGTATGGACTTTAATAGGGCATTGGCATGGGGAGATGTATATTATGGAGATGTTTCTCCTTATGAAGTTAAGTTTAAAGAAACCGGCAAATTTGCTGCACTGTACACATTTGTGAATTATGGTCAGTCTCTAGAGATTTGGTTGGAAAATGCTTTTGTGGAATCTACGTCAGCGAAACTGCCTAAAGAGTGGGAAGAAATTATATATGGTAAGAAAGTAGCATTGTTATGTATTCAGCCGCAGACACTTCTGTCTGTTGGTCAGCACGCGGTAACTTTAATAGAGAATCTAATCTACCTGACACAAGAAAGGAAAGATAGTGCTGTTTGGTGGTTGGTTGATAAGGAACTTGATAAGGCTGTTGCATTGCTGTCTAATGATTTGAAATTATCATTTGAAGAGGTCAAAAGGAAATTTCTAGAGTCTCCTAGCACAATATATGATAAAAGTGGAGAGGTAGGAAGAGCCTTAGAATATTCAGATGTGACTTTTGGAAATCCTAGGAAAGTCTGGGGGCGTAGTGCAGTAAGAACTGTTATTGATCCACCCTATAGTAATCTCAAGAATTTACCTAAATGTCCACAGGTTGGAGAATTATGTCGCGATGGACAAAAGATATATTTCACATACACGGTTAGAAATGTGTTTGGTGTACTATGCGAGGCTGATTTGGATACTGATAAGGTGAAAGTTCTATGTCGGTTACCAAATAGTGAAGAACTTACAGATTGGGGGCTGGATTATCTGTTGCCAGTCAAAGATGGACATAAGATAATTATGCCTCCACTGTTTTCCAATGAGGCCTTTCTTGAGTATGATATAACTTCAGAAAGTTTAACGAAAATTTCCTGTGAAAAGAAAGTATGGGAACCAAATTTGGAAAGATATGGTGCATTTGGTCCCATGGCAGAATGGGGAGACTCCATATTTTTCATGGGCAATAGAAATGGACTGCTGGTGGAATATCGTAAAGCTAATGGAAAGTATATATATCATGAGGAATGGCTGAAGAGATTGAACTTTGAAAAAAAGCCAAAATTTGGAGGGTCTGAGCTGATAGGAGATATATGGTATTTGGTGGTTATAGATATGCCGGTATTGCTGGTTATGGATATGCGTAGCTTGACGGCAAATATTTTGAAGCTGCCTTTGCCAAAGAAATTTCAACCACGGACACTGTCACGTTGTGGTGATGATTTGTGGATATCTCCATGGGCAGGGAATTCATTGGCATGCATACATATTGATACACAGGAGATGGAATTAGTAGAATGCCCTATGGTTTCTAGTAATCAAATTTTTCCGTTTTCTTCAGTAGTTCCTTGGGGACAGAGAAGACTTATTTTCCCATATTTCGCGGATGATATGTACATATGGCAGACTGGTAGCCATCAAGCTGAGCAAGTGCCGGAACTAACCCGTAAGTTGGTGCGACCCTTTGAGGAGGCAGATTTGCGTAATGAGGTTTTTTGGACAAGACAAAGTGAAGATGGTGGTAGTTTCTTGAGTTTCAGGGAGCGTGGGACGGAACTTATTGAGTTCTGGCCTGAATCTAGTGAGGTGCTTTACCATAGACTTCGAATGGAGCCTGAGGATGATGTAATGCTTAAGGATGTGGTGCATTCGTGGAATCTCAAAAATCTACTTAAGCCATTGACTGATGAAATAGAGCAGGTATCTTGGCGAAAATTTGGTACAACAGGAAAGAGAATATTAGAAACAATTAAAGAAAACTTGTAAGATATTATGAATTAGATATTTAATCTGTATTCTCTGAGGATATGATTTTGACGAGAGGTACTATCATTTATGAATGCGAAGTTAAGTCTTTTCAACTCTTGTATCAATAAAGCAAACAAGATAGTTGTTTATGGTGCAGGTGAGTGTGGTAGTTTAATAATAAGATATTGTATAAAGCATGTAGGGGTTGATAAAATAGATGGTGTTATAGTTACTAATAGAAATGCAAGTACTCCTCCTCAGATTATGGGGATATCTGTTCTTGAAATTAGTAAATTTTCTTTTTCGGCTGATGTACTAGTGATTATTGCTGCTATGAATAGTAGAATTCAGCAAGCAATGGAGTTAGAGTTGTTAAATCGTGGATTGACAAACGTACATATTATTTCCGAAGAAGAATATAGATATATATCTGCGGAAATAGAAGATTTGTCTGCAAGTACAAGAGATTTATCATACAAGATGTTAGCTGAGATAAAAAGGTTGGAATGCAAGCTAACCAATCTTCAGTATATGATCAGTGCCATGCCTGTTATGCTTGAAATTCACAAAAAAACATTTGGTCCATATTACGGTGCTTTTGAAGGAAAGGAAGTAGTTGTTTGTGGATGTGGACAGACATTAAATCTGTATAATTTTGATGATGGTAGAATACATATAGGAATGAATAGTATGATGCTTGATGAAAAGTATTCTGGCATGCTGGATTACTATTTTAATCAACATGTAACGAATGTTTATCATCCGCAAAATAGAGAGGAATTGAAATCGAGAAATGAACTACTTGAACGAATGAATAAGCTGGAATGCGTAAAGTTTATCGGACAAACGATAGGGGAACGATGGCCTATAACTCCTCCGTATGATGAGTGTCAGATATATGATTATAATGTTTACTACAATCAAGAATTGACAAGTGGAGATTTTTGGCCTGACTTAAGATATAATTTTTTGAATGGAAATGTGAGCGTTTTATTTTCAGCTGTGCAGTTTGCTTTGTTTTGTCGTCCCCAAAAAATATATTTAGTTGGTTGTGATGGATATGCTTATGATAAAGTGAATTATTTTGATGAGGAATACGATAAGCAGAGTCGATACAAAAAGGAATATATAGAGCCACAGATGAGAATTTTTTATGATAAGCACGTGAAACTTAAAGAATTTGCATTACTTGCGTATCCACATACAGAATTGATTATGGTAAATCCTAGAGGCTTTAAAGGGATTTACCAGGAGACTGCTACAGATGAAAATGGATATATAGTTGATTTGTAATGAATTTGAAAATGGATAAGCTGTGGGTTTTCTGAGGGTTTCAAGATTCTCAGGAAAAGATGCAAGTTTATGAATAACTAAAAATGGAGATGAATTTATGCGTAGTCCAGCGGACATGTTTATTATACAAATAGATGTTACCAATGCGTGTGCACATGAATGTTCGAATTGCACACGCATGTGTGGACATCATGTCAAACCTTTTTTTATGGATTTTGACACATTTAAAAAAGCTGTTGATTCTTTGGCTGATTTTCCGAACACAGTTGGCATGATAGGAGGAGAGCCTACACTACACCCTGAGTTTGAACGTATGGCCGATTATCTCAAAGAGGCTAGATTAAAGGAAGATGTAAAAACAGCTAGAGAACCGATTGTCAATATGCAGGGATATATTACTAGGTATTTTTCTGGAGATTATGCAGGAGTTAATACAGGACTATGGTCATCTTTGACGAGTTCGTATTACAAGCATTTTGAAACTATAAATCAATCATTTTCTCGGCAACTTTTGAATGACCATAACAATGAATGTATGCATCAGGCTCTGTTGATGAGTCGCAATGAATTGGGCATACCGGACGAAGAATGGATCAAAAAGCGTGATGCATGTTGGGTACAAAATACATGGTCTGCAACTGTTACGCCAAAAGGAGCATTTTTTTGCGAGGTGGCCGGTGCCCTGGATATGCTTTTTGACGGTCCTGGTGGTTGGGCTATTGAACCGGGTTGGTGGCGAAGAAAACCGAAAGATTTTGGTGAGCAGCTTTCTTGGTGTGAAATCTGTGGAGGATGTTTGGATGTTCCTAAAAGACTGTCAAGTGAAGAACACGATGATGTTACCCCGAAACTATTTGAACGTTTAAAAAAAATAGGAAGTCCAAAAGCGTTGAAAGGGCATTGTGTTGTTCATGATCCGCAGAATTATGCTAAGTTTAAGAATCCAACATTTACTGGTATAAATGATTATATGGATGCAGGAGGAAATGTTAGGACAACGGCTAGTAATCGTAATCTATATCCTAGATCCGTTCATATTTGTCACTTGAATAATTGGCGTGAAAATCTTAGTGCAGCCAATCCCTCTGATTGGATTGCTTTGTCTGAAGATGAACATAGAGAGGAAATATTATGGTTGCTTTCCAATTGTATTTTAAATCCAGGCTGTGTGTACTATAAGCCGGATAAATATGTGTTATTTAATGTCCAAAGTCGTTCAGTGCGGGGGAGAATTCGCTGGGCACAAACTCTCCCAGCAAATGTTATGGATGCGTATCCTGAAGATAAGCGTATAGAAATAACAGAATATCTTCATGACAGATTAGGAGATTATCTTAAGAAGTTGCCCGCCTGCCAATACTTTCATATTGAAGTAGTTTGAACCTATTTTACATTTTTGAAAAATATTGTTGAGGTCTATATTTTTATAAAAAGTGACATTTTTAATTATCATATTAGAGAAGAAAATAGAAGAGGGCAGGTGACATATGCATGAAAATAGCGATTGTGGGGGTAGGGTATGTTGGCTTGGTATCGGGAACGTGCTTTGCGGAGATGGGGAATGATGTATGGTGTGTGGATAAAGATAAAGAAAAGATAACAGAATTGCAAAATACAGTGATACCTATATTTGAGCCAGGGTTGAAGGAATTAGTTCAGAAGAATATAGATAGACTGCACTTTGTAACTGATATTGATGAGGCGTTGCAGGAGGTAAATGTTTGTTTTATTGCAGTTGGCACACCTCCCGGAGAGGATGGTAGTGCTGATTTGTCAGCTGTGCTTGCAGTGGCATCATCCATCGGAAGAATGATGGTACGACATATGTTTATCGTAGACAAATCAACCGTTCCAGTAGGGACCTCACGAAAAGTACGCAAGGCGGTACAACATGAATTAGATGCCCGCGATAGTGAGCTTACTTTTGATGTGATATCAAATCCAGAGTTCTTGAAAGAGGGAACAGCAGTGCATGATTGTCTACTGCCAGACCGAATAATAGTTGGTACTGAATCTGAAAAAGCAGCACGTTTGATGGCGAAACTTTATAAACCGTTTCTTAGGAGCACAGGTCATCTGCTTCATATGGATATTGCAAGTGCAGAGATGACGAAGTATGCTGCCAATTGTATGCTTGCTACAAAAATCAGCTTCATCAACGAAATAGCAAATATTTGTGAATTAGTAGGAGCAGATGTGAATAAAGTTCGAATGGGAATAGGTTCTGATCCTCGTATAGGCTATAGTTTTATCTTTCCTGGGTGCGGTTATGGAGGGAGCTGTTTTCCAAAGGATGTACAGGCACTTATCCGTACTAGTGGTGGCCTAGGGTACGAAGCACGTATATTGAAGGCTGTTGAAGCAGTTAATGAGTCGCAAAAACAAGTTTTACCTAGGCGTATCGTAGCTAAGTACGGGGAGAATTTGGAAGGATTGCACTTTACCTGTTGGGGATTGTCGTTCAAGCCTGATACGGACGATATGCGTTGTGCAGCTTCGCTGGTGATAGTAGGCGAGCTGACTAAGCGGGGGGCAAAGGTGCATGCGTATGATCCGCAGGCAGAGAAATTGGCACGGACAATATATTTTCGTGATAATAAGAACATAGAATACTTTGATGGAAAATACGATGCATTGAAGGGGTGTGCTGCACTTATTTTAATCACGGAATGGAAAGAATTCAGATGCCCAGACTTTGAGAGGATTAAGGAATGTTTGAAGGAACCAGTTATTTTTGATGGGCGCAATCAGTATGAGAGTGATAATTTGAGGGAAATGGGCTTCGAGTATTACCAGATCGGTGTGGGGGACAATTTTGTAGAGTGGCGGTAGGAGCTGATGCGATGTGAGGAAGAGGGTTTTGGTTACCGGTGGCGCAGGATTCCTGGGCTCCCATCTTTGTGACAGGTTAATAAAAGAAGGTTCAGATGTAATTTGTGTAGATAATTTATTCACGGGCAATAAAGACAATATACGGCATTTGTTGGGTAATCCTTATTTTGAATTTATCCGTCACGATGTAACGATGCCACTTTATGTTGAAGTAGATCAGATATACAACCTGGCATGTCCTGCCAGCCCTGTGCATTATCAGCATGATCCCATACAGACTGGTAGGACCAGTGTGCTTGGGGCATTGAATATGCTAGGTCTAGCAAGGCGACTAAAAGCACGTATTTTACAGGCAAGTACATCTGAAGTATATGGTGATCCGGAGGTGCATCCACAGCCAGAGCGATATCGCGGGTGTGTAAATCCCATTGGCATACGTTCATGTTATGATGAAGGCAAGCGCATGGCTGAAACCTTGTTCTTCGATTACAAGCGACAGGAAAATCTTAACATTAAAGTTGTGCGTATCTTCAATACTTATGGACCACGTATGAGCTTGAACGATGGCAGGGTTATTTCTAATTTCGTTGTGCAGGCTTTGAGAGGTGAGGATATTACTATATATGGGGACGGCTCTCAGACTCGTAGTTTCCAGTATGTAGATGATCTTATTGAGGGCATGTACCGTATGATGAATAATTCCCGCGAAGATTTTTCCGGACCTGTGAATATAGGTAATCCAGCTGAATATACCATAAAGCAGTTGGCGGAAATTGTATTGAAAATGACAGGAAGTTCATCAAAAATTGTTTATAAGTCTCTGCCATCGGATGATCCGGTACAGCGTTGCCCAGTTATTGATGTTGCGATGTCAGAGTTAGGATGGAAACCAAAGGTAGCTCTTGAAGAGGGTTTAAAGAGGACGATTGAGTACTTTAGAGGGCTTATGTAAATTAAGTACGTCATAGAGTATGAAGGTGAATTGAAATGATAAAAGTTTCAGTAATTATACCTGTATATAATACTGAGGATTATATTGCAGCTTGTTTGGATAGTGTGATAGAACAAGATATGTCTAGTTGGGAAATTATATGCATAGATGATGCATCTACTGATAATTCAGCAGATATTATGCAAAAATATGCATTGCAGGATAATCGTATTCGTTTAATCAAATTAGAAAAAAATGGTGGACAGGCTGCAGGACGAAATATTGGTTTGCGTGAAGCAAGGGGAGAGTATGTATATTTTTTGGATTCAGACGATATGTTACGGTCAAATGCTCTTTCAGAATTGTGCCGAATAGCTGACCAAGAGCAGGTTGAAGGAATAATTTTTGATGCTGAGGATGTCTTTGATTCACCAGAACTCAAGCAAGGTGTATCATTGAGTGCATCAGTTGCTAAATTTCAGATAGATAATGGAGTGATATCGGGAGAAAATTTATTTTTGAAATTCTGTTCTAAAGAAAGGGCATCATGTCAGCCAGGAAGATACCTCTGGAGACATTCGTACTTGTTAGATAATGGAATATTTAATGATGAAGAAACATCGCCACATGAGGATGAATTGTTTTGTCTGCGAGCAGTATTGACAGCCAAGAAAATGATGGCTTTACCGAAGGCATTTCATTTACGTCGTTACCGAGATGGGTCTGTAATGACGGGACGTACTTTTTCACATGAGCTGCGTCATTGCCGTTCATATTTGCTTTTGTGGTTACGTTGTTCAGAGTTCTTGCGAAAACATAAATTTGATGATAGCCGATGTGCTATGGAAGCGTTGAACTATGTAAGCGTATTTTTAACAGTTGGATTGAATTATGCTAAAAAATTTTCACAAGAGGAACTGATTGAGTTAAAATTCAATAGTCCTGTAGATGCTATGCTGCTACGAGGCGTTGTATTAGAAAGTATACAAGAACGTCGATCAGAAATCTTTATGAATTCATCTGATTTGCACCGGGTAATAAATAAAGAGAGAATTTTTTTGTATGGTGCCGGTGTATGTGGGCAGAAGATGTTGCAGTTACTCTTACAATATGGTTGTTCGAGAAATAAAATATATTTTGTTGTTACGGATAAGAAAGACAAAACAAATGTAGCTGGATTCCCTTTATATGATTTGGGATCTTTGGAGAATTTCGATGATGAAAAGGATGTAATTATTCTAGCTGTAACGAGGTGTTGGCAAGATGAAATAGTTTGCTTGTTAGATGAGAGACACTTCTCATATATCGTACTTAAAGAAGGATATGCAGTCATGCAGTCTCCGAATTCCATAAAAGTATAACAAATAAGTGGGCACTATTACTGATGAGATAGACATACTAGACTTTGATTAGGGACTGGAATATCCATATGTAAAAAGATATACTGTGAGGATGCTACTGATAAAGGAAGAAGATTAAATGCCTAATTTATCTGCTTTAGCCCGAAATGCTTTGGAAAGAGTATTGATTGAGTTTGGCAAAGATACAAAATTTGTTATATATCCTTTTGGCGAAGGTGGAAAAATCTTAAAAGGAATAATGAATTATGAGTTTAATATACAAGAATTTGCGATAATAGATAATTTCTTAGCAGATGTAAATAATAAAGTAAAAAATAGCACATTTCTCAAAAATCAGAAGGATATCATAGTGCTGGTTGCCAGTTATCAAGTAAATAATTTTCATGAGATAAGAGATCATTTATATAAATTTATTCCTCCTAATAAATGCGTAGAAGTATTTAGCAATATAATTAACAATAATGATAATTCAATAAGTAATGGAATGAATTCTTCGCATGAATTATGGGATTTGATGCTGGAAAGATATTATATAAACCCGAAAGAGAAAAATAGAATTTTTGTGATAGGTGATAGTCATGCATGTTTTTTTTCTGGCTGCTATTTAGACAATTATGTGTATAGAGATGGTCTCGGATTGTGCAGACCACGTATTGATCCATTTAAGGTATTCCATTTGGGACCAGCATTGGCATATAATCTAAATAATTACGGGACAACCACTAAAGCAAGAGAAAAAATAGACCGTATTTTAAATCTAATTCCTGCTGGTGAGAAGATATTATGCGTATTCGGGGAAATTGATATAAGAGTACATGTATTTAAACAGACAAAAAGGGGGGGGGACTTTCATCGCGTGGTCGATAAAGTTGTTGAAAATTATGTGTCGTTTGTTAATAAGTTGAGCGAAAAGTATAGAGTCTATATTTGGTGTCCAGTGGCTTCTCAAAGTGATGATTGCAAATTAGATGATAATTTTCCACGTTCTGGGACGCAAGCTGAACGCAATAAAGCGACAGAATATTTTATAAGAGAACTAAAAAAGAAATGCTTAGATGGAAATATTGCAACATGTTTGTCGATTTTTCCAATGCTGGTTGACGAGGAGTATAAAACTAAAACACAATATTATAGAGATTCGGTGCATTTGGCACAATGTGCTTGGCTGTTCGCTGATGATGAGTTTAAGAAAAATGGTATTTTATGTATTAGAAGGTAACTGCTCAGTTTATGCAATGTAAATTTGAGGTGACGAGTATTGAAAGGATATGTAAAGATTTCTATTATAGTGCCGATATTTAATGCTGAAAAATATCTAAGTAGATGCTTGAATAGTCTAATAGGACAAACTTTGAAGGAGATAGAGATAATCTGTGTAGATGATGCATCTACTGATGGTTCGACAGCGATTGTTCAACAGTATGCGGCAAGAGATGAAAGGGTAAAGTTGTTTTATAGCAGTGGGAATGAAGTGCCTTCTAGAAATTTAGGACAATCGATTGCACGAAATATTGGTTTAGTAGTAGCATCTGGCGAATATATTCTTATGGTTGATGCAGATGATTGGCTAGAACTAGATGCAGCCAAGAAACTATATGAGTTATCGACGAAAGATAGGTTGGACATACTATATTTTGGATTTGTTTTTGAATATGAGGATGATAAGATAAGGCAAAAAGAAAAAGGTATGGTGGTCCGAACACGTGCGGGGGCATGTATTGATAAAGCTATAAACGGACAGGAAATGTTTGTTCTTCAATTAAGAAACAATGCACAGTTAGGGGTGGTATGGGCGGCTGTTTTCAAGAGGGAGTTTCTGCATGACAGTAGATTGTTTTTCAATGAAGAACTTCGTTTTGAAGAAGATTGCTTATTTTCATTGCAGGCAATTTTGAGAGCCGACAGAACTAAATGTATTGATGTGCCATTATATCATTATTATCGTCGACATGCATCGGTGACAACTGATGTTTTTACAGAAAAATATCTAATGGATAAATTTATACAAGCTTGCTATGCAATGAAGGAGGTTTTATATCAAAAAAACATTCTGCCTGATAATATGGAATGTATATCGAGGTGGTTAGGTGGGCATTTTTCCTTGGTACATCGCATATGGAATGATAATTTTAACATCATCGATGGGGGAAAAATTGTATTTTTACGACCGTGGGAAAATATTGCACTTGAGGTGTTTAAGTGTATTGTTAGGCCAGAACCATCATTGCATAAATTTACTGATGAAGAATTATGTTTAATGAAAAATTGCAATACTGTTATTGTTTATGGAGCAGGATATGTTGCAGGTAGAACGCTGATATACCTTCATAATTTAGGGATTGATAAGTTTAAAATTGCAGTCACTAATAAAACAAACAACTATTTTATGGGAAATGAAATTTGTGACATAAATGAATTGTGTAGAAAATCCCCCAATAATGTAGTTCTTCTAGCTGTGATGCCAGATAAGCAAATTGAGATGATAAATGTTTTGAAATTATTGGGGAATCAAACCTATATATGTATGGTATAAAATGATTAAAATAAAAGAATTGAGGAAACGTCTATGAATTATGTGTTATTCCCCTATGAGAGAGTAGAGAAAAACTCTCGAGTGATAATTTATGGCATGGGATGGTTGGGCAGGATGTTTGTTGATCAAATAGAGCACAATCACTATTGTGAATTGCTTTTTTCTGTAGATAAAAATTATCAATCTATAAACTCTAATAATATCGCGGTTAGACCACCAATATCTGTCCAGGAAACAGAATTTGATTATATAGTCATTGCCTTACTGTCAGTTACAACCGCTGAATCTGTAAAGGTTGAACTGGTAAATTTGGGTGTGCCTGCAGAGAAGTGTGTATATAAATATGTACTATTGGAGTCGGATAGAGAACAGATACTTCAAAAGATTTCTAGCATGGATTATTTCCTACGTAATCGTGTTGGAAAAATGCTGTATGGTCTGGAATCTTTTGCCGAGAATGAATGTTGGCTTAGGACTTGTCAGGACTGGGAAAAATCTTGGCTTAATGAGAAATTTCAATTGCTTAAGTCTGCACTTACTGTTTACAAGATAGATAATACACATAATTTTGTACGTCTAGGGAAGCATGGTGATGGCGGATATTTAATAGTAGAAAATTATCCAATTAGTGAAAGAAAAATTTTATATGCTTTTGGAGTGGGGGGAGATGTATCATTTGAATACGAGATGGCAGAACAGGGGTATCAGGTTTATATGTATGATCATACCGTGCCGAAACTACCACAAGAGCATCCGTCTTTTCATTATCAAAAGCGCGGATTGATTGGTGAGCATGACGAATCTAGGTTCGAGCTATCCACATTGACAGATTTTATGCGTGAAAATGAACATCTACAGGATCAAGATATGCTGTTGAAGATGGATATTGAGGGTTTTGAAGTAGATGTATTCCGTAACTTATCTGAATCTGTGCAGTCTAAGTTTGCACAGATTGTGCTGGAACTACATGGCTTGGATGAGATAGAGAAGTGGGATGCGTTGCTTGAGGCGTTGGCAGGGTTGAAGCGCACGCATACGCTGGTGCATCTACATGCTAATAATTGGGGCTCTGTCACCTATATCGGAAATGCGATGATTACAGAGGCAATGGAACTGACTTTTGTGAGAACATCAGACTGGAATTTTTCTCTGCACGAGAGATTTCTACTAAATCCTATGGATGTGCGTTGCGATAGTGTTCGTCCAGAGAGGCTTGCATGGCAATGAGAAAATATTGATATATTGTAAATATATCGTTAGAAAATTGGTGACAGACAATGGAAACATATATTTTTCCTTTTTGGAAGGTCGATAAAGGTTCCAAAGTGATAATTTATGGTGCAGGCAGAGTGGGACAAATCTTCTGGCAAGAATTGATAACTACCGGATATTGTGAAGTTGTAGCTATTGCGGATAGAGAATGGGAAAAGTATGAATTATTGAGTGAAAATATAAAGGTGATAGATCCTGAGACAATCGCTGCTTATTCTTACGATTATATTGTAATAGCCATAAATAATGAATTGGTGTGTCAAAAAGTAGTAGCATATTTGAAAGCAGAATTGGGTGTTTCAGGAAAAAAGATAATATATGATTCCATATTATTAGCACCAAATAAAATTGTACCAATGATATCTCGCAAGATGGGATATTATTCAGATAAGTTTGCCTATGAAATTGATAATAATGGAGTGCGGATTGCTGTATTTGTGGGCAATGGTCTTGGCGATATTATTATTGCGAAGAAATACATTATGGAAATCTTGCGTTTATCGCCGCCACATACATTGCTTGATATGTTTGGAAAAGCAGAATTCATAGAAGCTGTTTGTTCTGATTTACCCCAGTTGCATAATGTTTTTCCTTGGAACTTTTACGCAAGCCAGTGCCAAAAGTATGATTTGGCTGTCTATGTTACTTATCTTCTGTCACTAGATAAAATTTCAGAAAATAAGATAGAATTGGTTGCGCCTAGACTTTTATATATGGTTCGTAATTTAAGTAAGCAACTGAATTTATATGGCTTGGCTGGTTCTCAAGAAAGGACGTTAAACAGTGTGCATTTTGCTAGGTGTCGATATTTTAATCGAAATGCATATACAGCATATACGGAAGCAGGGGGGCTAGAAATAAAGGATACTAGAGTACCTATTCCTATGTCGGAGTCTGAATGTACAAACTTTAATAATCTGGGTCTTATGTATAGGAACTATATTACATTTCACTATGGTTGGGGGGAAATATCTTCTAAGAACAAGAAACATGCAAAGGTTTGGCTATCAACGTATTTCACAAAACTCGCTGAAATGATTCACGGTGAATACCCAGAGTTGTGTATTGTACAAATTGGTGGAGATAATGAGCTGCATTTAGATGGAATAGATAAGGAAATCATTGGTAAGAACCTTGAACTGGTAAAATATATTTTAAAAAATGCTCTTTTACATGTAGACTGTGAGGGTGGATTGGTTCATTTGGCTACACAGTTGGGGACTAAATGTGCTGTGCTTTTTGGCCCAACTCCACAGTGGTATTTTGGATATGAAGAAAATATCAATATATCTGCCAATATTTGTCCACCATGCTGTTACTTAGAGGATAACTTTGCTTCATGTATAAGACGGTTAGATGAACCTGAGTGTATGAAGGCGTTGCATCCCGATATGGTCATGGAAAAAATCCGAAAATATTTGGATACGAAAATACATTCATAGCAAGGCATGAGGAGAATTTTATGGCTTTATATAATGAGTCATCACCGATTCTTAGTATCATTGTTCCTATCTATAATTCTGAATGTTTTTTAGAGCAGTGTCTTACATCTATAAGAGATCAAACTTTTGAAAATTGGGAGTGTTGGTTAGTAGATGATGGCTCCACAGACACATCAGGAAAAATCTGCGACGAATATGGCAAGGTAGACTCAAGGTTTAAGGTTATACATAAAACTAATGAAGGGTTAGTTAATGCTAGAATTACTGGTATAAAAGCTAGTAAGGGAACTTTTATTGGTTTTGTGGATAGTGATGACTGGATTGAACCGGACATGTATGAGAACATGATTTTTGGCGCGAGGCAAAATAGTAGTGTTGATATTGTAGTCACAGGTATCATTCAGGAATCTCATGGGAGTAAATATCTTGAAGAGCGACCGATAAACACATTGGGGATAATTTCACCAATAGAAGCAGTTACACATATGCTGACAAGGCGTATCTTTGCGTGGGAATTATGGTGCAAGATTTACAAAAGATCATTATTCGATAAAGAGTCTTTTGCCGAAATATTGACTAAAGGCGAAGATCTATATACAACAATTAATGTGTTCAAACGAGCAAACAAAATATTATGCTTGCAAAATTTTAGTTATCATTATAGGCTTCATCCTGCCAGTATGTCTCACACGACATCTGGAGTTGATGATTTTTCGTTCCTTCAAGCTATAAAATTATCAATACAATGTTTACGTGGTTATCCTGCTTTTGTATGTGAATACTTTTATAAATGGTACTTTACTTTGTTGATAGATAGATTGGTAGACATGTACATTCACAAAAGAGAACAATATACAAAGGAAATCCAATACATACACCAAGAGATTATATTGTCAATTGATAAAAGATATATATATAATGTGCCATCTAAAATAAAATTGTTGTATAATTTTATGTCTAAAAAAAATGGTTTAGTCACACTGGGATATAGATGGGAGAAAATGCGATTAAAATTTGAGAAGTTATCATTAAGAAGTGATGAATTATATATATTTGGTACAGGATATGGTAGTGAATTGGTTTTAGCATGGTTAGAGAAATATAATATAAAAATAGATGGTTTTTTGGTTAGTGATGCTTTTTTCAACGAAAATATATTTCATGGATATAAGGTGGTTAAGCTATCTAATGTCAATATTACGCATAGGAATGTGAGTGTTATTATTGGAGCTTTGTCAGGTAAAGAACATGAAATAAGGTATATTTTATCCACAAAAGGATACGGTAGCTTTTATTGGCCGTTCATATTAAAATATATTCTTGATTACAACCATATTATAGAAGTATATAAAGATGAGTTACTCAAGCAAGTTTGTGTTGAGCAATAGAGGAAAACTTTACTGAATTTGAAGGGTGGCGATTGGGATTATGGATAATTTCCGCGAGATAAATTGTGCGACTTCAAATGAATTACCGTTGCTGGGTAGAAGCGTCACCGATTTGCTTCTAGCGACACCAGGAGCACAATTGCTACAATCCATTCTTGCTGGTGCCAGTGTACCATTTTCTATTGGTTATACTGTGGGTGGCGCATTGGTATTTGCTTACGCACAGTGGTTGGTGCAGCAAGCATTGCAGATGGGCTTGGATCGGCTGTACTTTTTAGCACGCGATGGTTTTGTGGTTCAAAAAGCTGTTGAGTATATTATCCAGGCTAATAGTTTATCTCTTCGCACTAGTTATCTTTATTCATCAAGGCGTGCTTGGCGCCTGCCTTCTTTTGATGGAAGTTCTAAATGCTTTGGGGAATTATTAGCACAAAGTTTTCCGCATAGCCTGCAAGATTTTGCAAACATATGTCAACTAAGTATAGACGAGATGAGGAAATATGTTGATATTCCAGAGCAGCAGAGACTTAATGATGTTAATGCTCGTCAACTTATACTCAAGCTTCAACATAATACTGAACTGCGAAGAAAGATTTTTTCCCAACAAACGGGATCACGATTTTCCTTGTTAGCATATTTGAAACAAGAATTAGATTTGGAAAAAGGTAATTTTGGATTGGTTGATGTGCAGGGAACAGGCTATACGTCTTCTTGCATAGCCAATTTATTATCATATGCTTACAATAGGAAAATTCCAACTTTTTTTTATGTACTTGTTAATCCAGTCGTTAGTAGTCATTGTCATTTTTTATCTTTTATAGATACGAAACTATCTTCTTCATCATTGATGGAGCTTTTTACACGTGCTCTGCATGGACAAACCATTGGCTACGAAAAATCTCCAACTGGAGAAATGCAACCTGTTCTTAAAGGTCATGAGAGTGTCGAGTTGAATCGGTATGGCTACAGGGATTATCTTGAAGGAGTAAAACAGTCATGTTTGATCTATTCACATCGTATTGGTTTACACGATGGAGCTTTTTCTTCAGCATGGGCATCCAATATATTAAAAGCTGTAGACAACGAGCCTGATACTAAACTCTTTAACTTTTTTGCGAGTATGCCAATTAGCTCCGATGGTCATCATCTGAAAGTTTACGCTCCATCTCTTGATCGCCGTGATTGGAGGATGATAAATCTTAATTTGAGGGAGTATTTTGGAGGAAATATTAGATGGTCAGAACGTCTTTATGAAAGAATTCATAATAAATACCCTTATACATACAGGCATAGCGGTCTAAAGATTCTAAAAAAATATGAGCGCTTGTATGGTCATTCGCTCATGGGAAGAGAGGTCCCAAGTTATTTTGTTGGCGTTGAATTAACTAAACGGGTTACTTTATATGGTGCAGGAAAAATTGGTGAAATAGTTTTCTATGAATTAACACGAAAGCATAAGATACATATTTCGCAGTGGATTGATTGTAAGTTTACTATTCCTGGCTTCTACGATGGAATTAGGACGTGCAATCTTAATTCTGCCAATTGGTTTGCAGGCGAATGTATTATTATTGCAATAAGCAACCTAGATATAGCTCAAGGAGTAGAAAAAGAAATAAGAGTACTAACAAACAAGATGTTCAACAATATAATAATTAATCTGGCACATTTTATTGATACGAAATACTTTTTAAATTATCTTGATTCATTGGATTAGGAATTTATTGCTATGTACTAAATAGGTGTAAGGATAATTGAAAGAGGTACTTAGATGAATTCAGATGCTTTTGTTGCATTACGTTATTTACGAGATAGTGATTATTTGAAAATCAAATATATGGGACTGAATCTATCTGACGTTTTACCTAAGGATGAGTGTTTGATTTTTTACGGTTTAAATTATCTCTCACAACAGGTTTTTCAAGATATCAAGAATTATAGACATGTATGCTGCTTCATTGATGCATCTCCTATAAGAGAAGATGTAGATGGCGTACCAGTTTATACTCCAGATAATGAAAATCTAAAAAATATAATTTCTACTAATTGTCCTCTACGAGTTATAGTGCTTCCTACATGGGATATCGAAATAATCGAAGCTGAATTGAATGAGCTTTTTGAGTCGTATATTCTTACACCAATAGACTGCCTTTTTGTCGCTAGAATTCATTTATATTTACTTCACCTAAATAATTCAGCATTATTAGCTAATGGTTGGCTAGATCCGCTTTTGCATTGGAACAAGCGAGAACGTAAATTTACTGATATAGTATTGACTCACACTGTTTATACATTGTTTCTGTATATGCTGTTAAAGGAAAATTGGGATAGCGCTTATATACTAGCACTTGGTGTTAGTAAAGATATAGCAGTTAGAATTAATTCATTGCTCATCGATAATGAGATTTTTGTTGATAAGACCATTATGATGCATAAGTATTTAAACGATATAATAAGTCATCGTGTAATGTTGATTGGGGAATATGCTAAACGTCATCACATACACGTATATGGTGTAGACCATAATAGTTTTGCTCATTATTATTTCGGTACCAGATTTACTCAATTAGAAGATGGCATCTTTGATTATCGAGAAGATAGCTGCCACAATTATAGTGGGGTCATGGATGATGGTGAACCTTACCTAGCTTTTGGACACAATAAGTATGTAGAAAGCATAATTCTAACAGGTCGTGAAAATGTTCTTCCATCTATCGCTGACAAAGTTAAATTAATTGACATTAAAAAATTATGGCAAAGGAAAAAAACTGATGAACAGAATAAAATCTTATATGTATTTGGATTTCCTAAAAAGAAGATACAAGATTTGATTAATAGGCATAGGGATTACTTCCTTTTTACACAAAACTTAACAGCTTATGGTATGACTGAAAAAGAGCAAGTAGAGGCATATAGTAAAATTTTATCAAATTATGATTTAAATCGTATTGTTATCAAGCCACATCCCCGAGACGAAATTGATTACCGAAAATATTTTCCATCATGTGAGGTGCTAGATGTTCCATTCCCTGCTGAACTTTTGTATTTTCTTAATGTACCTATAGAAAAAATAATAGGAATTACTTCCACAGTACTACATGGTTTATTCCCGAAAGAAAAGGTAAATTCTTATCCTGAACTATATAGAAATTGTATTTGAATTAATATGATTATACAAAAAGGTGAAAGTTTATTCAAAAAGTATAAGATTTGCAAAAAAAATGATAAGAAATGGATGGGAGTAAAATGTTAAATAAAGATACATTACTTCGAATAGGCTGTTTCCTCCGTGAACAAACTGGTAAAGTAGCCGTGTATGGCTTAAAACTGAATGCGCAAGCAGTGTATTGGCACTTCCCTAAATCTATCGCATGTTTTTTAGATCGCGATATTAACTCAGGATTTTTTTGCGGTCTTCCTATACGGCGAATAGAAGATTTGCCGCGTAATAACATACACGCTATAGTCATTGCGGCTAGTTTGTCTGCAGAATCACATATCTATGCACGTATCTGTGATTTTTGTGATTCACATGGAATAGTAATATATAGCTTGTATAGTGGCAAACTGAAAGCTGAATGTCTTGGAAAGGCTTTTCCCGCTGAAGAGAATCAAGAGAGTGAGTTACGAAAGGCTATTGCATCGCATGATATTGTTAGCTTTGATATCTTTGATACGCTCTTGATGCGCAAAGTGCTTTTTCCGACCGATGTTTTTGATATTGTGGAGAAACGTTTACGTGAACACGGTATAGATATTCCTGGATTTAAAAATTATCGTATACAGGCGGAACGTGGGGATAAGCGTCATAAAGGATTGGCAGGTATTTATCTGACACTTGCTGAAATGTTGGGGTGGACAGATTCTCAGGCTGCTCTCGTTATGCGCGAAGAGCTGGCAGCAGAGCGTCAGGTGCTTGTGCCACGACCAGGAATGGGCGAGATACTATCTTATGCACATGATATAGGCAAGTATGTACTGCTGGTGTCAGATATGTATCTTCAACCAGAGTTTTTGCAGGAGGTGCTCGCTGAAAATCAACTAACTGCTTACGATGAACTATATGTTTCTGATGACAGGGGAACGGGCAAGGGAGAGCAGTTATTTGAACTTGTGCGTAAGGAGCATCCAGCAGAGACATATCTTCATATAGGAGACAATGCTATTATGGATGGATGGTCAGCTCGTGTGCATGGATTCGACTCATGGTTGGTGCCGAGTGCTTTGCAGATTTTAAAGACTACAGAAGCGGCTAATATTTTGTCGTTTGCTGAAAATTTTAACGATAGATTGCTAATAGGGTTATTTGCGAATCGTACTTTTGGAAATCCATTTGCAGTCAGAGAAAAATTAGTGTCTGTTAAGAGTTTGCCTCAGTTTGCCTCATTTTTCTTGGCGCCATTGGCTGCTCAATACGTGTTGTGGCTGCTGCAAAGAGCTAAGATTCATCATTTCGAAGGAGTGCTTTTTGCTGCTCGGGATGGATGGTTGTTCAACAGACTTTATCAAGCAGCTGCTGAAATTATGAAATTACCTAATGTACCTCCAGGAATGTATTTTTATGGTTCCCGCAAACTTTGCATAAGTGCAGCATTGCAAGAAGAAAAGGCATTGGAGTGGTTGAAAGGTCATTTGGTTGGACAAACGCACCATTTCCTTAGAGAGTGTTTTGGTTTTCTACCAGGGGATGGTCATATACCGCCAGCGTGGGGGGAGGACACTGATTTAATATGGAATGAGGTTGTTGACAAAAAGGAAAGTATATTTGCTCGTTCGGCTGTCATTAAAGATGGATATGAGCGTTATGTCGCTAGATTGGGGTTAAAAAGAGAAGGACGGTATGCTTTTGCAGATTTGTGTTCTCAGGGTACTACACAGTGTGCATTGACTCATTCAGTATTGCCAAATTTGTACGGCCTTTTCTTTGCACGTTATATGTCTGGTAGTTCTGTTACTATGGGACGGGTGGAAACTTTTCTTCCCCAGGCAGATTGGCATATGCTGGCGAATAATGCGCTTGAGTTCATATTTTCATCGCCAGAGCCATCTGCCGCTTCTGTTGATGAAAATGGGAATATAATTTTTGAGGAAGAAGACAGGTCTGATAAAGAATTGAAGCTTTTAGATGAGGCTCAAGAAGCTATTGAAAAATTTTGTCATGAATTCTTTTCATTGTGTGAGTCTGATGGGTTTATAAGCCCTGCTATAGGTCATTTTTTGTTATCCATGTATCAGCAGCCTATCTTCGCAGGAGCAGGAAAGGTATTTGACGGCATGGATATAAATGACAATCTAATGGGAGTTCGAGTGGACTGCCTGCTGACTAATGAAAAATAATTTTACGAAGGAATGATGCACCATGAATATTGGCATGCTTATAGCTGGTGGCACAGGTCAGAGGATGGGGCAGGAGATACCAAAGCAGTTTCTCAATGTCCATGATAAGCCCGTCATCATCTATACATTAGAAGCATTCCAGAAGCATCCCGAGATAGATGCTATTGCTGTGGTCTGTCTGGCTGATTGGATGCACGTGCTGGAGGTGTATGCTCGACAGTTTAACATCACGAAGCTGAAGCATATCATCCCAGGTGGGGATTGCGGTCAGGCTTCTATCCGTAATGGGGTGTTTGAACTGGAAAAACACTATGGGCGGGAAGACTTTGTGCTGGTGCATGATGCCATCCGCCCCATGGTGTCGGAGGCCGTGATTTCAGACTGCCTGAAGGTAGCTAGGGAGCATGGTAACGCCATCACGGTCATTCCCTGCGCTGAGGCTATGGTAATGACTGAGGATCAGCAATCCTCTGAGGAGCTTTATCCCCGTGAGAAGCTGAAGCGTACTCAGACACCGCAAGCCTTTCATATAGGAGAAATCTGCGATTTGCATAGGGAGGCACTGGCTCGTGGCATCACCAATTCGGTAGCCTCCGTGACTTTAATGATAGAACTGGGGCACAAGGTGTATTTCTCCAAAGGCTCAGAGAAGAACGTGAAGCTCACTACGGTGGAAGATATAGATATTTTCAAGGCACTGCTGGCGGCACAGCGTTCCTATTGGTTGAAATGAGGCATGGCTATGGCTTTGATGTCAAGTGAATTATATCGTCAGGACTTGCGGACTTGTCTGGACAGTGTGCCTGGTCTGGAAAAACTGATTGGCAAGTCTGTACTTGTGACGGGGGCTGCGGGGCTTTTGGGGTCATTTTTGGTGGATGCATTGCGTCTGGGCAATAGGGAGCGGCAACTGGCTTGCAAGATTTATGCTTCTGCACGCAGTTTGGAGCGGTTGCAGGGGCGCTTTCCTGTAGTGGAGCCTGTAGATAACATGGAGTTACTGGTGCAGGATGTGACACAGGCCTGGGGATATCCAGATATCTGCCCAGAGTATATCATTCATGCGGCAGGTGGTGCAGATCCCCACTCCATGTATGAGCAGCCTGTGGAGGTCATTAAGGCCAATGTAGAGGGGACTGGGAAAATGCTGGACATCTTGCGTCAGGCTGGCCGTGGGCGCCTTTTGTTCTTGTCCAGCGGTGAGGTCTATGGTGAGACCGGCAATGCTGATGCTTTGGATGAGCAGGATTTTGGCCACATTGACCAGGCCAGCGTCCGCAGCTGCTATCCCTTGTCGAAACGTCTGGCAGAAAATCTCTGCCTTTCATATGTACATGAGTACGGTGTGGATGCGGTGGTGGCAAGGCCTGCCCATACCTACGGGCCAACTCATACGGAGAAAGACAACCGGGCTACGGCTCAGTTTACGAGACAGGCTTCCCGTGGAGAAGATATTGTCCTGCGGAGCCGTGGTGGGCAGGTGCGTTCCTATACTTATGTGGCTGATGGGGGAGCTGGATTGTTGATGGTGCTATTGCATGGCAAGGCCGGGGAGGCTTATAACGTGGCAGATACCTCAGCCCAGGTCAGCATTGCAGACTTTGCCCAGCTGGCCGCCAAGGCCGGGGGCGTTGCTGTGCGGTATGAGGATAATAACAGTCAGCCAACCCCCATTAGCAGGGCGGTGCTGTCAGATAAGAAACTGCGGGCTTTGGGGTGGCAGCCACGCTTTGCGCCTGAGGAAGGAATAAAGCATACAGTAGCCATTGAGAAGGAACTATTTACCAAGGCTCAGTCGTAAGGAGGATATATTTCATGGAAGTAAATTACATTGTCATTCAGGCCGGAGGCCTTGGTACGCGACTGGGGAAACTGACGCGGAACCGTCCCAAGGCACTGGTGCCGGTACTGAACCGGCCTATCGTGTTCCATCTCTTTGAGCGATGGCCGAAGTGCAAGTTCGTCATCATTGGTGACTATAAATATGAAGTTCTCAGCCGCTATTTGCAGGTTTTTGCCGATGTGGACTATTTGTTGGTGAAAGCCGAAGGGAAAGGCAATGGGGCAGGAGTGGCAGAGGCTCTGAAGTACATTCCTGCAGGTGAGCCATTCATGCTGTTGTGGTCTGACCTGTTGCTGGATGAGAGCCTGGCTTTGCCGGAAGAAGCTGCTCCCTGCTATGTAGGCGTGTCGGACAGATTCCCCTGCAGCTGGCGTTTTCGGGCAGGAACTATGGAGAAGCTCCCTTCTGAGGGAAAGTCTGGCGTAGCTGGTTGTTTTCTCTTTGACAGCAAGGAAAGGCTGCAGGGGTTGCCAGGTGAGGGTAGCTTCACAAAATGGCTGACAGAGAGCAAGCTGCCCTTGCAAGCTTGGAATCTGCGGGAGACTGCTGAAGCTGGCACCTTGGAAGCCGTGAAGACTATCGACCCAGGTACCGCCAGATGCCGCCCCTACAATCACATGGAGTTCACCAAGGACTGTGTCATCAAGACGGGACTGACAGAGGAAGGCAAGAAGCTGATTGAGCGCGAGGTCCGTTGGTACAAGGCTGTGGCGGCCTATGGCTTTCAGGCTGTGCCCAAGATTTATGTCTATGAGCCGCTGACCATGGAGCGCATTGAAGGAGAGAATATCTTTCTGGCCAAGCTCTCCGCCGAGCAGAAAAAGAAGGTCATTGACCAACTGGTGGAAATGCTGGACGGACTGCACAAGTCAGCCCAGCCGGGGCCAGACTATTTCGGTCTGGAGAAGGATTACTACAGCAAGACCATCAAGAGGGTGCAGGGCATACGGGATGCCATTCCCTTTGTCGACCAGCCCTATATCAATATCAATGGGAAAAAGTGCAGGAATGTGCTGCTCTTCCGGGAGGAATTTTGGCAGGAAATCCATGACTTCCTGTTCCAGGCTGACTTTGGTCCCATCCATGGTGATTGTACCTTGACCAATACCATGATTGACAAAGACGGGCGCATTTACTTCATCGATGCCCGCGGCTATTTTGGTACCAGAGAGATCATGGGGGATGTCTATTATGACTGGGCCAAGATTTATTATTCCTTGGCAGGCCGTTTCGACAGGTTCAATATCAAGGATTTTGAACTGGAAATCGCAGAAGATGGCGTCAGGTATGAGATAGCCAGGAGCGGCTGGGAAGATTTGACCCAGTATTTCCTGGATAAGATTCCTGACTGCAATGTGGCCAAACTGAAGCTTATCCATGCCATTGTCTGGATTTCTTTGGCCAGCCATTGCTGGGAAGACTACGATTCAATGTGCCTGGCATACTACAACGGGCTGGCACTGTGGCAGGAATGGCAGGAGGAACACGCATGAAGGAGAATCTGCGCTTGTCCACCTTGGGGAAGACCTGGATTTTTGACTTTGATGGTACCTTGGTGGAGCACAATGGCTACAAAGAGGGGGCAGACCGCTGGCTGCCGGGGGCTAAGGAATTCTTGCAGAACATCCCGGCAGAAGATTATGTGCTGATACTGACAGCTAGGGAAGAAGAGGCTCGCGAGATGACTGAGGCTTTCTTGAAGCAGGAGGGCATACGCTACAACGATATCAAGTTCCAGATGCCCATGGGGGAACGCATCCTGCTGAATGACAGCAAGCCCTCGGGGCTGAAGATGAGCTATAGCGTGGAGTGCAAGCGGAATGAGGGGCTGCTGGGATTAAGTACCGAAATAGATGAGAGTTTGTGAGGAGCTCAAAGCATATGGATAGGGAAAATAGAAAACTGTTGCAAGCGATACAAAAAGGTGAAGAGCAGATCTTGATTTATGGAATGGGAAAGTTTCAGCAAGATGTTGAGTACATTTTTGATGAACTTGCAGTTGAAGCGTATTTAATAGACCAATGTCCGATTGAGGGACATTGCGATAGGCCTGTTTTTACATTAGATGCATGGAATCCAGGCACTACAAAGGCAAAAATTGTTTTGATATGTGATTTTGATGCAGAAGAAGTTAGACAAGAATTGCTTGCTAAAGGCATATCTGACGCGCACATAATCGTAGCCGATGAATTGTTCCTGTTACTTGATGATGAACTTGATCCAGTACTTGCTGCCCGTGGTAGGAAGCTGGCTGTGTTAACGGACTGCAATAAAGGTTCAGAGGTCAGCAAGACTTGTGGTCTGGACGCGTTGCTGGTCAGAACACCAGAAGCATTAATGCTGGAATGTGTAGAAGTAGGTAGTGTGAAGCTTAAAGATTATTATTTTATTGTTGCAACGCGAGAATTCGAGCATGGCATTTGCGTGCTCGAGGATTTGGGGTTGAAGGTCAATGAGGATTTCATGGACAGCGATATCCTACTGATGCCGAAGTTCTCGGAAATGTTGCATGAAACTGTCTACGCGCAGCCGGAAGACCAGCCTTGTGATTGTGACCTGCCATTCTTTAATCTGATAATTGGCAACAATTTTTGGCCATTCCCATGTTGTCCGGCGGGAGTCCAGGGGAAGTGGGCGGATAGGGAGCGTCTGTATTATCGGACATGGACGCAGTTGTGGAATTCAACATGGTTCAAGATTTTCCGTCTTTCAATGTTGAATAAGACTTATTGCTTCTGCAATCATCATTTTTGCAATAGGCTGCAAGTAAAAGCCGGTACTACAGACAAACGCGTGCATTTTGAGACCAGCGAAAAACCTCGTCATCTGCAGTTGGAAATCGATTACACATGTAATCTGCACTGCCCGTCATGTCGTCCTGGGCCACGAGCGGCTACATTGGAGCGTCGTCGTTTGTTGGATGCTATAGTAAAGGATGCCATTGAAAATCACGTGCTTGATGATTTAAAGTTGACAAGATTGGCTGGCTATGGCGATGTCTTTGCCAGCAAATACTACCAGAAGCTTCTCTATGGCAATAAGAAACGTCAGGATCTTTTTCTCATTACAAACGGTAATCTATTTACAGAAGATAAGTTTGATCGGTTATTGCCTTGTTACGAGAATATTGATATTTATATTTCTATCGATGCGGCTTGTGAGGATACATACAACAAATTACGTCCAGGTGGTAGTTGGCATAAACTGATGCAAAATTTGGAAATGCTGGCTCGGAAGAAACGTGAAGGAAAGATTCGTTTCTTCCGCATACAGATGGTAGTGCAGGAGGATAACTATAAGGAAATCCCTGATTTTGTACGCTTGGGAGAGAAATTGGGCGTATCTGATTGCTATATGAACAATCTACGTCAGTGGGGGCATATGTCGATTGACGAGTTCGAACGCAAAAATATCCTAAATCCGGATTATACTGTCAAGGATAAGGTAAAAAAGTACATGGAAGATTCCTATGTCGTTAGTCGTCCTGAAGGTTTTGTCAGGTTCGATTTTATGAAGTAAGGTAGCAGGTGAAGTATAACTATACTGCTACCTTATGTTAGGTGGCAACTACTGTTTATCAGGAAATAGGGATGGTGGAATTGATGGGGAAGGAGCTTAGAGAGGCTGTAAGCGGCAGACGCCTGTGGTTGCGTCTATCGCTTGACTATCAGGTTGACCGATATATACTGATGCCTCATATTACAAGTGACTACAATGATTATGCAATAGACTATATTGATGCGTATTTGCATAAAGAGGGATTGCATAGCGCAATTTTTGTATCGAGCAATCAAGCTGTGCTGGATAGATTATCGGCTTACAACGGTACTTATGAAGTCAGTGCAACTTATATGGCGCATGGCCAGATTATGGACATGATGCGCTTTTATGCTTTGTATCCATTCAGTGATAAGGTAGTCATCATTTCGCTGACCATTCCTTATGATACCTGTGGTGAGAATTTGCTGGGCATACCTGGTGTGACTAAACGGGACTTATTCTGCTATGATATCTATCGTTTTGACTGTGTACCGCAGCTGGGGGAGGTAACCCCATGAAGCTCATGAAGCGCGACCCGCTTTATCTGGAACTGCATAAGATCATCGAAGATGTGCGCTTTATGGGCAGGATGGTTCTGGCAATGGGCTCGGCGCATAATGTGGCCATGATGCGGGATTATCTGAAATGCTACGGGCTGGAATTTGCAGCTGTGCTAGATGATGACCCTGAGCAGGTGGGCAAATCCCGGGCTGGGCTTCCTGTCTATCTGATGGACGCAGTCCTGCAGCCCTTAAGGGAAAATGCCTTGGTCCTGGTTATGGCTTCCGGCCGCAACAAAAGTGTCAGGGAGCAGTTGGAGGCTTGGGGTTATAGGGAGAAGGTCCACTTTTTCCTGCTTCATGATCTGCCCAGCGGGGAAGCTGACAGCAAGGAGCGCTTTGCCCGCCAGTTTGCCAAAGCCAGGCAGGGCTTGTCGCTATACAAGCAAATAAAAGCTGACTATGGCGAGAAGGCCCATATCTTTTTGCTGCGGGGAGCTACCGGGGATGTTTTTCTGAATGGGCTTTATCTGGCTCCATATTGCCGTAAACTGGGCCTTGAAAATTATGTGGTGGCAGGAGATGCCAAGGGATTGAAGCGTCTGGCTCCACTGTTTGAATGGAAACAGGTAGTTGCTCTCAGCCATGGAGAAGCTGAGGCTTTTCAGCTTTGCTATACCTTTTGGCGCAAGTCGGATGTGACGGATCTTTTCATGTGGGAAAATACCCTGCCTTTGAATAAATGTCGTCTGCGCATGCAGGAACGCTTCACTTTCATGGAAACATATCAGCATTTCATCTATAAGAATCTCGTGAGCTCCGAGGAATGGCAGCAGCCTCTCTTTGCTCCCTTGAATGAAGAGTTGCGCCAAAAATATAAGTCTTGGGGGCTGCAGGAGGGCAAAACAGTCATCGTCTCGCCCAATGCCTATTCGGTCAAGAAACTCCCGGCATGGTTTTGGGAAAGGATGGCAATAGAGCTGCAGGCCAGGGGGTACAAGGTTTTTGTCAACCTCAATCCAACGGCAGAGCTGAATCCCTTCCGCTCTATGCAGCCGGTTTTCTTTCCTTATGCAGAATGTGAGGCCATCTTGCGCTATGCCGGACACTTTCTTGCGCTGCGCAGCGGCCTTTGCGATATTGTGGCGCAGGTACCCTGCAGGAAGGTAATTTTATATCCGTCTGAGATTCGTCAGCCTGACTACAGCGTGCATCGTTCTAGTCGTGATTTTGCCAGCCTGAGACCGTTGTGTCAGGATGAGAACCAGCTTATAGAATTGGAATCCCCTGTCATTGAAGATCTGTTGCAGGGCAATGACACGTTGGATGGCTGGGAAAGACTACAGGAGTACCAGCGTCTGATGGAGGCGATTACGGAGAGGTTTGAGCCATGCGGGAAGAATTAGCAAGGGAAATAGATGACTGGCTTCCCAACTGGGATAGCCATAGTAGGATTTTTATGATTGGCAGGCTGGAGAATGTGGGGGAGATTGCAGAGTTGCTTCGTTCCTGCGGATGTGAGCCTGCTGGTATTTTGGATAATGACAGCGTCAAATGGGGGCGCTCCTTTATGGGGCTGACCATTTCTTCCCCCAAGGAGGCCTTGCTTCCTCACGCTGAAAGCATCCGTATCATTGTTCACTCGCCTAAATACTGGGCAGAGATAGTGCGGCAGTTTGAAGGCTTCGGCTATGAGGAGGGCGAGCAGGTCTTTGTATTGGAACGGCCTAGCCCGGAACGGAACTGGCAATCTGTGCAGGCGGGGCTGGCATTATATAGGGAACTGCGGCGGGAGTACGGCCAGTGCAGGATATTCCTGGCGGACGGGCCGTTGGGAGACTATTACCTGCTGGGGCTGTATTTCCATGCCTATTGTCAAAGGGAGGGCATTTCCTCCTATCTGATGGCGGGAGCCTCGAAGGGACTGAAGAAATTATCTCCTTATTTTGGCATCGAGCCGGTGGTGTCCCTTACACAGGAGCAGTCCAACAGCCTTATCCAGGCCTGGACTTTTTTCGGAGAGGATGTGCTGGAGCTCTCTCCTTTGACCCGCTGGCAGGGAAAATTCCGTTTCAATCCGTCTCTGTTGCGCCTGAGCCACCATTGCACCTTTATGGATACATTCAGGCATTTTGCCTATGGATTGTCCTCAGATACGCATCCTTGTCATCCCCAGTGGCAGGGGGACAGGAACGCTGTGGAGCAATATTTGCAGTCCAGGGGAGTAAAGCCTGGGCGGGGAGTGCTGCTTGCGCCTTTTGCTTATTCGGCGCAGATCATGCCCTGGGATTTTTGGCAGAAATTGGCTTCAGTTTTACAGGAAAAAGGCTATCAGGTCTTCATCAATGCAGCAGGCGACGAGGAGAAGTCAGACATTGGGGGGGCTTCAATCCTGCGCTTTGATTTCCCGGAGACCATTCTGGCCATGGAATATCTGGGCTTGGTCATAGGCACTCGCAGCGGCTTCTTTGATGTGACCTGCCGGGCAAATTGCCACCGCATAGTTTTCTATCCACCCAAGACACCGGGGCTGGTGCCCTGGCATCACCCAGACGTTGAGTTTTGCGGGTTAGAGCGGATGGGGCTGTGCACAGGTGGTGAATTGTTGAAGGAAATTACGGTAGACAGGGAGAAATCTTTAGAGCAGCTGTTAAAAGATATTGCAGGATATTTGCCAACAATAAGAGCTTGAAAGAGATGAGGGACGCATATGTTAGTATTGGAACCTATTGTACATGAAACTATTTGGGGTGGCCCACGCTTGACACCTTTGACTACTACTGGAGAGACGCAGATAGGGCATCTTTATTCCGTTTATGCCAGAAAAGAATTGTCCAATAAGATCCTGAATGGTGCGTATGCAGGCAAGACTTTACAGGAAGTTCGGCCTGATTTTCCTTTGACTATCGCCTTGACAGAAGCAGATAAAGACCTTAGTTTGCAGGTGCATCCTGATGATGAAGCTGCCCAGAAGTTGGAGCAGCTGGCTAGAGGAAAGCGGGAGTCCTGGTATTTCCTAGAAGCTCCTGAGAGTGGCAATCTGGTGAATGGGTGCTGTCTGAAAGATATGGAATCTATCCGTGCTCATGTGGCGGAAAGTGACTATGAGGGGGTTTTGGACTATTTACCGGTGACGGTGGGGGACTATGTATTTGTGGAGCCGGGCACACTGCATGCGATATCTGCGGGCAGTCTGGTTTACGAAATAGAGCAGGGGGCAGATTTCACCTATCGTTTCTATGACTATGACCGTGTGGATGCTAAGGGAAATAAACGAGAACTGCATACGGAAAAGGCTTTGGCCTGTTTACACCCTGATTTGAAATCTGTGGTGCGGCGTTATAATGTGGAAGAGCCAATAGTGGAGGCAACCTATGCCACGCAGCTTCACCATGATCTGAATGCCTATGAGAACAAGCAGGATAAGGATATCTGCTTCACTTTACTGAAAGGGCAGGGGAAAGCCGATGGCGTCGAGCTGCATCCCGGTATGACAGTTATCATATCTCCGGGGGAAAGGATCATTGGACTTGCGGTGCAAGAGGCCATGACTGCCTGGCTGACGATTTGAGGAGAGGATGCTTTATGCAGAATAAAAAGCCGATAGAATATTGCGCTTCTATGATGTGCGCTGACTATGCTTGTCTGCGAGATGAAGTGAAAGCGCTGGATGCCGGTGGCATAGATAGCTTCCACATAGACATCATGGATGGGCGCTTTGTGCCGAATTTTGCTATGTCCTTGAACGATATGGCCTATATTGCCGGTGCCACGAAAACGCCGCTGGATGTGCATCTGATGGTAGAGCATCCCGTTAATACAGTAGATATGTTCCTGCGTAACCTGCGCCCCGGGGATACTGTGTATATCCATCCAGAGGCAGAGTACCATCCTTCCACAACCCTGCAGAAAATCATCAATGCCGGCATGGTACCGGGGATTGCCATAAATCCTGGTACCAGTGTGGCTACGGTGATGGAAATGCTGGTTATAGTGAAAAAAGTTTTGGTGATGGCTGTAAATCCAGGCAATGCTGGACAGATGTTCCTGCCCTATGTGGGTAAGAAAGTCAAGCGGTTACTGAATTTGAAGGAAGAATACAACTTTCAGATATATTGGGATGGATCTTGTGGGATGGATAAGATAAAAACATACGCTCCGCAGGGAGTGGATGGTTTTATCTTGGGAACGACCATCTTGTTTGGCAAGGAGAGAGCATATGGCGATATTTTGGTAGAACTACCCAGATGAACGCGGATAGACATAGAATGGATTGAATAGTATGATGTCAGTCAAGAGGTGGCTGGATATTGACATGGAAATAGGCCGGTGTCATGAGCATCGATATGGACGATGTCATCAAGAGTGCTTTGGAGAGGGCTGAGGAGGAATTGGAGAGCCAGGTAATATGATGGGGAGAGCCATCAAAATGTGTGGCTCTCCGCGGAGGACAGGCAGTAGAGCAATCAATCATATCTGCTCTATGCCGTTGTCGCTGCTGTGCGCTTCAATGAGAGCGGTTTCTTTTTCCTGGAGCTGCGGTGTCTGTTGCATTGGAACTGCGGTTTCCGTTTGTTGGATTGGTGGCGAGAATATTTAGGATGACAGAGTGATAGGCGGGAGTCGGCCTATTTATTCGATGTTACTCCTTGATAATAATATATATCTATGCTATAATGAAAAGTTAAATGAGCTGACCGGCATTGCTTACATTACGTCGTTGCTAGCTTCTTTTACCGTGGAGTTACTGAAATTTGTGTGTGAATTTCTTTCCCCCTCTATAGCAGTGATCTTTTTGGTAGGAGTGGTTGCTATGTTACACTTTGTTAAATTTGTTTTTGCGTGGGCATATCGTGGGGCATTAGCCCGTGCATCTAGGACATTTTTAGTTAAGTGGAGCTTTTGACGATTCTTGTGACAATGGTTAGGATTGATATGCCCCGCCAGAAAATAGGAACCAGCAGGGAGGTGTCTTTGCTGGTTTTTGTTTGTAAATCATTAGAATTCGTTTACAACAGCGCAAGAAATAATCCCCCATGGCTGTCACATATTTATGGTGACAGTCATGGGGGATTCCTATGTCTCAGAGCATACCCAGCCTATGGGCCAGTTCCTTGATGCGGGGGAGTGACAGGTGGGGGGATTAGCCTAATTTTTGAGTATATTGAAGCATTTTATAATACAAAGCGGATTCACAGCTATTGTAGATATCTTTCGCCAGATGACTTTGAAAAACTTTACAAGGCGAGCGTTGCTAGAGAAGCACTATTGGTAAGTTGAAAATAATTAAAATTTCTCATTTTATGTTGTACTAAATCTTGACATAGGACCAATTTTTTTGTAATCTCCTATATTCAACATCCCCGCATAAGAATTTGAATTTTGTTCCTTTGAAAGATTCTCTTATCCTATGCTGAAATTCAGCTTTATCTTTTATTATAACAACATAATTACCGCAGTCGGACATATTTGGTACAGGATAATATACTATATGCTTATCGAGTTTATCTTCGATTTGATACTCAAGTTTATAAAAACATAAAATGCTGCAATATCTATATCCTATGGAACGGAATATAATATCTGATAATACAGTATTATTGAATGCGGAATCTTCCCAATTGGCTGGTTTTATCCCTACAACACCTTCAAGCAAGTCGGCTTGTGCAGATGATAAAAGACTGCTGTTGGGATATTCATTCCAAAAGAAATTCAAGGTGTTCATATAGAAATTCCCGTGAATAAAATCCAACGCGTAATCTTTATTAGAAAAGAATTTAACAAGTATATGATTTCGTTTCATGCTCCCACTCCATAATTGTTTTGAAGCATATCAAAGCTGTGCAAAAGTTCCTTGATTTGCGGCAGTGTAAGTTGGGAGGACTATGACAAGTTTAGACAGTTGCGAATAGTGCTCTTGAATAATGGGGAATTATGAGAATTTGTAAAATAACCTTCTATAGTTTTGTAGATTTTTGTCGTAAAGTGTTTCTCCATGGTTTTGGCAGGTTCTTATTGGCCAAGAAAACAGTGTTGGCAGATTACTGTAGTTGGCTTTTCCTTGTATTGGAGCGAGTAGAGGAGTTTAGTGTGCCGAAAGGGGCAGAAAGGGCTGATAGATATATTGGGTATATGGGAGAAGTGCTGGAGACGCTGTACTTTATATATCACAAGAAGGATTTTCATATCGTGCATACGGGATGTAAATTTTTGGTATGAAAAAGCCCGCCGAATGGCGGGCTATCATATGGGATCTCTCATATGGTTACAGCACTGTACGAGTCCTCAATGTCCCTTTCAGTAGTCAAGGTACTGACGGCATTTAGGAAATCACTGTTTCCGAATTGTTTTGCATATTCATACTTAGCAATAGACATTTTCTTGACGCTGATAATATCGTCTTCATTGATTGTAAGATATATATTTCTACTGGAACGCCTAATATTTTCAATCATGCACATGAAATTTCCTCCATTCTTTTTCCAGCAAAGATTTGTTATCGGCTATCCATTCTTTGGCTCGTTTGAGTTGCTTGGCTGGCATCCTGCCAGCTAATTCGTTGCCGTCCAAGTCCAAGACTTGTGCATACTTGCCATATATAACGTGAACATGTGGCAAATGATGTCGTCCGTCTTCCCTGCTCCTCAATTCAATGGTTATACCTGCTGTGCTATATGTGGGCATCTATAATCCTCCTGCCTGTATTATACCATACAAGATAATAATAAGCTATGTAAAGAATTGCATTTGTATTTGTGTAATTTAGGGTCAAGAAGGGATTGATCGTATATGAATTTCCAGCTTATGGCCTCCATGATGTGCGCAGATTACCGTAATCTGCAGCGGGAGGTGGAGGCGCTTGATGCAGGGGGGATAGATTCCTTCCATATAGATATAATGGATGGGCGGTATGTGCCGAACTATGCTATGTCATTGAATGACCTGCGGTGCATACGTTCTCTGACGGATAAGCCTTTGGATGTACATTTGATGGTGGAACACCCGAATAATACGATTGAGCTTTTCATCAACAGCCTGCGTCCAGGGGATACGATATATATCCATCCGGAAGCAGAGTATCATCCGTCCACGACCTTGCAGAAAATCATCAATGGCGGCTTGATTCCAGGGATTGCCATCAATCCTGGTACGAGTTTTGAAACGGTGCATGAGATGTTACGGATTGTGGACAGTGTGCTGGTGATGGCGGTGAATCCCGGCAATGCAGGGCAGATGTTTTTGCCTTATGTAGGGAGCAAGATTGAAAAGTTGCTGTCGGTCAAGGATGAGATGGAATTTGAGTTGTATTGGGATGGCGCCTGTGGGGCAGATAAAATCTGGAAATTTGCGCCGATGGGGGTAAAGGGATTCGTATTGGGAACTACGTTGCTTTTCGGTAAGAATCGTCCTTATGGTGAAACGCTGCAGGCAATCAGGGAGTTGAGGTTTCAATGAATGTAGTTGTACTTTTGGCAGGTGGTATGGGCAGGGTATTGTACCGGGCGGTGCCACGCGGTTCCTGTCAACTAAAGCTGGCATGATGTCTTTGGGCGAGGTGGCCGATGACGATGTGCTGATTGTTCATGATGCAGTGCGTCCTTTGGTGGCAGCGGATTCCATTTCGGATATGATTCGAGTCTGCAAAGAATATGAAAATGCTATGACGGTGCTTGATTGTTCGGATACTATGTATATGCGGCAGTCTCCGGATTCGACTAGTCAGGTGGTGGAACGCGCAGGATTGGTCAGGGGGGCAGACACCGGAGTGTGTATCGGGCAGACGCATGCGGGAGATGCATGCCCGGGCGGCAGAACAAGGCGTGGAGATTGATTCGATTTCGGCTTTGCAGGTAGCGCTGGGATGGCAGATCTATTTTGCCAAGGGCAGTGAACGAAACATCAAGCTGACGCGTACAGAGGATATCGATATGTTCAAGGCCATGTTGGCCACGGAAAGGGATGAGTGGCTGAAATGATGGCATTGAATCTGCACGGCGTGGGGGACTTGCGGTATGAGGAAGTTTCCTGCCCGGAGCGTAAGCCGGGAGAGGTGCTGCTGAAAATCAAGGCCGTGGGCATTTGTGGCAGCGATATACCAAGAGTTTTCACCAAGGGGACATATCATTTCCCTACTATCATAGGGCATGAGTTCGCCGGGGAGATCGTAGAAGCAGATGATAGTGCTTTGGTGGGGAGTGGAGCCTCCGTGTTCCCGTTGCTTCCCTGTGGACATTGTGAAGCCTGCAAACAGGAGCAGTATGCCCGTTGCTCGGATTATGATTATTACGGTTCCCGTCGAGATGGGGCTATGGCGGAGTATCTAGCGGTAAAACAGGAAAACCTCTGCCTGCTGCCAGAAGGTGTAAGTTATGAAGAGGCAGCCATGAGCGAACCGACGGCAGTGGCTTTGCATGCCTTTCGTAAGAGTGGTGCGGGGCAGGGAGGTACAGTCCTTATTTATGGGGTCGGCACCATTGGCCTGATTACGGCTCAATGGGCAAGGTCGGCAGGAGTGAAGAACATTATCCTGGCAGCCAGGACAGATGACAAGGTTGATTTTGCCAAGAAACTTGGCTTTTCCCTGGCTGTGAATGTGAAGCGGGATGCTTTGAGCAAACTAGTAGGAGAAATTACTGATGGTCAAGGTGCAGATGCCTGCATCGAAGGAACGGGAGAATCGGAGCCTTGGGCGGAGTGTATCAGTCTTGCCAAAGCTGGTGGCAGGGTAGTCTGCATGGGGAATCCCCTTGGCGGCATGAGCCTTTCTCAGGATAACTACTGGAAGATTCTCAGGAAGGAATTGACATTAGCAGGTACCTGGAACAGCAGTTTCGGTAGCATGGAAAACGATTGGCGGGAAGCTGTAGCGGCCATGCAGGACAGGCGACTGGATCTGAAGAGTCTTATTACGCATAGGTTTTCGTTGGCTGAGCACCAAGATGCATTTTCTCTCATGCACGAGCGCAGAGAGATGTACTGCAAGGTTATGTTTGTGATGGATTGAATCAGTAGGATTATAGAGGGCGGGGATAGTAGAAATTATGTGTATCGCATTGTTGGAATCGGCAATCAATGAGCCATTTAAAACTTTTGGCGGTGAAGATTTATATCCTGGCATCTGTTTGAAGGATGCTAGATTATGTTTTGGTATTGCAACGAATTATGCTTTTATTGATGGCAATAAACGAGTGGCTGTTCATGCTATGGAAACTTTTCTTCTTGCAAATAATAAATCGTTGGAATGCACTGAAGACGAAATGGAAGAGACTATTTTGGGAGTTGCCGAGGGAAAGATTGCATATCAAGATTTGTCGCAATGGATAGAATCCCATATATACCGCTGATTTCAAATTAGGAAGTCAGCGGTATTTTTTTGAAAATCATGTGTTATAGGGTAGGCAGGATTCATGCCTGATTTGCAATATACATTGTCGGTAGTTTTGCGGCGAGAATTGGTTAACGCAAGGAGGTAGCACGATGTATGATTACCTGATAGTTGGCAGCGGCCTCTTTGGAGCTGTCTTTGCTCATGAGGCGAAGGCGAAATCCTGCCTGGTGTTGGAGCGCAGAGGCCATGCGGGAGGGATTGTGTACTGTGAGGAGAAGGATGGCATCAACATCCATAAGTATGGGGCGCATATCTTTCATACATCTTATAAGGAGGTGTGGGAGTATGTGAATCGCTTTGTGGAGTTCAATAATTACGTCAATTCCCCTGTGGCAAATTTTCGGGGGGAGCTTTACAATCTGCCATTTAATATGAATACATTTACCAAGTTGTGGCCGGAGGTGCGCACTCCTGCTGAAGTGGCGGCGAAGATTGAGGCCGAACGCCGGGAGGCGGGCATTGGGGAGCCACGGAATCTGGAGGAGCAGGCAATTTCTTTGATTGGCCGTACAGTGTATGAGAAGCTGATCAAGGGCTATACGGAAAAGCAATGGGGACGTTCCTGTACGGAGCTGCCCGCTTTTATCATTAAGCGTTTGCCTGTGCGCTATACATTTGATAACAACTACTTCAATGACCGCTACCAGGGCATACCTGTAGGAGGGTACAATAAGCTTATTGATGCCTTACTGGAAGGGATAGAAGTACGGCTGAATACGGATTATTTGAAGGATAAGGCAGCATTTGACAAGCTGGCGGCAAAGGTTGTCTATACCGGTCCTATCGATGAATATTTTGGGTATGAGCTGGGCAAGCTGGAGTACCGGGGCTTGAGGTTTGAGACAGAGCGGCTGGAGGAGGAGAATCACCAGGGAGTGGCAGTGATGAACTACACTGCTAGAGAGGTGCCCTATACCCGCATCATAGAGCATAAGCATTTCGAGTTCGGCACGCAGCCTGTGACCTATGTGACTCGGGAGTATCCCGCAACTTGGCAGCCAGGGGAAGAGGCTTATTATCCGGTGAATGATGACCGCAATCAGGCTCTCTGCCAGCGTTATCAGGAACTGGCCGCCAAGGAAAGCAACGTGATTTTTGGCGGGCGACTGGCTGAGTATAAGTATTACGATATGGATGACGTAATCAAGAGCGCTTTGGAGAAGGTGGTTGTGGTATGTGGATGAGGGGGCGGTGTTGTACATGCCGCCTTTTTTCGTAGGGCACAGGTTAGAAGATGTTTATAATGGAGCGCCTGACTAAAAAGATTGTTTACAAAAATGATATCATTAATATAGGTTAAGTGTAGCGAGTGTTAAGAGGGGAGGTTTCATGGTTAAGAGTATTGTTGTAGCATAAAGGGGATGGTGCCGATGAGCGATGATAGCAATCGTTCACAGAAAAGCTAGGTCAAATTGGCTTTGTTCCAGATTAAGAGTTTGATAAGTCAGAAGAAATTCAAGTTTTTAGAAGATAGACGGAAAAATATGGAAACTCTGGCTGGGTTGGGATGGCTTCCGCAGGATGTTCCTGATATTATATACGAGCTTGAGGTAGATGATTATTTTTCTGGTCCGTCGGATGATTGGAATAGTAATGACCGCAATTGTATATGGGAATTTGGCAAGTATCTTCCCAATGAACAGAAGACGATTTACATAAAATTAAAACTTACAGATAACATATTAGCGATATCATTTCACTTCCCAGAGAAGGAAATCATTTATCCGTTTAAATAGAAATTTAGGAGGGTTAAATAATGTGCAATGTAAGCAAACGTTGCCCTCATAATGATACCTATATCGTAAATAAAGATGAAACTTATGATGTAAAAGGAGAACCTGTTGCGGTAGAAGCAAAAGTGAGGGTATGCAGGAAATGCAATGAAGAAATCTTTGATATGAAGTTAGATACGGAAAGTTTGAGGCAAGCATATCAGAAGTATAAGAAAGCTCACGGTCTTTTGTTGGCAGAAGATATTATGCGTATTCGCAATAAGTATAAGCTGAGTCAGAGGACTTTTGCTAAGTTGATAGGTTGTACGCAGGCAACGCTCGTGCGTTATGAAAAAGGAACCATCCAAAATGATACCCATAATAGATTGATTATCTTGATGGAAAATCCAGAGAATTTGAGAGAAACATACAGAAAAATTCAGGATGATTTTTCTGAGAGTGAATGTCGTAAGATTGAATTAGCACTTGCACAGAATCGAAATAAAGTGGCTCCGTATTATAAGATATTCCAAGATAAGGAAAAAGGGAATCCTACAGAATATAGTGGCTTTCAGAAATTTAATTTCCAGAAATTGAAGAACATGATTATATATTATGCTCAGAATCAGAAAAAACTTTATAAGACTAAATTGATGAAACTGTTATGGTATACTGATGCGCTGAATTTCTTTCGTAGCACAAAGTCAATTAGTGGGCTTACCTATATTCATTTAAATTATGGGCCGGTTCCGGAAGACCGCAATGAACTGCTGGGGCTTTTGGAGAAGATGAGTGTTATTCGGATTGAAGAAGATACTGGTAGTCCATATGGAGGAGAGTGCATAGAGTCTGATGTACAGTTCGATGCATCATTATTCTCAGAGAAAGAATTGGAAGTATTGCAAGATGTCAATAAGAAATTCGACAGCTTTACTTCGAAAGATTTGGTGAATTTGTCCCATGGTGAAGAAGCATATACTAAGACATCCCAGTTGGAAAAAATGTCTTTTGTTCATGCTTTGAATCTGAAGGGGATAGCGTAAAAATAGTGAAGGGATATAAAACAGGTAATTAGATTTTACATGGAAGTGGGGTGTTTTTATGGCAAGAGATGATTTTAAATAAAAAGATAAAGATAAAGCCCTATTAGGCACTGGTGTGCTCCCCGTCAAGTGGACAGGTAAAAAAATAAAAATATTCATTGCTGCTCGCAACTAATGCGAGCAGCTTTTTTCATGCAGCTCCAACCAGTTTTTCGTGGTACTCACTTGGGGTTCGTATGCCTAAATGACGCTGTGGTCTGTCATAAGTGTAATATCTTATATATTCCTCAATTGACTCAACCAACTCTTGCCGGGAAGTAAATCTGCGCCTGTAGTACATCTCGCGCTTCAAGATACCCCAGAAGCCTTCCATGGGGCCATTGTCTAGGCAATGTGCTACACGGGACATGCTTTGTGTCATACCGGCCTGTTCAATTTTGGCGCGGAACAACTTATTGGTGTACTGAAAGCCACGGTCACTATGAAACAAGGGATGTGCCCCTGGATTGGCTTCAAGAGCTTTGTCAAAGGTTTGGAATACCAACTGGTTATTGTTGCTGTCACCAATAACATAGGCAACAGGCCGGCGATCACAGAGGTCAAGGATGGCACTCAGATATACCTTTTTAACGGTTCCGTATTCAGGAAAGTACTTGAATTCGGTCACATCCGTAACCCATTTCTGGTTGTATTTATCTGCATGGAAATCCCTGTTGAGCACATTCTCTGCTGTATAGTATGGATCAACAGCAGGCCTGGTGCAACAGTTGTGACGTCCTTTTATTACGGAGCGCAGTCTCTTCTTGCGGCATATACGCAGGATACGCTTGTCATTAGCATGCAGGCCATGGTCATGCTCAATCTTATCTCGAATCCTTCGGTAGCCCATATCTGGATGCTCCTTATGGATTGATTCTGCCAGGGCAGCAAGCTTCTGGTTCGTTTCTTCGTTTTGTCCCAGCTTCCTGTGAAGCCATTTGTAATACGCAGCCCTGGTTACACGGCCCAACCTGCATAACGCCTTGACTGGATAATCCTTACAGATACTGCTGAGCTCCAGTATCGCCCGGTAGGCAGCCGTATTACGAGTTCTGTCTAGTATCACCGCCTTTCCAATTCCTCGAGTTTTTTTAGAAAATCTATCTCCATCTGCTTTTGTAGCAACTGAGCCTTCTGCATGCGGTTTTCATATCTGAGCCGTTCCAGCTCGTTCATCTCAGACTCAGGCTTCCTGCGGCCTCTGCCGTCCTTGAGGCCTTCGATTCCCTTTTGGTCATATTTCCTGACCCAGGTATAGACCTGCTGGTAAGAAACATCGAATTTCTCCGCCGTCAAAGCATAATCACGGCCATTTGCAATGCAATCCTCTACAATGGATACCCGTTCATCAAATGTAGTTTTTCTGCCTTTAGTCACGATGGTGCTCCCTCCTGTACCGGATGGTTTAAGTTCCTCGTGACTATTATACTTCATAATCCAGTCTTGTAGCTGTCTCCGCGAACGAAGTCCGTATTTTCGGCATATAGCATCTTGTGAATCCACGCCAGAAAGATAATCGTGGATAGCAGTTTCCTTAAATTCAACAGAATAGCGCTGATGATGTCGTTTGAAGAATACATCCGGGCCGCAAGCATCATAGTTACGAACCCATTGCCTGAAGGATCTGCTGTCAACGCCTGCATCCGCGGCTATGGAGGCATAACTGCCCTCTCCACGTTTATACTTTTCAATGAAGTGGATTTTCTCTTCGGGTGATAATCTCTTCTTGTACATAAAATGCTCCCTATCAAGCAGACAGTTTTATTATTTCTTCTGTCTACCTAATAGGGAGCATATCACACGTATAGGGGCTTTATCTTTATAATGAGTATCCCTCCTACATGAAATTCGTCAAGAAAATGAGAAGTTTTCTTGACGAAAGGGAGTCACGAGACTGATGATCAACGCTCGTTGGTATAAAATTGTATGTCCCCCCAGTGTGAAAAATGGTACGGGTTTTCAGAATTCAAATAGGTATAGGAGTATAGGAAGGTGATAATATCCATATCATCAAATAAATCAAATACCCAGTCTTTTGAGTACTTGGCCCACTCTTTTCGATTCAGTTTGAGAGACTCTTTTTCTGCATCTATAAATATCTGTGCTTCTTCGTTGCAAAGATATAGTATTAATTCATCTAATACGCTATGTGCAATGATTTCGATTCCTGCTTGTGCGCATTTTGATAAATGTTGGAGTTCACTTAGTAGTTGATAAAGAAAATCATAGTCATAATACATTAGAAACTGCGCTGGAAGCAAATCAGTCAGAAAGGAATAATTTAACTGTCCGATATGAGATCCTTTTGGCATTTTTGCTAGTTGTTCCATATCGTCCGTGATATGATCGTACAGGATATCACTGCCAATAACAAAAGATAATGCAGCTATGGCTCCGAAATTTTTTTCTAAATATTCAGACCAGCATTCGTGTGCTTTATAAGTATCAAGCGAGAATTCAGTCAATGTTTCTTTGCCTGAAATTTCCAATTGATGCCAATTGAGTGCCTTACAGATACCTTTTGACTTATCTTGCCGAATTGATTCACCGGCTTCATACCTGCTCCAGGTTTTAGTGCCTACACCTGCGCGAGAAGCGGCTTCTTCAATGGTCAACCCTAATTCAGCTCGTCTTTGTTTGATTTTTTTGGCAAGAGATTTACTTCCTTGAATTGCATTGATGGACATAATGAATGCCTCCTTTACATAATGACATGTCACTATAATGTCATTATGTCACAGTTTTAAAGATTTGTCAACAACAGCAGGAGTTAATTGAGTGGCTTTGATAACATGGTTGGTTTTTTTTACATGAAGATAAGGACCTGGATGCAAACAGGAGTGTTTTGGATCGAGCTATGTGCTAAAAGTGAAATGTGAAAAAATTTTAGGGATTGGCCTCGTGACTTATTGACAAGTGCTGGACCCTATGTTAGTATTACTAACTGTAGGCGCATGAAGTGCGTCTGATTTGGGTTAACAGCCCATCCCCAACCGCACAGCGGGGCTCGTAAAACAGCCGATTGGGGCTGTGCCGTAGCTGGCGAGTAATCTTTTAGGGAGGTGTTTTCATGTACGCAATTATCAAAACTGGTGGCAAGCAGTACAAGGTCGCTGAAGGTGATGTAATCATGGTGGAGAAACTCTCCGCTGCTGAAGGCGAAGCTGTAGTGTTTGACGAAGTTCTGACGGTAGTAAACGACGGTGATGTCAAAGTTGGCAAGCCGGTTGTTGAAGGTGCCAAGGTAACGGGCAAGGTTGAAGCTCAGGGCAAGGACAAGAAGATTCTGGTCTTCAAGTACAAGGCTAAGAGCAACTATCGTAAACGTCAGGGTCATCGTCAGCCGTTCACGAAGGTTGTTATCGAAAAGATCGAAGCTTAATCCATGATTAAGGTGAAAATCTTTAAGGAGTCAGCGGGTCGTATCGTTGGCTTTGAAGTTGCCGGCCATAGCGGCACGGCAGAGCATGGTCAGGACATTGTCTGTGCGGGGGTTTCGTCCCTTACACAGACGGCGCTTTTGGGACTCGGCGAGCATCTGCATCGCGACTTGGACTATTCCGTAGCGAGTGGAGAGCTCAAAATGAGGCTCAAGGGGGCTCCTGATGATCTGACCGAGGCGATTTTACAGACAATGCTTCTAGGGCTGATGGAGATTCAGAAGCTCAGTCCAGAGGCTGTACGGATTCTTTAAGCAGCGGAGGTGAATTCGATGTTTACTTTTGATTTGCAGTTGTTCGCACATAAAAAGGGTGTTAGCTCCACGCGTAACGGTCGTGACAGCCATTCCAAGCGCCTTGGCGTTAAGGAACAGGCTGGTACGGTTGTAACGGCTGGCAGCATTCTGGTTCGTCAGCGCGGCACGCATTTCCATCCGGGCCACAACGTTGGTATCGGTAAGGATGATACCCTGTTCGCAAAGGTTGCCGGCAAGGTTGCTTTCGAGCGCAAAGGCCGCTACCAGCGTCAGGTCAGCGTTTACACGGTTGAAGAAGCTATGTAAGACATATAACGGATACCTGCGCCTAAAAGCGCAGGTATTGTTATATTATAAGGAACGGCGTTAGGTTGCGTTGTAGTGCATAAAGGCAAGAGCCGGTATTGAACGCAATGCCGGCTCTTGCCTTTGTGTATTGCAAATGCGTGGTGATACTTTTCTTTGGCGCAAAGAAAAGTATCCAAAAGAAAACGTGGACTGAAATCACATCACGTGATTTACGTCCACAGGCGCCCGTCCTTGGGCGCCGGGATTACAGTGTCTTTATATAGATGTGGAGGAAAAAATGCAGTTTATTGATAGAACTCGCGTGATTGTTAAAGCGGGAGATGGTGGGCATGGGAAGTCTGCTTTCCGCCGGGAGAAGTTTGTGCCGAAAGGTGGGCCGTCTGGTGGCGATGGCGGCCGGGGCGGCGACGTTATTTTTGTCGTCGACCAGAATATGAATACCCTGCTGGATTTTCGTTTCCATCGGAAATTCACGGCTAAGAATGGTGAGAACGGGGATATCAAGAATCAGTATGGTGCCAATGCTCCGGCCTGCTATGTGAAGGTACCGCCTGGAACGATCGTGAAGGACGAGGCTACGGGCAAGGTATTGGCTGACCTTACGGAAATCGGTCAGGAAGCTGTAGTCTGCAAGGGCGGCCGCGGTGGGCGCGGCAATGCGAAATTTGCCAACTCTGCCAACCGCACGCCGACCTTTGCCGAATTCGGTGAGCCGGGTGAGGCGAAGAATCTGATCCTGGAATTGAAGCTGCTCGCAGATGTTGGTTTGGTGGGTTATCCGAGTGTCGGTAAGTCCAGCCTTGTGGCCAGCTGTTCGGCAGCTCGGCCGGAGATTGCGGAGTATCACTTCACGACGATTACGCCGGTGCTCGGTGTGGTCAAGACGGACTATGAGAAGAGCTTCGTGATGGCGGATATCCCGGGCCTTATCGAAGGTGCTGCTGATGGCGTGGGGCTTGGTCATGACTTCCTGCGCCATGTGGAGCGTACGAAGCTGATTCTGCATATTGTGGATGCTTCGGGGCTTGAAGGCCGTGACCCCATTGATGATTACTACAAGATCAATGCGGAGCTCAAGAAGTACAGCGAGAAGATTGCCCGCCGTACGCAGGTGCTTGTAGCTAATAAGATTGACCTGCCGGAAGCGCAGGAGAATCTGCCGCGCCTGCAGAAGCTGGCCGAGGAGAACGGCTTGAAGTTCTTTGCCATTTCGGCAGCTACGCGCGAAGGCGTGCAGGAGCTTATCGACTATACCGGTGAATGGCTCGACAACTATGTGGAAGAGCCGGAGACGGAAGATGAAGTCGTGGTCTATGACGAGAATGAGGAAGATCCGGACAAGATTACCATCACCCGCAATATTAGCGGTGAACTCGTGGTATCCGGTCAGAATATCGAAAAGCTCGTGAAGATGACCAATTTCCTCAACGATGAAGCTGTGCGCCGCTTCCAGTATATCTGGCGCATCAAGAATCTCGATGAGAAGCTGCGGGAAAAGGGCGCCAAAGAGGGCGATACCATCCATATCGGTGAGATGGAATTCGAATTCCGTGATTAAGCGTGATTGTATAAGTAAGGAAATACGGAGGAATAGATTTGTTAAGAAATTCATTGACAGGCAAGCAGAAGAGCTTTTTGCGCTCCATGGGCCAGAAGTTGGAACCGGTGGTCATGATGGGCAAGGAAGGTGTTACGCCTACGGTAGTCGAAGCTGCCCGGGAAGCCATCAAGAAGCGTGAGCTGATCAAGGTGCGTGTGCTGCAGAACTGCATGGAAGAGCCGGAAGATGCCATCACGATGCTGGCCGAGCGTGCCGATGTGAACCTCGTGCAGATCATTGGCCGCAACGGTCTGCTGTTCAAGCGCAACTACGATAAGCCGAAAATCGAACTGCCGTAATATATCGGAGGCAAAAGCATGGGAACTGCCAGAGAGCGTTTGCGTGAGGCCAAACGCATTGTGGTCAAGGTGGGCACCAGTACCCTGACCCATGAAACAGGAAAACTCAATCTTCATCGCATTGACCTGCTGCTGCGGGAAATTGCGGATCTCAAGAATCAGGGCAAGGAAATGATTCTCGTATCTTCGGGAGCCATTGCCGCTGGCCTGGGAAAATTGGGGCTCGACAAGAAGCCGGACTCCATCCCGGAAAAGCAGGCGGTGGCGGCCATCGGGCAGGGCGTGCTCATGCATATCTATGAGAAGCTCTTTGCCGAGTACGGGCAGGTGATGGGACAGGTGCTGCTGACCAAGGAAAATTCTGTGCAGCATCATCAGTACATCCATTCCCGCAATTCACTTTTGGCCCAGCTCGCTATGGGCGCCATCCCGGTCATCAATGAAAACGATGCGGTGGCGGTGGACGAGATCAAGATTGGCGACAACGATAATCTGTCGGCCATGGTGGCCACTTTGGTGGATGCCGATGCCTTGATTATCCTGTCGGATATCGAGGGGCTTTATACCGCGAATCCGGCTACCCATCCGGAGGCGGAGCTGATCGCAGAGATTCCGGAAATCACGCCGGAGGTGGAAGCCATTGCAGGCGGTGCTGGTTCCAAGCTGGGAACGGGCGGCATGATGACCAAGATTCAGGCGGCGCAAATTGCCATGAGTGCCGGCGTCACGATGGTCATCGCCTCGGGCTCCCGGGAGAATGTGCTCCGGGATATTTTGAGCGGTCAGGCTCTGGGTACGGTGTTCCCCGCGCGGGAATCGCATCTGCGGGTGCGCAAGTCCTGGCTGGCCTTTGGCAAGCGTCTGGCCGGCGAGATCACGGTGGATGATGGCTGTGCCGCTGCCCTGCGGGAGAACGGTGCGAGCATTCTGGCTGCGGGCGTTACGGCCTGTGAGGGTGATTTTGCCGCCGGCAGCACCGTGCGGGTTTTGACGCAAAGCCAGCAGGAAATTGCCCGGGGCATCGTGAACTTTAAAGAAACGGATCTGCAGAGAATCCTCGGCCAGCAGACCGAGGATATCAGCAAGATTTTAGCTGGTGATGTACCTACAGAGGTCATTCATCGGGATAATATGGTATTGATGGTGTGATGTTTTTGTAGTACGGGAGGAATCAGTTTGGATATTCAGCGCGAAGTACGCAAAAAAGCAGAAGCCGCCAAGGCAGCTTCCTATAAGCTGGGCACGCTTTCGACAAAGGTGAAGAATGAAGCGTTGCTGGCCATGGCCCATGCCTTGGAACAGCGCAGCTCCATGATCCTGGAAGCCAATGCGCAGGATTTGGAAGAGGCGAGGGAAAAGGGCGTCAAGCGTTCCTATCTGGACCGGTTGATGCTCGATGAGAACCGCATTGCCGGTATGGCCGAAGGCCTGCGGCAGACGGCGGCGTTGCCGGACCCGATTGGCCTGGGCGACTATAGCACCGTGCGGCCCAATGGTCTCTCCATCCGCCGCGTGCGGGTGCCGCTGGGCGTGGTGGGCATCATCTATGAAGCCCGCCCCAATGTCACGGCGGATGCTTTGGCTCTTTGCCTGAAATCCGGCAATGCAGTCCTGCTGCGTGGCGGCAGTGAGGCCATTCGCTCGAATATCGCCATCAGTTCTTTGCTCGCAGAAGCTGCCTATACGCATGGTATCCCTGAGGGGGCTATCCAGTTCATCGATTTCACCGACCGTGAGGCCGTAGGTGTGATGACGCATCTGACTGGCCTCCTGGATGTGATTATCCCGCGCGGTGGTGCCGGCCTGATCAAACGCGTGGTAGAGGACAGCTCCGTACCCGTGATCGAAACAGGCACAGGTGTCTGCCATACCTTCGTGGATGCGAGTGCGGATCTGCAGATGGCTCTCGATATTGCCATCAATGCCAAGACCAGCCGTCCTTCGGTTTGCAATGCCATGGAAACCCTGCTGGTGCATCAGGACATTGCGGAAAAATTCCTGCCCATGCTCTATGAAGCCATGATGGCGAAAAAAGTCGAGCTGCGGGGGTGCGCGCAGGCTAAAGCCATCTGTCCGGAGATGCAGGCGGCAGAGGAAGCGGATTGGAGCACAGAATATGGTGATCTGATCCTTTCGGTGAAGGTGGTAGAGGATGTGTCAGCGGCGATTGAACATATCAACCGCTATAATACGGGGCATTCGGAAACCATCGTGACCAATGACCTCGTGAATGCGGCTCGCTTCCAGAAGGAAGTGGATGCGGCGGCGGTCTATGTCAACGCATCCACCCGTTTTACGGATGGTTTTGAATTCGGTTTCGGTGCAGAAATCGGCATCAGCACGCAGAAACTTCATGCCCGCGGGCCGATGGGGCTGATGGAGCTTACGAGCTGCAAATATCTGATCATGGGTGAGGGGCAGATTCGCTGATGTTTCATCTATCCGGGTATTACCGCACCCTGCGGCAATATCTCGCTACCCCTAAGGGGGCGCATGACAGCCGGGACTATGCCCGGGCGCTGCTGCTCATGTTGCTGACCATGGTTGTTGTTTGTCTGATTCTGTATTTTGTGGGATGGGTAAGCCTGTGAAGGAACGCATTGGCCTGATGGGGGGAACCTTTGATCCCATCCATCTGGCTCATCTGCATATTGCTGAAGAAGCCCGGGAGGCTTTTGCCCTGGACAGGGTACTCTTTATCCCGGCGGCGCAGCCGCCGCACAAGCAGGGACGCAGGATTGCCTCAGCCGCGCAGCGCATCCGGATGGTGGAGCTGGCTATTGCGGGCAATCCGCATTTTGCCATCGATCTGTTGGAAATGGAGCGCAAGGGGCCATCTTATTCCTGGCTGATGGTGCAGGAGATGCAGCAGCGGCAGGGAAAGGATGCAGAACTGTTCTTTATCACGGGTTCGGATTCCATCAATGACCTGCCCACCTGGAACCATCCGCGAGATTTGGTGGGAGCCTGCCAGTTTATCGGCACAACCCGGCCGGAGGTGCCTTTCGACGAGAAAGTGCTGCTGGATTATTTCGGCCCGGAACTGCGAAGCCGCATCCATGAACTGGCAGTGCCCATGATGGAGATTTCTTCCACGCTGATCCGGGAGCGGATTGCGGCAGGACGTTCCATCCGCTATTTATTGCCCGAGGCTGTGGCTGATTATATCGAAAAAGAAGGTTTGTACCAATGAGTTTTGCTATGAGCTATGAAGAGATGCAGCAACTTTTGCAGAAGAGTCTGAAGCCTGGCCGCTATGAACATTCTTTGGGGGTAGCGGAAACTGCGGTGTTTCTGGCCCGGCGTTTTGGTGTGGATGAACAGAAGGCCCGGGTGGCCGGTCTTCTGCATGACTGTGCCCGGGAATTCCGCAATGAGGACCTGATCTCCGAGGCCGAGAAGCGGCTGATTGTCGTGGAGCCATTGGAACGCCGGATGCCTTTGCTCCTGCATGCCTATGTCGGCTCCCGGCTGGTGGCAGAAAAGTATGGTGTCAATGACAATGATATTGAGCAGGCCATCTGGCGGCATACCGTGGGCGGACCACAGATGACAGAACTGGACAAGATCATCTGGTTTGCCGATATGATCGAGCCGCACCGGGATTATCCAGAAGTAGAGATGCTCAGAGGTCTTGCCCGGACAGCAGGTTTGGATGAGATGCTGTTGGTGGGACTGACGGAATCCATTGCCTTTGTTTTGCGCAAGGGCGGGCTGGTGCATCCGGCTACGGTCAATGCACGCAATGAAATTCTGCTGCAGAAATAGAAGGGCGAGCAGATGGGAAAAAAGGGAAATGACAAGGGTGGCAAGATAAATGTCACCCAGCAGAATATAAAATACAAACGAAAACTCTTGGCCCAGCGCCGGCGGCGGGCCAGGCTGCGCCTGCTGGTCCTGCTGGTTATGTCTGCAACCATATTGATGGGCGTGTTGTTTGCCGGTTATGCCCTGGTGTCACTGGGCTCGAAAATCCATCAGGAGTATCAGGCCATGTATGCGGGGTACACCCAAAGGCAGCAGGCCCGGCGCGGCACAGTTGATCCGCGTTTTGACGGCTATACCAATGTGCTGATCCTGGGGATTGATGAAGGTGTGGATGAAGATGGCGGTGAAGGCAAGCGGGCGGATGGCATTGTCGTAGCCAGCTTTGAGAATTCCACCGGCAAGCTGCGTTTCATCCATATCCCCGAGGATACCTGGGTGAACGTGGCGGGCAGCCAGCAGCAGATGAAGATCAAGAATCTCTATGCCATGGGGGGCGCCCCGCTGATGACGCGGCAGGTCAATGCGCTGCTGGGCGTTTCCATCCATCAGTATATGGTGTTGGATATGCGGGCCTTCAGCGAACTTATCGATGCCATTGGCGGCGTGGATATCTATGTGGAAGCGGATATGAATTACGATGATGCCGAGGGCGGCATCTCCATCCATCTGCCACGGGGATACCAGCATCTGGATGGCAACCAGGCCGTGCAATATCTGCGCTATCGCAGTGACGACCTGGATGATCTGGGGCGGATGCAGCGCCAGCAGCGTTTCTGCAAGGCAGTGTATCAGAATCTCCTGCAGTTCAGAACCCTGACGAAGTTGCCGGCCATCGCTGAGATCCTCAAGCAGCGGGTGGAGACCAGTGCGGAACTATTCGATTCCATGCATTTGGCCAATGTGCTGCGTCATCTGAGCAGCGTGCCGCCGGAAAGCATTATCCTGCCCGGGGCACCGGCAGCTGATGACGCATCTATCTGGGTGCTGGATGATGCTGCCACCGTCCAGCGGATGCAGGAACTTTTCCCGCCGGAAGATATAAACGAAGAAAAGCCTTCCCCTTGAGGGGAAGGTGGCACGCGAAGCGTGACGGATGAGGTGGAAACACCTGGATAATATGATTTGGAGGATTTACTATGACCATTGAAGAAATGAGCCAGGCCATCTGCAAGGCCGCCAGTGATAAAAAAGCCAGAGATATCGTAATTATGGATATGCGGGAACTGTCCCCGTCCACGGATTATTTCGTGGTCTGCTCGGCCAATACGGCCACCCAGGTGCGGGCTATTGCCGACAGCATCGAAGAGCAGCTGCAGGAAGCCGGTGTGGATTTCTTCCACAAGGAAGGCTACCGTGAAGGTGAATGGGTGCTGCTGGACTACGGTGATGTGGTTGCCCATGTATTTATGCAGGAAGCCCGCGAATACTACGCTTTGGAACAGCTCTGGGGCGATGCGAAACTGTCCGTTTATGAGGACTGATTGAGGACATTATGGAAGAACAGTCAAAAAGGAAATACGGCCCCAGCTCCGTAGCTACGCTGAAAGTTGTGCGCGAGTCGGAATTGGGTGCTTTTCTCGATGCGGAAACCGGCAATACCAATGATGATATCCTGCTGCACAAGAATCAGCAGACATCACCGGTGAAAATCGGCGATGAGGTGGAGGTGTTCCTCTATCTCGATCCAAACCGGAAGCTCACCGCCAGCATGCGGGTGCCGAAGATGCGGGAAGGACAGATTGCCCGTCTCAAGGTCATCAATGTAAGCAGGGATGGTGCCTTCGTTGACGTGGGCGCTGAGCGCGGTATCTTCATGCCCTATGCCGGTATGCGCGGCCGTCCCCAGATTGGCGAGGTGGTTTGGGCCAAGCTTTACACGGATAAGTCCGGGCGCCTGGCCGTGACCATGGAAGTGGAAGATGAAATGCGCCGGGCCTCCCAGCCTGCCAAGGGCGTGAAGAAGGGCCAGCTGGTCAAAGGGGCCATCTATAACTACACCGATGCCGGCGCTTTCCTGTTCAGTGAGGAGCGTTATATCGTCTTCATTGCCAATAAGGAAATGGATGAGCGCAACCGTCCCCGTGTCGGTCAGGTGGTCACCGCCCGTGTCACCTATATCCGTGATGATGGCCGCCTCAATGCTTCCCTGAAGGAATCCAAGGAAAAAGCCCTGATCACCGATGGGGAAAAGATTATGGAACTTCTGCGAAACCGTGATGGCAAAATGCCTTACAGTGATGAATCTTCGCCGGAAGTGATCCGGGACAAGTTCGGCATCTCCAAGGCGGCTTTCAAGCGCGCTTTGGGCCATTTGATCAAAGAGCAGAAGGTCTTTGAGGAAGACGGCTGGACCTATTTGAAATAATGCAGAATTTTTTTACGGCTTTGAAGGATTTTAACCCGCAAGGGCGAATAAGAAAGCTAGAGACAAAATTCGAATGGGATATTAAATAGATGGGGGCGAAGTAGATGGCAGCAGAAACGAGTGGCGATAAGAAAGGAATCTTGCTGGAGACCGGCACCAACGAGTTTGAAATTGTCGAGTTCAGCATTGGACAAGTTAACTATGGCATCAACGTAGCGAAGGTGCGGGAAGTAATCACCTGCCCGCCGGTGACGGCTATGCCACAGGCCCATCCTTATATCGATGGCCTGTTCACCCTGCGTGGCAAGGCAATTCCCTTGGTGAACCTGCCCCGCTGCCTGAATGTCCAGTCAAAGACCGAACCGCGCAATGTTATCGTAACGGAAATCAATAACTACAACATTGGCTTTTTGGTAGAGAATGTTTCACGTATTCACCGCATTTCCTGGAAGGATATGGAGCCGGCGCCGGAAGTGGGAGATCAGTCCCGTGTCGTTGGTATCATCAAGATGGAAGATCGCATTGTGCTGCTCATTGACTTTGAGACCATCATTGCGGAGATCAATCCTGAAATCAATGCGAAGCTCACAACTTTTGAAGAAGCAACCGAGGATGTGAAGTCCAAGCGTTCGGATGTGCATGTGGTGGTGGCAGAGGATTCGCCCATGCTGCGTGACCTGCTGGTTACGACTTTGCATGAGTCCGGCTATCGCTTTGTGCGTGACTTCGGCAACGGTCAGGACGCCTGGGATTATCTGCAGGGACTGGCTAAGAAGCCGGGCAAGATTGATGAGCATGTGGGGGTTATCATCTCCGATGTGGAGATGCCCAAGATGGATGGTCATCGCCTGCTGAAGCTGGTGCGTGAGGATGAGGTTCTGAATGGGGTTCCGCTGGTACTGTTCTCGTCTCTGATCAGTGATGAAATGCGCCTCAAGGGCGAGCAGCTCGGTGCCTCCGGCCAGATTGCCAAACCGGAGATCAACCAGTTGATTGGTCTGCTGGATAATCTGATTTTCGGCGTGCCCATCAAGGATCCCAATGCAGATGAAGTTTGACTAAGTTGATATGCAAAGACGCCCGGTGGCTGATAATACTTTCCTCCGCTTTGACAAAAAGCGCCAAACGCTGCGGAAAGCATCATCAGCCACCGGGCTTTGTGCGTGCAATTGCAGTGCGAGGCCTTCTGTAAAATCTGTTGCGGCACTGCTGTTCTTATGATAGAATAGGGAATGATTGAAGTTGTGAGCGAGGTAAAGTTTGATGAGAAGGTATACATTCCTGCTGCTGACGGCTTTTTTGTTGTTCATCTTAGTTGTAGCAGGTTCGGCATACTTTGCCGGAGCCGGGCATGAGGGGAAAATGCGGCCTTTGCGGGAAATCGTGGTTTACACGACCTTGCCGGCAGAACATGCCGCTATCTTGAATAATGCCTATGAAGCTTCCCATAATGTAAGGATAAATTTCGTGCCGCTGTCTTCCGGGGATGTGCTGAAGAAACTGCAGTCCCAGGCGGAAGCTGGCGAAGGCGGTGCGGCGGCTATGGTGCTGGCGGATAAGGATACGCTGGCCAAGGCTTCTGCGGCCGGTTATCTGACGCCTTACCTGTCCGAGGCCGGCGATCAGGTGCCGGAGAGTTTCCGCCAAAGCGATGGCTATTGGGTAGGGGTATGGTACGATCCGGTTGTGTTCTGTATGAACAGGGATTATCTCCTGACCTTGCCGCGGGTGCCGGATACCTGGAAGGAACTGGCAGCTCAGCCCAAGATGCGGGTGGGCATCACGGATTTCCTGGCGGCAGATGCGTCAGCCAATCTCTTTATGAGCATGTTGGCGCAGTTCGGGGATACAGCCACCTATGATATCTGGCGGCAGATTCATCCCAAGGTGGTGCAGTATGCCCGTTATCTTTCCAATCCGGTCCGGCAGGCGGGGATGGGGGAAGTGGATGTGGCTGTTGCGGTGGAAAGCGAAGCCATCCGCTATATGCAGGGGGGATATCCGCTGAAGATCGTCTATCCGGCTGATGGCACGGCGGCCATGGTTACGGGGACGGGAATCGTCTATAAGGCAAAACCGGCGGATGCCACGACAGCCAAAGAGTTTGCCGATTGGCTGCTTTCCGATGAGGCCCAGCAGGCCTTGCAGAAACAGGATTTCTACTTTGTGCCGACCAATCCCGGTACATTGGCTTATAAGTCCTTCGCCGGCAAGAATATGATTCTCTTTGATCAGCCCGTGAATTTCACGGACCAGCAAAGACATGATTTCCTGGACAAATGGGTGAAGGAAGTCCGTTTCAAGTAAATTAAGTTTTGCGTGTGTTGTTTTGCTATGCAGAGGGTGCAGCCTGTCCATACAGGCCGTATCCTCTTTCGTAATTAGAGCGTAGATATTTAGGAGGTATTTTTGTGAAAGCAGGCTTTATCAGTCTTGGCTGTTCCAAGAATCTGGTGGATACGGAAGTGATGCTGGGGGAATTGAAGAACCATGGCATTGAGCTGACCAATGATCCGGCGGAAGCCGATATTTTGATTGTCAACACTTGTGCCTTTATCCAGTCGGCTAAGGAAGAGTCCATTACCACGGTACTCAACATGGCCGATTATAAAGAATCGGGTCGCTGCCGCAGTCTGATTGTGGCAGGCTGCCTGGGCCAGCGCTATAAGCAGGAATTATTGGATGAACTGCCGGAAGCCGATGCTATCCTGGGCACCGGGGCCTGGGGGCGCATTATGGAGGCAGTGGAGGAAACTCTTAAGGGACGCCGGGTGGTCATTGCCGATGAGGATGAGGCCCTTTATGATGAAAAGACGCCCCGCATCCTGACTACGCCGGATTATACGGCCTATGTGAAGATCGCCGAAGGCTGCGACAATCGTTGTGCCTTCTGTGCCATCCCGCAGATCCGCGGCCGTTTCCGCAGCCGCAGGATTGAAGATATCTGCAAGGAAGTGGAGCATCTCACGGAGCAGGGTGTGCGGGAAGTTGTCTTTATCGCCCAGGACAGCACCAACTATGGCCGGGATATCTACAACCGTCCGGCCCTGGCTGAACTCTTGCGGGAAGTGGTCAAGGTGCCGAAGCTCAAATGGGTGCGTACCCTTTACTGCTATCCGAAGTTCTTCACCGATGAACTCATTGATGTCTATGCCACGGAACCCAAGGTCTGCAAGTATGTGGACCTGCCTCTGCAGCATGCTCATAATTCCGTGCTGAAATCCATGCATCGCCCGGACACCCAGGAGCAGATGATTACCCTGATCAAGAAGCTGCGGGAACGCATTCCGGGGGTTACGATTCGTTCCACGTTCATTGTTGGCTTCCCCGGGGAAACGGATGCACAGTATCAGACTCTGCGCAACTTCCTGATCGAGCAGCGCCTGGACAAGGTGGGCGTGTTCACCTATTCCCGTGAGGAAGATACGCCGGCTTATGATATGGAAAATCAGATTTCTGAAGAAGTCATGCAGGAACGCTATCATGACCTCATGAGCGTGCAGAGCAAGATTTCTGAGGAGGTCAATCAGAGCTTTGAGGGCAAGGTTATTGAAGTCCTGGTGGAAGGACGGGATGAGGAACAGCCGAATATCGCGGTAGGGCGCTCCTATCGCGAGGCACCTGAAGTTGATGGACAGGTATATATTGAAGGTGACAGCACCAGCAAGCCGGGAGACGTTATAAAAGTACGCGTGCTTCAGGGGTTCACCTATGATGTGGTGGGCGAGCCGGTAAACGAATAAAGTCTTTGTTCCTTTTCTTTGGCGCAAAGAAAAGGAACCGAAAAGAAAACGTAGCTGAAAATCCCATCACGGGATTTAAAGCCACCGGTGCCCCTCCTTGGGCACCGGGCAACGATATAGCACGATTTTATGCCTTCCCCTTGAGGGGAAGGTGCCCCGTAAGGGGCGGATGAGGTGGAATACCACTATCTTTACTTTTTATAGATTTTTTGGAGGAACTTTTTGAAACAGGAACTTAAAAACTTTGGTGAGATTGAACTGAGCCGTAAGGTGCTGCAGGCACTGCGGGAGATGGGGTTTGAGGAGCCTTCGCCGATTCAGGCGCAGACGATTCCACTTACCCTCGAAGGGCATGATGTGATTGGGCAGGCCCAGACGGGGACAGGGAAGACGGCGGCGTTTGGCATCCCTACGGTGGAGAAGATTGCCGAGAAATTCCATAAGGTGCAGGCGCTTATTCTCACGCCGACGCGGGAACTGGCGATCCAGACGGCGGAGGAGCTCAATAAGATCGGCAAGTTCAAGCGGGTGCGTACGCTGCCGATCTATGGCGGGCAGTCCATCGACCGGCAGATTCGCTCCTTGAAGCGCGGTGTGCATGCGGTTGTGGGTACGCCGGGGCGCCTGCTTGACCATCTGAACCGTGGCACGCTGGATTTGGAGAATGTGCAGACGTTAGTCTTGGATGAAGCCGATGAAATGCTGGATATGGGCTTTATTGATGATATCGAAAACATCATCAAGCAGATTCCTGACGGGCGGCAGACGCTTCTGTTCTCGGCGACGATGCCGGGGCCGATTGAAAAACTTTCCCGCCGCTATATGGAGCATCCCCAGCGCGTCACGATCACCAAAGAAAACCTCACAGTTCCTTTGATTGACCAGCTTTATTATGAGACGCGTGAGAAATTCGAAGGTCTTTGCCGGGTGCTGGATGTGGAGGAAACGGGCAAGCTCATTATCTTCTGCCGCACCAAGCGGGCGGTGGATGATCTGACGGCTTCCCTGGAGGCCCGCGGCTATTCCGCCGGCGGCCTGCATGGCGATCTGTCCCAGATCCAGCGTGACCGCGTGATGAAGCGTTTCCGCGAGGGTCGCATTGACATCCTGATTGCCACGGATGTGGCGGCTCGCGGTATTGATATCGACGATATCACCCATGTCATCAACTACGATATTCCCCAGGACCATGAATCCTATGTGCACCGCATTGGCCGTACGGGCCGTGCCGGCCGCAAAGGCGTGGCCATGACCTTTATCGAGCCGAAGGAATACCGTCAGCTGCGCCTGATCATGAAACTGGCCCATACGAAGATCCAGCGCAAGGAACTGCCGACGGCATCTGACCTGCTGGAACGGCAGAAGGATCTGGTGCAGGAACGTCTCGTGAAGACCTTGCAGCAGAATCACTATGATGATTACCATGAGATCATCTCGGATGTGGCAGCCGAAGGCTTCGATATGGTGGACATCGCAGCGGCTGCCCTGAAGCTGTCATTGGAAGGATTCAAGGACGAGAAGAGCGATGCGGATAATGGCTTTGGCGATACGGGCGGAGCACCGGGCATGGTACGTCTGTTCTTCAATATCGGCCGCAGCCAGAAGATCCGTCCGGCTGACATTGTCCGGGCGATTGCCGATGAAGCGGATATCCCAGGGGCGACCATCGGCGTCATCAATATCTACGACAAGTTCACCTTTGTGGAAGTGCCGGAGGATGTGGCTGAACGCGTCATGAGCACGATGCACCGCAATACGGTCAAGGGCTGGAAGGTAAATGTGGAACCGGCCCGCAAACGGTGATATAATAGGGCAATAGAGAAACAGGAATCCCAGCATAGCAGAACTAATGGAAAGAGGTAATGTACGATGACGAAAAAAACAAAGATTATCACAGCCTTAGGACTGATGGGAGTCCTTATGCTTGGCACGGGCATGCAGCAGACGGAGGCAAAGAAAAAAGCGGCGCCAAAGCCGGCGGTGACCACGGAAGCAAAAACAGCTCCGCAGGCAGTCAAAGCTGGTGAGGCGCAGCAGAACAGCTATGTTTACACCAGCAGCAAGTATGGCTATACCATCAATTGCCCCAAGAAGCCAAATGTGATTCCGGCCAGCGAGCTTTATGAAGGCAAGCAGGGCGAGGTTTTGATTTTTGACAACGAGGGTTACAATATCAAGAATGCCTGGGTAATCATCAAGGATGCCTTTGATGATGCCAAGATGCCGGATCTTAATACCATTGATGAAGCCGCAGCCAAAAGTTATCTGAATGGGCTGATGACCACCAATGGTTACGAGGGCATCATGCTGATCAATCGCAATGCCAAGGACAAGGCAATTTACGCGATTACGGCCAAAGAGGTGGAGATTGATACCGATGGTGATGGCAAGCCGGATGTGACGGCTAAGGCTGATGCCCAGATGGCGGTGACTTTCTTCCGCGGCAACAAGGGCGGCCGTTATTCCGTACAGCTGATTGATAACCCCAATCTGCGCAGTGAGGCAATCGCTGCTTTCCAGAAGGGCGTTGTAAGCTTTACCGAAAAATAAGCAGGAAATTCGGCAGGACTTTTTTAAGGTTCTGCCGAATTTTATTTATGTTTAGAGAAAATACGGCGCAGGCCATTGGGGGATATAACTATGAGGGAAAGCAGGACAATAGGTATAGCAGTCTTGACTGGCATTATGATGGCAGGGGGCTTCAGCTGGGGAGAAGCGGCTGTTTCCACGGTGGATTCGCAGGAATTATTCCATTCGCAGTTGGTGAAGGAGAGCAAAGGGAATTCTAATGCCCAACAGGCTGCCCGGGCTGTGGATGATGCAGTGCGCAACCTGCCGGAACTCAATTCCCGTCTGCATTGGTCGGCGGTGAAGACGCCGGAACAGCTGGCCGAAGAGGAGAAAGCGGCCCAGCGGCAGAAAAAAGCTGTTCCTATCATCATTACAGCTGCGGATATCGATAGGGAGCGCAAGGCGAAGAAGCGGGGAGAGAAGACGGATATCCCAGCTATCATAACGCCTCAGCCTCTGGAGCCTGCCGTCAGACCGGCTCCGAAGCCGGCCCCGGTCAAACCGGCAGAGCCGCAGCCACAGATACAGACGGAGGTAGACCTGCAGATACAGCCCGTCCAGCCTGCCCCTACACCTTTGCCAGCGCAGACTGCAGAGGTGGTGGAACTGCCGCCAGTACAGCCGGTGGGCCAGGTGTTGTCTCAAGGTGTGGAAACAGTGGAACTGGAAATAGAAAAACTGCCTCAGAGCAAGGTGGAGGATGCCATTGTAGAATCCACCAGCATCGAACTGAACGTCAGTGAGTTCAGCGGCAATGACACGGTGGAACTGCCGCCCATAGAACCAGTTCGGTAACAAAGCCTTCCCTGCGGGGAAGGTTTTTTAAACGTATTTTAATTTGTTTTTTTCCGGATAAATGATATACTAAAGTTGAGCAGCGTGTTGCGGATAAGGAGGAAGCCGCCATGGGAGAATTTACGTTTACCGTTGAGAAGCAATGTCCGATCTGCGGAGAATCAACCCGCGTGGTGAAGACAAAATCCAAGCTCAGTGTGGAACGCACCGATGAAGATTTCTGCGTCCACTACAAGGGGTTCAATCCTTATCTTTACAAGATCTGGTTCTGTGAGAAATGCGGTTATGCCGCTGATGAGAAGACCTTTTTGGGCTCTATGCCTGTAGTACATAAGAGGAAGATCAAGGAATTTCTGGATAAGAAAAAACTGGGTATGGAATTTGTGGAGGTACGGCGGGTGCCGGATGCGGTGGCGGCATATAAGCTGGCTATTTTTTATGCAGAGATGACGGATCAGCCGCTGGCCAAACAGGCCGGGATGTATTTGGGGCTGGCTTGGATCTATCGCTACTCAGCAGAGAAAGATAAAGAGATGGAGATGTTGCAGCAGGCAGCGGATCTCTATGATAAATCTCTGATGACGGAACGTTATCCCCAGAATGGCATGAGCGATGATATGGCCTTGTATCTTGTGGGGGCGATTTATGTCCGGATGCAGAATTACGAAAAGGCTACCCAGTATATTTCCCGCCTGATTGGTGATCAGGGGCTGAGGGAAAGGGATATCCATCTTTATAAGCAGGCGCGGGATCTATGGCAGACCATCCGCGAGGACAAGGAGGATGCTAAGTGATTGATTTACCAGCACACTTTCAGGAACAGCTGGCAAAAATTGACTGGTCAAAGGTGCAGGAAAAAGTAGCCGACTATGGGCCGGCTTTGCGTGTCATCAAAGAAACATGGGATAAAGAAACCCTGGCCGAAATCAGCCAGGGTAATCTCTTTGTTTCAGATGATGTGCTCAATGAGGCCTTGGCTAAAAATATCAAAGAGGGCGGCCCGGCAAAGTCTGTGAAGCTGAAATCAGCGGCGGATGGCAGTCTGGCCATCACGGTGGACACGGTTAAGTTTGGGCCGGTGGAACTCAATGGGCAGGTGCAGGAATTTGTCCACAATGGAGATAAATCCTGCATGGTCTATAAGGTACGCCAGCGGAACATTCCCAACCATGGGCTGATGTCCTGGGTGTTCTCCCGGGTGTCACTGGCTATGGCCCAGCGCATGGTGGGCAGTGTACAGCTCAGTGAGGACGTGCCGGTGACCATTAAGCACAATACAGTGACGATTGACTATAGCAAGGTCTTGGCATCATCCCAGCTGGGCAGGACCATGTTTCATGGCCATCGTCTGTTGGACGTGGTGGAGATTGAGAAAGCTGTGCCTAAGGAGGGCGGCATCATGTTCCAGACGAAACTCAATGTACCGGATGATGTGAAGGACGATCTGCGCGCAATATTGCCGCAGCAGGGAAAATAAGCGAAGGGAGCGGTTTTTTGTACAAGCGGCTGTTCATGCTTGTAATGGTATCCATGGTGATGCTGGGGGCTATGCCACAGGGGCAGGCTCGCCATAAAGATGTGCAAGTAGAAAAGATTCTTTATATTCCTCATGATAACCGGCCCATTTCTGATAAACAGACTGCGGAAGTGGCGGAAAAACTCGGCTATGAGGTGATTGTTCCTCCAGATGAGCTGTTGGGCAACCGGGAAGATCTGGGGCATCCCGGTGCGTTGTGGGATTGGCTGACGGTTCATTCGGCAGATGCCAAGGCTGCAGTCATATCCTCGGACTCCCTGCTCTATGGCAGTCTGGTGGGATCCCGCAAACATGAATACAGCAAGGAAGAGGTGCTGGAGCGGGCGGCAAAGTTCAAGCAGTTCCGCAAGGAAAATCCCAAACTGCCTGTCTATGTTTTCGGTTCGATCATGCGCACGCCCCGGAACGGTGAAGCTTCCGGTCATGAGGAACCGGCCTACTACCGCAATTACGGTGCCGATATCTTCCGTTATACGGTGCTGGAGGATAAGGAAGAGGTAGAAGGCCTTTCCCGTCGGGAACAGAAGGAGAAGGCTTTCCTGACAGAGCTTATTCCCAGGAAGGATCTGCAGGATTGGCTGGGACGCCGGGAAAAGAACTTTGCAGCTAATAAGGAGCTCATCAATCTTTCCCGTAAAAAGGTGTTTGATTATCTGGCTTTGGGTCGTGATGACAATGCGCCTTATTCGCGGACACATCTGGAAAGCCGTCATCTGGCAGAAGCGGGCAAGGATCTGGACAAGACACGGTTCCAGGCCATGGCTGGCATTGATGAGACGGGGATACTGCTTTTGACACGGGCCATCAATAATCTGAAAAAAGAGGTGCCCTTTGTCTACACCAAGTATAATTGGGGCAGAGGGGAATTTACAGTACCGGCTTACTCGGACGAGAAGATCAGTGCCTCCATCGCGTCGGCCATCACGGCGGCGGGCGGCATGCCTGTGACCAGCCCGGAACGGGCGGATCTGGTGCTGATGGTAAACACAAATCCCAACGGCAAGACCTATGAGGCCAATGACAGGTCAAATGATGGGGATGATCGGGAAGGTACGAAATACTTTGCCGATCTGGTCAGCGAATATGTGGACAAGGGGTATCCGGTAGGCATTGCGGATATTGCCTATGCCAATGGCAGTGATAATGCGCTGATGGAGGAACTCAAAAAGCGCAGCCTGCTCTTCAAGCTGAAGGCCTATGCCGGTTGGAACACGCCCACTAACAGCACCGGCTTTGCCATCGGTGAGGGCATGCTGACGCAGAAGATGAAGCGGGCTGATGTGGATGCCCTGCTGCTGACGCGCTATCTGGATGATTGGGCCTATCAGGCCAATGTCCGCAATACCATTGCCCGCCAGCTTTCCTGGCTGCGGGGAGATGGCGTCTATGGCAGCCTCGATGCCAAGAAGGAAGCGGTGTCACAACGCACCCAGACCATGCTGCGCCGCTTTATTGACAGCAATCTGCCGCATTTGACCACGTTGGAAGATATCGAAGTTTATTTTCCCTGGAATCGGATGTTTGAAGCGGATATCCGGCATAGTGAACATAAAGAAATTCATTTTTTCAAGTAACGGAAACCTTCCCTGCGGGGAAGGTTTTTTACGTGTAAAGAAAAGAAATTGGGAAGAAATATAGGCGTTTTTCTTGTCGCTAAGAATATACAATAATAAATTGTCTGAAATATGTAAATTTCCTCTTGCATTTACTGGGAAACGTGATATTATGTAAACCATGAAACAAAAGTGCTTTTTTTCACAATTATAAGTTATGATTTTCACGAATGAAATGTGTAGATGCTGGGAGGGCTTTTCATGGCAGATAGGAAACCGCGTATAGTGATTGTGGGCGCTGGGTTCGGTGGCGTCAAATTGGCAAAGCTGTTTAGCAAGGAAAATGTGGATATTACCCTGGTAGACCGCCATAATTACCATTTGTTTCAGCCACTGCTGTATCAGGTGTCTACGGCGGTATTGTCCACGGATGAAATTGCCTATCCTATCCGCACGTTCTTCCGTAAGAACAAGAATGTGGAATTCTTTATGGCCAAAGCACTGGGCGTTGACCAGCAGAGAAATATCCTGCTGACCAATCATGGGGAAATCGAATACGATTATCTGATCCTGGCAGCTGGTGCAACCACGAATTTCTTTGGTATGACGGAAGTGGAACAGCATTCCTTTGGCATGAAATCCCTGCAGGAAGCTTTGCATATTCGCAATCATGTGCTGCATATGTTTGAGCGTGCCAACAAGAGCAAGGACCCGGAAGAACGCCGCAAGATGCTGAGCTTCGTCATCGTGGGCGGCGGCCCCACCGGCATTGAAGAGGCGGGCGCTATTTCGGAATTGATCGGCATCCAGAAGAAGGAATTTCATAATCTGGATTTCAGCGAAGTTACCGTCAAGCTGATCGAAGCTACGCCCAATGTCCTGCCTATGATGCCGCAGAATCTGCGCGATCATACGGTGGAAGTCCTGCGCAGCAAAGGCGTGGAAGTGCTGCTGAATACGCAGGTAACAGGCTACGACGGACACGTCATTAAGTTGAAGAACGGGGAAGAGATCCCCACCAGCACACTGATCTGGGCGGCTGGTGTCAAGGCTGTGCCCTTCATCGAAAACTGCGGCGGGGAAGTAGACCGGGCCGGTCGCGTTATCGTCGATGAGAAACTGCGCGTCAATGGCAGCCAGAATGTCTTTGCTATCGGTGACTGCGCAAACTTCTGCCATGGCACGGAACGGCCGCTGGCAACGGTGGCGCCGGTGGCTACCCAGGAAGCCGTGGTGGCTCATGAGAACATCATGCGCCTGATTCGCGGGCAGCAGGAGCTCAAAACCTTCGTGTATAAGGATTTGGGAGCTATGGCTACCATTGGGCGTGGGCAGGCCGTTGTGGCCAAGACCAGCATGAACCCGGAAATGACCGGCTTTATCGCTTGGTGCGCTTGGATGTTCATCCATCTGATCCGCTTGGCTGGTACCCATACTAATATCACCGTGGCCATCAAGTGGACGTGGAATCTGCTGTCCGGCACGCGGTTGGGACGTATTATTACGAATATCAAAATCTGAGGATAAATGGGGCTGTTGCAGTGAAAAGTTACGTGCAACAGCCCCATTTGCGCAAATTGCAGTTTATTGGCAGGTTCGTGCTGAAGATATCCCGTTCATACGCAGTCAGGGGTTCACGGGGGAGTACTTTTTCTGTTTCCGCTAAAACGACCCTCTCGGCAATTTTAGAGCTGTTTAGCCAGATGGCGCCGGGCAAGACCGGCGGCGCGTCTTTCAGCGTGCTTTCTGGTAACTGCCTGCCTCGGGCCGGCCTTCGCTGGCGCTCAGGCAGTCGCTCCCACAGAAAAAGCACTCCCCCGTTCGCCTCCCAGCCACGATTTTGGCAATCGGCACGAACCCGGTTCTCCCGTAACAAGAACATCGATGTGCTTGTATCCTCCAGCCGGAACATAGCAGCATTGACAAACGTAACGCTGGGTGGCGGTGGGGATGCTTTTCCGCCGGCGGAACGACTGCCTGAACGAAGTGAAGGCTGGCCCGCAAACAGCATTTGCTGGATGCTTCGTTGATGGACGCGCCGCCGGACTTGCCCGGCGCAGGTTACTGGAAGATGCGTACTTCTGTTGGCGGGACATTTAGTGCAGCGGCGGAAAAGTATTCCCACCGCCGCCCCACTGAGCTATAACAAAAGAGTTTAGGCTCGCATCTACAAACTGCAATTTATAGGTGTGGATAAAGCATGACAGGGGGGACTAATGTTTTGGCAGCGTTTGGCAGTTTTTTTAAGTTTTTTCAAAAAAGGTGTTGACATATCCATCCGACTCGTGTAATATAATACAAGTCGCTGACAGACACGGCAACGAAACAGCACAGCAAGCCTTGAGTGGCAGGCCGCTGGAGAGTTCCGAAAAGCTTCAAAAAAGAATTTAAAAAGTTCTTGACAAGCTGATCTGCTGGTGATAAGATAAATGAGTCGCTTGAAGCGACGGGCACTTCTGAAGAGTGCGACAATGATTGTTCTTTGAAAACTAAACAATGCAAAATAATCATGCAACATGATTAAGCCAGATGTTTGAAGAAGTTTTTACTTCTTAACAAAACATCGATTGGTATGAACAACATAGCAATCGGCAATTTCTTTTATAGATAATTGAGAGCTTGATTAAGTTCTTCATAAATTTTATGGAGAGTTTGATCCTGGCTCAGGACGAACGCTGGCGGCGTGCTTAACACATGCAAGTCGAACGAGGCAGATTTTCAACACTGAGTACTTGATAAAGTCACTTCAAGCGTCATTGCGACGAAGTCGCAATTTCACTTTTATAAAGTGCTTAACTAAGAGTCGAGTATTGAGTGTTGAAAAGATGCCGAGTGGCAAACGGGTGAGTAACGCGTAGACAACCTGCCGCAAAGATGGGGACAACAGTCCGAAAGGACTGCTAATACCGAATGTTGTCAGATTCCCGCATGGGAGACTGATTAAAGATGGCCTCTACTTGTAAGCTATCGCTTTGTGATGGGTCTGCGTCTGATTAGCTAGTTGGTGGGGTAACGGCCTACCAAGGCGACGATCAGTAGCCGGTCTGAGAGGATGAACGGCCACATTGGAACTGAGACACGGTCCAGACTCCTACGGGAGGCAGCAGTGGGGAATCTTCCGCAATGGGCGAAAGCCTGACGGAGCAACGCCGCGTGAGTGAAGAAGGGTTTCGGCTCGTAAAGCTCTGTTGACGGGGACGAATGTGCGAAATGCGAATAGTTTTTCGCAATGACGGTACCCGTCGAGGAAGCCACGGCTAACTACGTGCCAGCAGCCGCGGTAATACGTAGGTGGCGAGCGTTGTCCGGAATTATTGGGCGTAAAGGGAGCGCAGGCGGGAAGGCAAGTCAGTCTTAAAAGTGCGGGGCTCAACCCCGTGATGGGATTGAAACTGTCTTTCTTGAGTGCAGGAGAGGAAAGCGGAATTCCTAGTGTAGCGGTGAAATGCGTAGATATTAGGAGGAACACCAGTGGCGAAGGCGGCTTTCTGGACTGTAACTGACGCTGAGGCTCGAAAGCGTGGGGAGCGAACAGGATTAGATACCCTGGTAGTCCACGCCGTAAACGATGAATGCTAGGTGTAGGAGGTATCGACCCCTTCTGTGCCGGAGTTAACGCAATAAGCATTCCGCCTGGGGAGTACGGTCGCAAGACTGAAACTCAAAGGAATTGACGGGGGCCCGCACAAGCGGTGGAGTATGTGGTTTAATTCGACGCAACGCGAAGAACCTTACCAGGGCTTGACATTGAGTGAAAGATCTAGAGATAGATCCCTCTCTTCGGAGACACGAAAACAGGTGGTGCATGGCTGTCGTCAGCTCGTGTCGTGAGATGTTGGGTTAAGTCCCGCAACGAGCGCAACCCCTATCATTTGTTGCCAGCACGTTATGGTGGGAACTCAAATGAGACTGCCGCGGACAACGCGGAGGAAGGCGGGGATGACGTCAAGTCATCATGCCCCTTATGTCCTGGGCTACACACGTACTACAATGGGATGGACAGAGAGCAGCGAACCCGCGAGGGCAAGCGAACCCCATAAACCATCTCCCAGTTCGGATTGCAGGCTGCAACCCGCCTGCATGAAGTCGGAATCGCTAGTAATCGCTGGTCAGCATACAGCGGTGAATACGTTCCCGGGCCTTGTACACACCGCCCGTCACACCACGGAAGTCATTCACACCCGAAGCCGGTGGGCAAACCGCAAGGATGCAGCCGTCTAAGGTGGGGGCGATGACTGGGGTGAAGTCGTAACAAGGTAGCCGTATCGGAAGGTGCGGCTGGATCACCTCCTTTCTAAGGATTACAAAATCTTAGGTCGGAGCATCTGGAATTTGCATTGTCTAGTTTTGAGAGAATAATCTCTCTAATATGTACACTGAAAACTACACAGAAGAAATCAAAATGTATCAATTTTAACCAATGGTCTACACGACAGTGTAAACAGAAGGTTGAACGAACATTTTAGGATTCTAAAGCATAGACATCACACAAACATGTGATACCTTAAAAGCAAACGAAAGTTAAGCTACCAAGGGCATATGGTGGATGCCTAGGCGTTCCGAGCCGATGAAGGACGCGATAAGCTGCGAAAAGCCATGAGGAGCCGCAAGTAGGCTGTGAGTCATGGATGTCCGAATGGGGCAACCCAATACGAGTCATGTCGTATTACCTAGTTTCTAGGAGGCACACCCGGTGAACTGAAACATCTAAGTAACCGGAGGAAAAGTAATCAAAAGAGATTCCCTCAGTAGCGGCGAGCGAACAGGGAAGAGCCCAAACCGGGAGTCTTCGGACACCCGGGGTTGAGGACCGGCATAAAAGGAAGACAATTTAGCTGAAGCTTCTGGGAAGGAGCGGCACAGAAGGTGAAACCCCCGTAAGCGAAAAGTTGTCCAATGGGCCGGTATCCAGAGTACCACGAGACACGTGAAACCTTGTGGGAAGCAGGGTGGACCACCATCCAAGGCAAAATACTACGGAACGACCGATAGCGCATAGTACCGTGAGGGAAAGGTGAAAAGAACCCCGGGAGGGGAGTGAAATAGAACCTGAAACCGTATGTCTACAAGCAGTCGAAGCTCTTTATATGAGCGACGGCGTGCCTATTGAAGAATGAACCGGCGAGTTAATTTATGTAGCGAGGTTAAGTGGAAGACACGGAGCCGAAGCGAAAGCGAGTCTGAACAGGGCGAAAGTTACATGGATTAGACCCGAAACCACAGTGATCTATGCATGGCCAGGCTGAAGCTCAGGTAAAAATGAGTGGAGGGCCGAACCCGTGAGTGTTGAAAAACTTTGGGATGAGCTGTGCATAGGGGTGAAATGCCAATCGAACGTGGAGATAGCTGGTTCTCCCCGAAATAGCTTTAGGGCTAGCCTCAGGCGACACATAAAGACGGTAGAGCACTGATCGGACGCGGGTCTGTAATGGATACCAACTCCAGTCAAACTACGAATGGCTTTATGAGAAGAACCTGGGAGTCAGAATGCGAGTGATAAGACCCGTATTCAAGAGGGAAACAGCCCAGACCGCCGACTAAGGTCCCCAATGCTGTACTAAGTGGAAAAGGATGTAGGACTTCCTAAACAACCAGGATGTTGGCTCAGAAGCAGCCACCATTTAAAGAGTGCGTAATAGCTCACTGGTCGAGAGGCCCTGCGCCGAAAATATCCGGGGCTCAAGTACAGAACCGAAGTCGCGGCATGCGCAAGCATGGGTAGGGGAGCGTTCCATGTGCGTTGAAGGTTGACCGGAAGGACAGCTGGAGCGTATGGAAGTGAGAATGCCGGTATGAGTAGCGAAACGGCCAGTGAGAATCTGGCCCACCGAAAGCCTAAGGGATCCTGGGCAACGCTCGTCGTCCCAGGGTAAGTCGGGACCTAAGCCGAGGCAGCAAGCGTAGGCGATGGACAACAGGCGAAAATTCCTGTACTGCATGGAGTTGTTTGAGGATGGAGTGACGCAGCAAGGAGTCTGAGCTGGCGAATGGAAATGCCAGTCGAAGGCGGTAGGCTGGTGTGGAGGCAAATCCCCACACTGTAAGGCTGAGAACCGATAGATAGATAAATCCTTCGGGATGCATCAAATTCAGACGTACTACACTGCCAAGAAAAGCTTCTAACGAGACGACATGTACCCGTACCAAAACCGACACAGGTAGGCGGGGAGAGAATCCTAAGGTGCGCGGGAAAACCCTCGTTAAGGAACTCGGCAAAATGCATCCGTAACTTCGGGAGAAGGATGGCCGGAGCTGGTGAAGTCATTTACTGATGGAGCTGGAGCCGGCGACAGAAGAGAAGCCCAAGCGACTGTTTACCACAAACACAGGTGCCTGCTAAAGAGAAATCTGACGTATAGGTGCTGACACCTGCCCGGTGCTGGAAGGTTAAGAGGACGGGTCAGCCGCAAGGTGAAGCTCGGAATTGAAGCCCCAGTAAACGGCGGCCGTAACTATAACGGTCCTAAGGTAGCGAAATTCCTTGTCGGGTAAGTTCCGACCCGCACGAAAGGTGTAACGACTTGGGCACTGTCTCAACGAGGGACCCGGTGAAATTGAAATACCTGTGAAGATGCAGGTTACCCGCGACTGGACAGAAAGACCCCATGGAGCTTTACTGCAGCCTGTCATTGATTTTTGGCATGTAACGTACAGGATAGCTGGGAGACGGAGAACTACAGTCGCCAGATTGTAGGGAGTCAATGTTGGGATACCAGCCTTTGCGTGTTAGGAATCTAACCCTGAAACTAACGACTTCGGGGACAGTGGCAGGCGGACAGTTTGACTGGGGCGGTCGCCTCCGAAAGAGTAACGGAGGCGTCCAAAGGTTCCCTCAGCGCGGACAGAAATCGCGCGAAGAGTATAAAGGCAGAAGGGAGCTTGACTGCGAGACAGACACGTCGAGCAGGTACGAAAGTAGGGCTTAGTGATCCGGTGGAATGAGAGTGGAATTGCCATCGCTCAACGGATAAAAGCTACCCTGGGGATAACAGGCTAATCTCTCCCAAGAGTCCATATCGACGGGGAGGTTTGGCACCTCGATGTCGGCTCATCACATCCTGGGGCTGAAGCAGGTCCCAAGGGTTGGGCTGTTCGCCCATTAAAGTGGTACGTGAGCTGGGTTCAGAACGTCGTGAGACAGTTCGGTCCATATCCATCGCGGGCGTAAGATACATGAGGGAAGCTGCTCCTAGTACGAGAGGACCGGAGTGGACGGACCGCCGGTGTACCAGTTGTTTCGCCAGAAGCATAGCTGGGTAGCTGCGTCCGGAAGGGATAAACGCTGAAAGCATCTAAGCGTGAAGCCTGTCCCGAGATGAAGTATCTCATGGAGTAATCCAGTAAGATTCCTTGAAGAAGACAAGGTAGATAGGTTGGGAGTGGAAGTGCCGTAAGGCATGCAGCGGACCAATACTAATAAATCGAGGGCTTAACTTCATAAAGAACTAAAATGTTCGACATAGCGATTTTCTTCTGTATAGTTTTGAGTAGTACATACTCAACTGAATATCTGGTGACGATAGCTGAGTGGTTCCACCTGTTCCCATACCGAACACAGTAGTTAAGCACTCATACGCCGAAAGTACTTGTCTGGAGACGGACTGGGAGGATAGGGCGTTGCCAGTCAAGGTGCCCTTTGGGGTATAAGTGATGAAGCACCCGTAAGGGTGCTTTTTTCGTATGTTTATGGTAATTTTATGTTTGTGTGTAGAGAGCGGATTTTCGCGGTTCTTTTTTTTATACCATGGCAGGAAATTTTCTTTTCGGTGTGGAATTATCATTTAGTTAACTAGGGATTCATGTTTGGGTAACGAAGCAAGGAGGGATTTTTTATGGGATTGAAACAAAAATTTATGGCCTTGTCGGGACTTATGGGCTTGTTGCTCGCGGTGGTGTCGATTGTCGGGTATTTCATGGCCAGCTCTGCATTGCAGGAGAGTGTGGACAGTGAATTGCGGACGACCATTGCCAAAGAGGCGAATGAGCTGAATGGCTGGCTGCGGGAGAAAAAAGCTTTTGGTGTGGCCACGACGAATCATATGACCAGCCTGAATGGCAATTTTGCTGTTATGCACACGCAGGAGACTTTAGGAACCACGGTTTCCGATAAGGAAATCTTAGAGATGACTGCGGGAACGGAGGACGGCTGGTTCTCTGGTTTCTATTCCGGAGAGAATACTGGGAAGAAGGACCCGCGTCAGCGCCCTTGGTACAAAGATGCCAAGGCACATGACAAGACCGTTTTTACCGAGGCTTATATCGATGCCAATACCAACAAGCTGGTCGTATCGGTCGCTTCGCCAATCAAGGCCAATGGTCAGTTCGTGGGTGCTACCTGTGTGGATCTGGCTTTGGATGTGCTTACGGAACAAGCTAATGATATGAAATATCATGGTGAAGGTGTGGGCATCATCGTGGAATCTAACGGCAATATCCTGGCTACGTCTGGGGCTGGCGAGCCGATGAAGAATCTTAAGGAAATTGATGGTTTGGGCAGTCATTTTGATGAGATGGTCAAGAAAGGCGAAGGCTATTTTGAGGTGACCATCAACGGTGAGGATAAGGTCTTTGCCTATCAGACGGTGCCGGAAACGGGTTGGATCATGGGGATTTCTGTGCCCTATGATTTTGTTTTTGCGCCGTTGCAGAAGTTGAAGATTGTCTTTGCGGTGCTGACGCTGGCTGGGCTGGCCTTGTCTGTATTTATCTGTCTGACCTTTGCCGGACGGATCACGACACCGATTGCGGGACTGGAAGCGCATGCTGTCCAGCTGGCAGATGGCAATCTGCATATGGAAAATCTGCCGGTTACCTCTAACGATGAGATTGGTTCACTGACGAGGGCATTCAATACGATGAGCGGCAATCTGAGGAATCTGATATCCAAGATGGCGGCGACCAGTGAACAGGTGGCGGCTTCCTCGGAGGAACTTACAGCCAATGCCCAGCAGTCTGCCGAGGCTTCTGTCCATGTGGCTGAAACCGTGGGTGAAGTTTCCATGAATATGGAAGAGCAGCTGCATAATATCGATAATGCCAAATCCAACGTGGATAGTGTATATGAAGATGTGACTTCCATGGCAGAAAAGGCACGTACGGTTACCGAAACTTCGGGACGTACAGCAGAAGCTGCGCATAAAGGTGCATCTTTGATGGAAACTGCAGTCAAACGTATGGGCAACATTGAGAAAAGTGTGCTGGCTTCGGCTGATGTGGTGCAGAAGCTGGGCGAAAACAGCAGTCAGATCGGGCAGATTGTCGAGGCGATTTCCTCCATTGCTGAGCAGACGAATCTCTTGTCGCTCAATGCGGCGATTGAAGCTGCCAGAGCTGGTGAGCATGGTCGGGGCTTTGCGGTAGTAGCAGAGGAAGTCCGCAAGCTGGCCGCCGAATCCCAGGATTCAGCCGAGCAGATCAAGGAACGGATCATGTCCATCCAGAATGACACCTATGAGGCTGTCAAGGCCATGCAGGCCGGGACGGATGAGGTGAAGAGCGGTACCGCTGCCATTCGGGAGGTGGGTGAGCAGTTTGAAGGTATCCTCACCATGGTCAACGGTATCAAGACGCAGATGGATGAGATCAATGGTTCGGTAGAGGTAGTGGCCGCAGGTGCTGGCAATATCGTCAATGCGGTGGATTCCATTGATAGCATCAGCCGCAAGACCTCGGAAAATACCCAGACCATTTCGGCGGCGACGCAGGAACAGTCAGCGTCTAATGAAGAAATCGCTGCAGCCTCTCAGGCCTTGGCGAATATGGCTACGGATATGCAGGCAGCCATTGGCAAATTCAAATTGTAAATAAAAAGCTCCGTGCGATACGTTGATGCGCACGGAGCTTTTTATGTTTTTAGAAATCAGTCTTCGATAGCGGTTTCCAGAGCAATCTTGATCATATCGTTGAAGGTGGTCTGGCGTTCTTCGGCCGTGCAGGCTTCGCCGGTCAGGAGATGGTCGCTGACGGTGAAGAGGGCCAGGGCCTGAACATGGGCTTCGGCAGCCAGCGTGTAGAGGGCTGCTGCTTCCATTTCGACAGCGAGGATGCCGTATTTACGAAGTTTTTCGTTGTCGATTTCTTCATCGTAGAAACGGTCCACGGAGATGATATTGCCCACCGTGGCATGCAGGTTGAGTTTCTTGCTGTTGGCTACAGCTTTGGAGAGCAGCTCATAGTCAGCAATGGGGCAGTAGTTGATATTGCCGCCGAAGATGTTGCGGATCATGGAAGAATCCGTGCTGGCAGCCTGAGCAATCAGCACATCGCGCAGTTTCACATCGGGGTGCATGCCGCCGCAAGTGCCGACGCGGAAGAGCTTCTTGCAGCCAAAGTGATGGATGAGCTCATGCACATAGATGGAGATGGAGGGCATGCCCATGCCAGTACCCTGTACGGAAACGGGGACGCCTTTGTACTTGCCCGTGAAACCCAGGATGTTGCGTACGGAGGTGTACTGTTTTACATCCTCGAGGAAATTTTCCGCAATGAATTTTGCCCGCAGGGGATCGCCAGGGAGCAGAATGCGTTCTGCTACTTCGCCTTTTTCAGCAGCAATATGAGGAGTTGCCATGTTTGATTCCTTCTTTCTGACCAATAATTATAAAACTATAATTATTATAAGGAAAAAATAACAAATAAGCAAAGGTCATTTGACCTGATTTTTAAGAGAAAATCCATCTGTATGGCGAAGAAATGCGATACCTTGACAGAGACGGTAAAATAAGTTACCCTAAGGAAAGTTGATTTTAGGAGGTAATATTAATGAAGAAAACAGCTTTTGTCCTTGCGGCAGTTATGTTAGCAGGTGCTTCCTTCGCTTCGGCAGCACCAATTCACCAGTTGGCTAACCATGAAACGTCTATTGGCGTGGGTACGAAGGACTCTTATATCGAACATAAGGTTACCGGCAAAGCAACGATTGGTGCTGCTTATGCTGATCGTGATGAATACGGCGATCAGAAGGATGCTTACCTGCAGTATGATGTGGTAGGCTCTGAAGTCAAGCTGATCGGCGGTTACCGCTGGGATATGGGCGGTGAGAAGAACAATGCTTTTGGTGGTGTCGCTTTGAGCACGCCGAAGGTTTTCGGCTTTGATGCCTATGCTTCCTATATCGCTGGCAAGGATTTCAATGAGACGCAGGTGGGTATTAATAAGGATATCCTGCTCAACGTTGGCCTCAATGTGAACTACCACAACTTCAAGCCGCGTCATGGCGGTCATCATGAAAACGCTGTGGGCGTGGGCCTCAATGTCAGATTCTGATCTGTGTCATCGGTAAATTTTCCTTGACAGCTGTTAGCTGAAACTGATAAACTGATGATATGAAAAGTGAATAGGCTATGCAGGACTGACGGATTAGTGGAATTGACCACATGTACTGCATGGTTTTGATAAGCCGACCGTCTGGGCAGAGATTTTGTCCAGGCGGTCGTTTGCGTTTGGGATGAAATCTCTTTTCGGTTGCTGCCTTGGGCAGCAGAAAGGATGGTTTTCATGCGGAATCGTTGGCTGATTGCTTTGGCTGCAGTGGGGATTCATATTTCCATTGGCAGCGTCTATGCCTGGAGTGTACTGACCCGGCCAATCATGGCGGAGATGGGCTTTACCCTGGCGGAGACGACCTGGACTTTTTCCCTGGCAATCTTGTTCCTTGGCATGTCGGCAGGCTTTTTGGGGCGGTTTGTGGAAAAGCATGGCCCGAAGAAAAGCGGCCTGCTCTCCATGATGTTCTTTGGTTCGGGGATGTTTGGCACGGCGCTGGCACTCCATCTGCACAGTCTGCCGCTGCTTTATCTCTTCTATGGCGTAATTGGCGGTATCGGCCTGGGCGTCGGCTATATCACACCGGTATCTACTTTGGTCAAGTATTTCCCGAACCATCGTGGTTTTGCTACGGGGCTGGCCATTATGGGCTTTGGTTTTGCAGCCTTGATTGCCGGGCCGGTCATGCAGTATCTGACGGCGCAGTTTGGTCTGGTGGAAAATTTCCTGATTCTCGGTACGGTCTATATGGTGCTGATTGGCGCCTCGGCCCTGTATTTGAAGCCGCCGGTCATGCCGGAGGGAAGCACGGCGGTGAAAAAGCTCCAGCATGGGGTTACGGCAGCTGAGGCCATCAAGACCTGGCAGTTCGGGGCTCTCTGGTGGGTGTTTTTCGTCAACATCACCTGCGGCATTGGCCTGTTGGCTGTAGCTTCGCCCATGGCCCAGCAGGTCACGGGCATGGATGCAGCCCAGGCAGCTTCCATGGTGGGCATTATCGGTTTGCTCAACGGCGGCGGCCGCATCCTCTGGTCCACCCTTTCTGATTATCTGGGGCGCGGTCTTACCTATATGGCGTTCTTTGCCTTGGAGGTCGGGGCCTTTTGGCTGTTGGCAGGTACCCGCGATGCCATGCTCTTCCAGATGCTGGTGTTTTTGATTATCAGCTGCTATGGCGGTGGCTTTTCCTGCATGCCGGCTTATCTTTCGGATATCTTTGGCACCCGGGAGCTCAGCGCCATCCATGGCCGGGTGCTTACGGCCTGGGGCATGGCCGGCGTTGTGGGGCCAACCATTGTCTCGTGGTTCTGGGAACACACCCATAGCTATGCAGACACCCTCTATTTCTTTGCAGCCTGTTTTGTGCTGAATCTCTTGATTGCTTCGGCACTGAAACTTTATGGCAATTCGGCAGCAGCATCCGTAAAGATTGCGCAGCCTCATTCCTAAAAAAATATACCCAGATTTCGCGGGAAAATAGTGGCCGCGAAAAAAACTTCAGCTGTTCCCTGATTGGGACAGCTGAAGTTTTTTTTACAATCATTGTCGTTTTCGAATCGTTTAGATATGTTCCAGATATTTTTGGATATAGGGAAGAGCTGCGCCGATGGTGATATTGTGTTCGGGCATTTTGCTGATCTGCAGGAAATCCCATTCCTCGGCAAAAGGTGTCTGGGCAGCAATTTCCTTATATAGATAGTTGAGGTCTGCCTGCTGTAGATAGGGTGCCAGATAGCCGCCAAGAATGATGTCTTTGTCGTAGATCAGATGGAGTATGTTGATGGCACGCGCCAGATTCTTTAGATAGGAAATCCAGATTTCTTGCGCCTTCAGGTCGGCATTGCGCACTTGCGTGAAGAAGGAGTCAAGCTGATCCAGATCATGGTGAAGGGCACGCAGGGAACAGAGGGTTTCCAGGCAGCCACGCTTTCCACAGTAGCAGAGTTCGCCCTGGGGATCCATTTGGATGTGCTCGATCGTGGCATTGTGTCCATGGAGGCCGGAGACAATCCTGCGGTTCAGGATCATCGTGGCGCCCAGATGACGGCTCAGGGAGAGATAAAAGGCATCCTGGAGGGAGGGCGAAGCCCAAAGTTCTGCGATAGCTGCGCTGCTGGCATCATGGATGAAACGACAGGGATAGGGCAGATATTTCGTTAGGGAGGAAATTTCGAGACCGGTGCAGTCCTGGATCTTGCCATAGATGACCTTTTCTCCATCTGGTGCAATCAGACCCTGCATGGCAAAACCAATGCCGAGAATCTGCACATCGGTCAATTGGCAGTTGTCTTTGAATTGTAAGATGTGCGCACAGACTTTTTGGAAATATGCGTCGTTATGTTCGAAATCCAACTGGAAAGTGTTGTAGCTGATTCTGTGTCCGTAAAGGTCAATGGCAATGGTTTTGACCTGATGGCTCAGCAGCTCAACACCAATACTTACCCGGTGCTGGGGGTTGACCGCATAGGCGCTGGGTTTGCGGCCGGCTGATTCGCTGTCGATCTGTCCTGCCTCATTGACAAGTCCTTCTTCTTTCAGATCCGTCAGGTTAGTGGTGATGGTGGGCCGGCTCAGATGCAAGTCATAGGCGATATCCTGTTGGGAGACATTCTGTTTCTGATAAATGTATTGAAAGATGCGTTGACGATTGGTTTGGCGGATTTCATAAGGGGTGATGCTGTTCTTCATATAGACTCCTCATTTATTTTGTAAAAGTGTTTTATGAATTGCTGTACTCATTATAACAAAAAATATAGCGGAAATCCATACGAAGTAGTTATATTCAACGCCTTCGTTCATTGTTCTTATTGATTTGTTTAGCTTTTTTGTAAAATCGCTTGACAAAACTATCAAACAGGATTATTATGTAAACAGATTTGAAAAATAGTTTTACAAAATGTATGAACAGAAAAGGAGTTGTCATCATGGGGATCATCGAAAAAATGAAATTGACGGGCAAAAAGGGGTTCGTTACGGGGGCTGCAAGGGGGATCGGAAAATGTACGGCAACAGCCTTTGCTGAAGCTGGTGCTGATGTGGCGATCGTAGATCTCGATATCGAGACTGCTAAGCGCACTGCTGCAGAAATTGCAGAAAAGACGGGACGTAAAGTCATTGCCATCCAGACGGATTGCACGGACAAGGACCAGGTTGAGGCAATGGTGCAGGAAGTGGTCGAAAAACTCGGAGGATTAGATTTCTGCCATAATAATGCAGGAATCTGCATCAATGCTCCGGCAGAGGAAATGAGCTATGAACAGTGGCTCAAGGTCATCAACATCAATTTGAATGGCATCTTCCTGACGGATATCGCTGCGGGAAAATATATGCTGGCTCATGGCGGCGGTTCTATCATCAATACGGCATCGATGTCAGCGCATATCGTCAATGTGCCGCAGCCGCAATGTGCCTATAATGCATCGAAGGCTGCTGTCATTCAGCTGACGAAATCCTTGGCCATCGAATGGGGCAAGAAGAAAGTGCGGGTCAACAGCATCAGCCCCGGATATATCGCAACGGAACTTACGATGAATTCGCCGACCTTGATTCCCTTGATTGAGCAATGGAATGCGATGGCACCGATGGGACGTATGGGGAAACCGGAAGAATTGGAAGCCATCTGTGTCTATCTTGCCGGTGATGCCAGCACATTCACCACAGGTACGGATGTGATTGTCGATGGTGCATTCACTTGCTTCTGATTGAAATGAGGTAACCCAGCCAGCAGTCTTTTGCTGGCTGGGGGGAAAGGAAGAAATGTTATGACGGCGAAAGCGGATATTTGCAATAAACGCACGGCACTGGGCATTGAATTCGGGTCAACACGCATCAAGGCGGTTCTGGTTGATCTTTCCGGAGAGGTACTGGCCGTTGGCATCCATGATTGGGAGAATTCTTTTGAGAAAGGAATATGGACCTTTCATCTGCAGGAAATCTATGCGGGCCTGCGCAGCTGTTATCAGTCGTTGAAACAGGAAGTCAGGCGGCAATATGGCGTCACGCTGACAGGCTTTGGCGCGATGGGCGTCAGCGCGATGATGCATGGCTACATGGCTTTTGATGCAGCCGGTGAATTGCTGGCACCTTTTCAGACCTGGCGCAATACAAATACACAGGAGGCAGCCAACCGTCTGACCAATTTGTTTCAGTTCAATATTCCCCTTCGTTGGACGGTGGCGCATCTCTATCAGCGCATTCTGGACCAGGAAGCGCATGTGCAGGAACTGGATTATGTATCAACGTTGGCAGGATTCATTCATTGGCAGCTGACAGGAGAGCGGGTGATCGGTATAGGGGATGCTTCGGGAATGTTTCCTGTAGATCCGGAAACGAATGACTATGTGGAGTCCATGGTGCAGCGGTTTGATGAGCTTTTGCAGCCATATGGATATTCCTGGCAGCTTCGCCATGTATTGCCGCGAGTATTGGCAGCGGGAGAAGATGCCGGCAGGCTCACGCCGCATGGTGCTGGCTTGTTGGATGCAGATGGTGATCTGGAAGCGGGTATTCCGTTTTGTCCGCCGGAAGGCGATGCCGGAACTGGCATGACTGCTACGAATGCCGTTGCTCCCCGTACAGGCAATGTCTCAGCTGGGACCAGTACCTTTGCGATGATTGTACTGGAACGTCCGCTGGTGAACCTGCATCGGGAGATCGACATGGTGGCAACGCCTACGGGGGCACCTTGTGCGATGTCTCATGCGAATAATGGAACCACTGACCTCAATGCCTGGGTCGATATATTTGGTGAATTTGCAAAACTGATGGGATATGAGGCCAGCAAGGGAGATCTGTTCACCAAATTGTATACGAATTCCTTGCATGGCGATGCAGATTGTGGTGGTTTGCTTCCTTATGGGTATTATTCCGGGGAGAATATCACCATGATCAATGAAGGTCGGCCCATCTTTTTACGTACCGTGAACAGCAGGTTCAATCTGTCCAATTTCATGCGGGCGAATCTTTACACTTCCTTAGGCGCCGTGAAGATGGGGCTGGATATCCTGAAAGAAGAAGGCGTAGAGGTAGACCGCATCATGGGGCATGGCGGTTTTTTCAAGACGAAAGGTGTAGGACAGCGTTATCTCTCTGCGGCTTGCGAAGCTCCTGTGACTGTTATGAATACAGCCAGTGAGGGCGGTGCCTGGGGCATTGCGCTGCTGGCGGCTTATCGGCTCGACCGGCAGCCCGGGGAAAGCCTGGGGGATTATCTCAATCACCGTATTTTTGCGGAACTGGACGGCGACAGCGTGGAAGCATCGCAGGATGAGATAAATGGATTCAATGAATTCATGCAGCATTATCGCGCTGGTCTATGTGTGGAAAAGGCTGCAATTGCTGCCTTGGATTGGTAAGAGGAGGGAGCAGAGATGATGAGTAAATGGCGCATCCGCATTGGATACGGTATGGGTGACTTGGGCTGTAATCTGGTGTTCAGTACGATGGCTTCATACCTGATGGTGTTCTATACGGACGTTTTTGGCATTGCTGCTGTGGCTGCAGGGACGATGATGCTGGTAACGAAGTTCATCGATGCGATAACGGATACGGTTATGGGAATCGTCGTAGACCATACGAAAAGCCGTTGGGGGCAGGGACGTCCTTATTTCCTGATTGGTGCTGTTCCCTTTGCAATCTTTACATTCCTGACCTTTTATATTCCTGATTTTGATGCGACAGGCAAGCTGATTTGGGCTTATGTGACTTATTGCCTGTTGTGCACCGCTTATACGGTTGTCAATATTCCCCTCAATACGATTGTGCCGCGCCTGACCTCGGATGTCCATGAACGCGATATTCTCGTATCAACCCGCATGATCTGTGCCATGATCGGTACTGCTGTCGTTATGTCGATTACGTCACCTTTGGTAGATTTTTTTGGCGGGACTGACCCAGCCCAAGGGTATTTGGTTACGATGACGCTGTATGGCATCGTGGCTATGTGCATTTTTTTCTTTACCTTTTCCAGCACCAAGGAAGTTGTGCCGACCACAGTCACGAATGACCATGCCAGCTTGAAAGAGAGTTTTCAGGGGCTTACGGGGCAGGCTTGGATCTTGTTCTTTTTGAATCTCTTTTATTTTTCCCTTTATGTGGTTCGCAATACGACGATTATCTATTATTTTCGGTATAATCTGAATCATGCGGATTTACTGGCATTGGTGGGCGTTCTGGGTATTCTTTCCGGGCTGCCGATGCTGCTGGCCCTGCCCGCGTTGGAGAAGCATTTCCAAAAGCGCAGCCTGATGTTCTTCAGTGCTGCTTTATACGTTGCGGGTGACTTGTTGATTTACTTTGGGCAGGATTCCCTGATGTGCCTGTTGGCCGGTCTGGTCATTACAGGATTGGGGATGTATGGTATTTTCGGCATCACCTTTGCCATGCAGCCGGATGTCATTGATTATTCGGAGTATAAGAAGAATAAGAGCGTTGCTGGCCTGATTGCGGCTTTTCAAGGTTTTTTTGTCAAGGGTGGCATGGGGCTGACCAGTTTTGTCGTGGGGATGTTCCTGAACATGGGAGGTTATGTTCCCAATGCAGTGCAGAGCGCTTCGTCCCTTGCGGCAATCGAGACCTGCTTTGTTTGGCTGCCGCTGCTCTTGTGCGTTGTGATTGCATCGTTGATCTATTTCTATAAGCTGGATGCCATCCGTACGGATATGACAGCGGAACTCAATCTGCGCCGGCAGATCCTGGCGCAGCAGGAAGAAACACCGGAACTCATTCAGGCGATTCCCTGTTATGACCCACAGGCACAGCGCTAAGCCTATTCAATGAAATGGAGGATTCCCGCATGGAAAAGACGTTGATAACGATTTCCCGGCAATTTGGCAGTGGTGGCCGGGAGGTTGCTGAAATTCTGACGAAAAAACTTCACTGCCACCATTATAATAGTAAATTGGTAGAAATGGCCGCCCAGAACCTGCATAATGGCATCCATATCGAAGAGGCTATTGCGCGTTCGTATCATACACCGGAGGAGGCGCAGGGAAACCTGGACAAATATGAAGGCCGTGAACGCATTGTGGAAAACAATCGTATGTACATCGAGCAGGCCAAGATCATCCTGAATTTGGCAGACCGGCCGGAAAGTGCAATCTTTTTGGGGCGTTGCGCCGATTATATTCTGCGTAACCGTGCAGATGTATTTTCTTTTTTCATCTATGCGGATGATGATTTTCGCTCAGCACGCTGCAAGACCAAGTATCAGGGAATGAGCCTCAGAGACCTCAACCGGGAAGAAAACCGCCGTAAACAGTATTATGAGTTCTATACGGGTCAAATTTGGGGGGAACCTACAAATTATGATCTGATGATCAATACCAGCAACATACCATTAGAAGTGGCGGCAGACACGATCCTTGCCTATATTGAATATAAACGGGCAGCAGCTGCCCGCGCTGTGTGCGGCGAGTGATGCTGTCCACTATTCAAATGATTTATACACAAAGGGGTTGTGCATAAGTGATTTCTCACTCATGCAACAGCCCCTTTTGACTATTGCAGTTTGTGAGTGAGTTCGTGCTGAAGGTATCCCGTTCATACGCAGTCAGGGGTTCACGGGGGAGTACTTTTTCTGTCTCCGCTAAAACGACCCTCTCGGCAATTTTAGAGCTGTTTAGCCAGATGGCGCCGGGCAAGACCGGCGGCGCGTCTTTCAGCGATCTTTCTAGTAACTGCCTGCCTCGGGCCGGTCTTCGCTGCGCTCAGACAGTCGCTCCCACAGAAAAAGCACTCCCCCGTTCGCCCCAGCCATGATTCTGGCAATCGGCACGAACCCGGTTCTCCCGTAACAAGAACATCGATGTGCTTGTATCCTCCAGCCGGAACATAGCAGCATTGACAAACGTAACGCTGGGTGGCGGTGGGGATGCTTTTCCACCAGCGGAACGACTGCCTGAACGAAGTGAAGGCTGGCCCGCAAACAGCATTTGCTGGATGCTTCGTTGATGGACGCGCCGCCGGACTTGCCCGGCGCAGGTTACTGGAAGATGCGTACTTCTGCTGGCGGGTCATTTAGTGCAGCGGCGGAAAAGTATTCCCACCGCCGCCCCACTGCTCTATGCCAATTGCATTCCAGCTCGCACCGTCAAACTGCAATTTATCTAATTTCATTGTGTAAATATAATAAAATATAATTTTACTTGCTTTGATTCGCGATTGCCTGTAAAATTTTATTGTGATGATATTCGTGATAATTGTCAGATTATTCATTTAGGGAGGCGGAAATGGATCGAATCAATCAACATACCGCGCCGGTTTATGAGGCAATGCTGGAACTGCGCAAACGGCGTGTTGTTCCGTTTGATGTGCCCGGACATAAGCGGGGGCGGGGCAATCCGGAGCTGGTGGATTTTCTTGGAGAAAAATGCGTAGGAGTGGATGTCAACTCTATGAAGATGTTGGATAACCTGAGTCATCCTATCTCGGTTATCAAAGAAGCAGAAGAGCTGACAGCCGATGCCTTCGGTGCACAGCACGCGTTCTTTATGGTGCACGGTACCACTTCGGCGGTACAGGCAATGGTGCTTTCGACTGTGCGGGCGGGAGAAGAAATCCTCTTGCCCCGCAATGTGCATAAGAGCGTCATCAATGCGCTGGTGCTCTGTGGCGGTATTCCCGTCTATGTGCCGGTGCGGGTGAATCATCAGATCGGTATTGCCACGGGCATGGCCTTGTCCGATGTGGAGCGGGCCATCCGGCAGCATCCCCAGGCCAAGGCCATCTTTGTCAATAATCCGACTTACTATGGCATTGCCTCTGACCTCAAGGGCATTGTGGAGCTGGCCCATCAGGCCGGCATGAAGGTGCTGGTTGATGAAGCCCATGGCACCCATCTGTACTTCGGGGATAATCTGCCCATTTCCGGCATGGCAGCCGGCGCGGATCTGGCGGCGGTTTCCATGCATAAATCCGGTGGCAGCCTGACCCAGAGTTCCATCATGCTCTGCGGCAAAGATGTTGATGCGGAATACGTGCAGCAGATCATCAATCTGACGCAGACCACCAGTGCGTCCTATCTGTTGATTTCCAGCCTTGACCTCTCCCGCCGGAATCTGGCCCTGCATGGCCGGGAGTCCTTTGAGAAGGTCAGCTCCATGGCCGAATATGCCCGGGCGGAAATCAATGAAATCGGCGGTTTCTATGCCTATGGACGGGAGCTTATCGATGGGGACAGTGTCTTTGACTTTGATGTGACCAAACTCTCCGTATTTACGCAGGGCATTGGCATGACGGGCATTGAGGTCTACGATATGCTGCGGGATGAGTACGACATCCAGATCGAATTCGGGGATATCGGCAACATTTTGGCTTATATTTCCATCGGCGACCGCATCCGTGATATCGAGCGGCTGGTGGGG